>JAPCJP010000033.1 GCA_027886885.1 Nitrososphaerota archaeon | reverse complement strand
ACGATATAGGTGCCGTTGGTCCAAGCAGGGTTGCCACCCATGAACGTTGGGTAGGAGAAGGACCCGTTCGCCTGCAGCGCGACGGTCTGGACATCGACCGGGTACGCCACTCCAGATTCTTGCACTGAGATGAAGATGTTGTCTGGTCCCTGGGGAACGGGTGAGACCATGCCCCTAATGGTGTAGGTTTGCGGACCCGCGAAGAAGGAGTTAGCTGGAGGGCTCGTGATTGTAATCGTCCCGGACGCGGCCGCAGCAATCAAGGGAGAGAGAGAAACGACAATGATAAGCGACACTACGAGAACACTAAGTTTCATGCCGACACCTGAGATTCCAGACTAAGTACATCTTACCCATTGTTAACGATTATGGACGAATGTTCTTGGCGAATTACACCTTTTTGCGCTGGAACGACCTCTCACCGGGCTTAGTCTGGCGCGGGGTCGGCTGCGCCATAAACGGTTATACGCCCTCACCGGAGCGCTTTTGCTATGCAGCGCGGCGGGGTTTCAGACAAGATCGATTGGGGTTCGTTCAGGACTAGGAAGGTCCAGAAGCTAAGGGACTTGATGAAGAAGGAAGGTCTCGATGCCCTGTTGCTGAACCGCATCGAGAACGTGAGATACTCCACGGACCTAAGACCCGTCGTCAGCATGTGGTTCCAGAACAGCTACTCGGCCGTGGTCACGGTCAAGGGGGACGTGGTGCTCCTCACTGTGGCTGGAGATTACATGCACTTCAAGCACTACATGCCCTGGGTTGAAGACATTCGAATCATGCACACGCTGGGCAGGGCGAACGAGGTCGCTGCCGTCTTCAAGGACTACAAGTGTTGGCGCGTGGGCTATGACAACCTCGGTTTCGAAGACAGGGAGGCTCTCGAAAAGGCCGCTTCCGGCGTCGAGCTCTCAGGACTTGGAGGCAAGATAGCTGAGGAACGCGCCGTGAAGCTGCAAGAAGAGGTCGAGCTGATGAAGGAGGCTTGCGGACCAACTGAGGCCGCGATAAGAGCGGCCCTCAGGTCAGCCAAGCCCGGCATGAGAGAGTTTGAGATAGCGGCTGAGGCAGAATACGCGGCCCGGAAGATGGGAGCCGAAGGAATGTCCTGGGGCCTAGCGACGTTCTCTGGCGAAAACACGGGGCTCATGCTCCGACACGACTCGGACAAGGTGGTGAGGTCTGGTGAGTTCCTGATAATGGGCTATGCGACGATATTCAAGGGCTACAACACCGATATCACGACCACGACAATCATCGGCAAGCCGAGCAAGGCTCAGAAGGCCGTATACACGGCAACATATGATTCGTTCATGGCTGCGGTCAAGGCGACTGGTCCGGGTGTGACCAGCCTCCAAATCCACGAAGCGGCCGAGAAGGTGATAGTAGAGAGGGGCTATGGCCGGTACTCGTTCAGTCGCCTTCAGCCAATCCTCCACGGGGTCGGCCTGAACGTCTATGAGCCTCCGTGGTCCCCCGAGCCAGGCAGGAAGGTGCCCTCCATGAAACTAAGGCCCGGGCACATCGTTGCCATCGAACCCTGCATCACGGTGTACGATGACCTGAGGGTGGGGGGTTGCAGAATAGGTGAGACTATTCTGGTAACCGAGACCGGTCACGAGGTCTTGACCGACGGTACGCCCGACGCGCATGACGAGCTTTACGAAGGTTAGGGCTGGGCCCGGAACCCGAGGACGTCGAACATACTGTATAGCTTCGGCTCTCGCCCCTCGACCACCCACTGGGCCGCAAGGAGCGCTCCCTGGGCGAAGACGGACCTCGAGAAAGCTAGGTGCTCGAACTTGAGCATCTCACTCGGACCAAACGCGTAGATTTCATGTATTCCGGGCACTCCGCCGCCACGGAGCGAGGTCACTTCGAGTTCCTCTCGAGTGCGTTTCGACATGCCGCTCCTACCATGCACCGTCTTGGAATAGCCCCGCGCCTCTGAGACTATCTCGGCAATCGTGGTCGCGGTGCCGCTGGGTGCGTCCGCCTTGCCCGAGTGGTGGGCTTCGACGATGCTGATATCAAAGTCCTTGGGCAGGTTCTTCAGGGTAGCAGCGATTGCGAATAACGCGTTCGCTCCTACGGAGAAATTCGAGGACATGACCGTTGGGATGACACCCGGGATGGCGTTCATGATCCACTTCCTCTGGTCTTCGGTGAACCCGGTGGTGCCCATGACCAACGGTCGTTTTGACTCGAGTATCGCAGGCAGGTTGGCCACCTCGGCTGCCGGGCTTGTGAACGAGATGCAGACATCGCTCCGCCTTAGCAGGTCTGGGAGTGCCTCTGGGGTGCTGACCAGGGTGTCTACATTTGAGGTCCCGAGGTCCCTGAGAGACTTGCCGATGGCTGTCTCGCCAGCTGCGGCCACCGCACCGGTCACCTCGAATCTGTTCGCAGGTGCGTCCTTGAGGACCGTCCCGCCCATACGCCCTGTAGCGCCGATCACGCAGATTTTGAGCGGGTGATTAGTATCCGGCATAGGCAAGACCCTCCCAATTCCTCGGTGTCTGTAATCGCTCGGGGATTGAGACCCCAAAGGCGCTCTCGATGGGTTCCAGGATTTCGGGGTCGGTCGACCAGACGGTCCTGAGCGCGTCGAGAATCACATTGAGCGCGTTCCTGGTGACCTTGCCCAGGGGGCTCCTGCAGTGGCCGGTGGTCATTCCGAGCACCTGCATCGTGGTTTTGATAGGAAGAGGGTTTCTCGCCTTTACTCCCACAGGGCCATACTTGGTCGATTCCTCGGTCTTTAGGGTCACCAGAGCAAAGAGAGGTTGGAGGGCTGTCGCCAGTCTCTGAGCCTCGCGCCAATCGCCCGTCAGAGCTGATTGGACCAGACCTTGGACGGCCCGCGGCGCGATGTTCGAGACCACGGAAATGACGCCGGAGGACCGCACAGATTGGTCGCTCATGAGGGCGAGGGTCTTATCGTCGTCTCCAGACAAGATGGAAAAGTCTTGACCGCAGTAGTTCCTGGTGAGGCGGGCGTTGTCAAGGCTGCCCGTCGCTTCCTTGACCGCGCTAACGTTCTGATAGTTCGTAGCAAGAATCCCAAGGTCCTGGGGTAGGAGTTGGGTGCCGGTCCTCCCTGGTATCACGTACGGGATAATCTGGACATCCGGGAATGCCGTGGCTATGGGCTCGTAGTACTCCCGCCTTATCTCGAGCGAGCTGGGACCGTTGTAGTATGGGTCAACCAGCAGAACTGTTCGCAGGCCGAGCTCTGCCACGTGATGGGTCGCCTCGAGAGCTTCGTCGGTGCTGTTCGAGCCAGTGCCGGCGATTGTCTCGAGCTTTGAGCCTCCTGCGAAGAAGACCGCCTCGATGACCTTGTTGTGCTCCTCCCACGTCAGTGTCGGACTCTCCCCGGTCGTTCCAGCGGGGACGATGCCGCTCACTCCCTGGGAACGCTGAAATTCGACCAGAGAGCGGAGACAGTTCCAGTCGACCGCCTGACCAGCGTTGAACGGAGTGATTGTCGCGGTGTAGCAACCGCTAAAGCGAACCATGTGCTGCTAACTGCGACTATCTGCCCTTCTTAAGTATTATCGCTTCCGCTCATTTCACGCCTGATTCCTCCACTAGCCAACTCTCTAGGTTGCAGAAACGCAGCTCTTTGTTCTGGAAACGTTGTTGTCATTTGGATTTTGAAGGCTGGCTCCAATGCCCCGCGTTTCACTCTCTACAGCACCCATACCAGACGGCATCCCTCCCGGGACTTCTATTGGGAGGCCGCTCGTCCTACTCGTAGAGGTCAGTGCTGAGGTACCTTAGGCCGGTGTCCGGAAGTAGGGTCACCACAGCCTCGTCCTCACTCAAGTCCTTCGATAGTTTGAGCGCAGCGGCTACGTTCGCACCGGAGGAAAATCCGACGAGTAATCCCTCCTTCTTGGCCAGGACCCTCGCCGTCATGACAGCTTCATCGTCTGAGATGGAAATGTACCCGTCGCAGACTCCCTTATCGAAGAGGTCGAGAGGCTGGCTGTATCCCCCTCCCTGCAGCTTGTGGCTTGTGTTCGTCACTTTTCCGCCGGACAGAAAGGGCGCAGTCGCGGGTTCTACGGCGTAACACCTTATCTCCTTTTTATGAGCCTTTAGCGCTCGTGCTACCCCGGTGAAAGATCCGCTCGAACCCAGCAGCGTGGTGAAGGCGCTCACATTCCCCTTCGACTGCTTCCAAATCTCCTCTCCGGTCCTCTCGTTCCCGCGTGGGTTGCTCTCATTCTTGAATTGGTCGACGCGAAACGCGTGAAGCTTTTCCGTCAGCTCCACCGTCTTCCTGTCGACCAGCTCGAGGTCTTCATGGGACACCTGCCCGGGCTTTGACCCGGGTGTTTGGGGAACCAGCACGAGTTCGGCGCCCAGTGCCGCGATTATCCGTCTCCTCTCCACACTATTCCCCTCCGACATCGTGACGATTATGCGATAACCCTTGGCAGCGCACACCGTTGCCAGGGCGATCCCTCCGTTTCCGCTTGTTAGAACTATGACCGTGTCGCCCTTTTTCAATCTGCCCGACCGCTCGGCATCATCGATCGTCTGTAGGGCCATCCTGTCCTTCATCGAGCCAGAGGGATTCATGAATTCGCACTTCGCAAGCACTCGACCAGACCGGCCAGCCCTCATTCTGTCAAGCGCTAAGAGAGGAGTGTCGCCTATGGCTTCGGTGATGTTCGTGCAGATATCCGGTCGAGACAATATCACGCTATGTGTTCCTCTGCCTCTTAAAACGCTTTGATAGGACTGGTAGAAGAGACTCCATGGATAGTCTATCGAACCGCACTATTCCTCCATTTCTTCTCCTGCGTTGAAGTCGCGGGAGAGCTCACCCATCAACGCGATGAAACCTTCACGGGTGTAAGAGGAGATGGGGAAGATATTCGTCGAAAAGGCGGTGCCCTTCCTCAGACCCCGGAACAGTTGGGTGTAGAGGGTGTATTCATCCCCGGACTTTATTCCCGACAGGGATTCCTCGAAAGCCGTCGAGTCCTTCCCCCACTTGATTATCTCGGAAGCCACTGGTCCGGCCAGGTCGACCTTGGAGAGAAGCTGTAGCTGGGGCATACCCATCCGCAGGTTCACCGATGCCGAAAGAAGCAAAAGCGAGAGAAAGTTAGCTGGCGTGGAGGCGACCAAGGAGTCGACCAGGAAAAGGAGCACCTTGGACTCCCCCTGGAGGCCGCGGGCGACGAAAGGACCGCTCTCCCTGAATGCGAAGAGCTCGATCTGCCCCGGAGTATCGATGATGGCGAAATCGGCTGCCGTGGAGTCAATCTCCTCTTGTATGGTCGCTAGTTTGCTCGCTATGAGGTCGTTCGCGAAAATCAGGGCCCCGTTGGGTCCCAGGGAATAGTCCGCCATTATCTGCTGCAGGTCGATCTGGGTCCTGATGTCCACGTCCGGGTCGTAGGGAAGCGAGAGGACCCCCGGGTCGAGGTTGACGCAGATGACGTCCTGAGACTTTTCCCGATACCAGCTTGCCATGGAGGACGTGAGCAACGACTTGCCAGAACCCGCTGTGCCCGTGACGAAGATGAGATTCAAGACCGTGGCTTGGTGGAATCACGCCTACCTAAGCTTTGGCTCCGAGGGCGGCTACCGTCCGATTACTTTTCGGATCAACTTCCCGCCGCCCTCACGTACGCGACGTTCGAAGAAGTCTACTATCTCGTCGCGCTCCCTCTTTGACTCCTTCTTGGACCGGCTGGTGACCACTATGTCCAGCTCGACGTGAGACTTTCCTTTCCTGATGCCCTTGGGATGGGATTTGATGTAGGCGTCGGGGTGGGCTCTGACGGCCTCGTAGATCGATGGGGCCAAGTTTGACTCGAACACGTCTTGTAGTTGCATAGTGGTCCTTGATGGGTAGAGCTTGCCGACCTTCCTTCGGATTTCAGGCTCCACCGACTGCTTGAAAATCTGCTCCATCTCCTTCGGGACTCCCGGGAGGCAATAAATCACGGTTTGCGTCCTCTCTATTCTGACCGCTGGCGCGGTTCCCAGGCCATTTACCACCGGTACTGAGCCCTCAGGGAGGACCGCCATCTTTCTCCTCGCCTTGGTCATCGGGACCTTGCCGAGCCCTCTGCGCACATAGTGGGCTCTGATGATGTCAAGAGCGTCCTTGTTGCTTCGCAGCTCGACTGCGAGTCCCTGTGCGACCCCTCGGAGCGTCATGTCGTCAGGCGTTGGTCCGAGGCCCCCAATGACCACGATGAAGTCTGGGCCCCTGGAGAGCAGCTCGGTCAATCCTGAGGCAATCTCCGGGAGGGAGTCGGTCACGGTCAGGATCCTGTCGAGCATTATTCCGAGAGCGAGCAGCCTCGCGCCTATCCAGTAGGCATTGGTGTTCACCGTCTTGCCGATGAGAAGCTCCTTGCCGACGCAGAGACTTGAGACCTTGACCATCGGGCGTGCAGACTATTGAAACGTTAATACACCATTCGAGTCCAAAGTATTCAGTTTGCCCAATCGGAGAGAATATCCGGAGCATCCTCTGGTTGGGGTCGGTGGCCTGATTCAGGACGAGGGTTCGATTCTCCTCATCAAGAGGAAGTTCGAGCCGAACAAAGGGAAATGGTCGCTTCCCGGAGGGCTGCTGGAGACCGGAGAAGACCCCGAGGAGGGTGCGAGACGGGAGGTCAGGGAAGAGCTCGGGCTCGAGGTCAAGGTCGAGGGCTTCTTCTCGCTGGCCAACGAGGTGATCAGGGACGATCGTGGTCAGGTGAAGTATCACTTCATACTCCTCGACTACCTCATGCGGCAGCTCGGCGGCGAAATAACCCTCAACGAGGAGTCCGAGGAGTTCCGGTGGTTCCAGGTCGGCGAGGTCGAGAGGCTAGACACCACCGAGAACACCAAAATCGTCGCGAGAAAGCTCCTGAAGGTCCTGCAGAACGGCGACCAAAGCCTTCGCTAGGGACAACACAAGTCCGGCTCGAGCCCGGACCTACTTCTTGTCCTTCTTGTCCTTCAGCCACCAGTCCAAGTAATCGGCTTGCTGCCTTGCCTTTTGTCTGGTGCCGTCGTCCGCGCCCGTCCTCTGCTTGAATCTGAGGTCAGATAGTTCTTCTCGGGTCAGGAACAGACCGCACTTTTTGCAAGAAAGTCGCTTGCTGGAGGCGTCGTAGAGGAGTATACCACCACACTCGGGGCAATATTGATCCACCGCAACCGATTGTAAAGCCCCAATATCCTATTCATTAAGTCTTTGGTGATTCTCGCAAATGGGAAGTTAACTGATGAATGTTACCTGCCCTGCGGGTCGATGTAGCGGAGAACAATTTGTTAAATAAAGCTCGAAATCAGAGACGGGAATTGTGACAGACAGGCTAGTCTTCGCTGGTCCCGCCTCGGGAGAGTTCGCCAACTCCCTCGCCAAGAGATTGAGCCTGCCCATCGTCAGCGTGGATGTCAAGGAGTTCTCCGACACGGAGACCAAGTTCAGGGTCGACGAGAACGTTTCGGGGGCGAGCATCCTCGTCGTGCAGTCGACCTATCCGCCCGTGGACAAGAACTACATGCAGCTATTCCTCGCGGCACATCACCTGAGCCAGGAAGGCGCGAAAGTGCACGCGGTCATCCCGTACATGGGATACGCCCGCCAAGACAAGCAGTTCTTGCGAGGTGAAGTCGTCAGCTTGGGCGTCATCTCCCACCTGCTGAGGTCGACCGGGGTCAGCAGGGTGACGACCGTTGATATTCACTCGGCTGAGGGTCTGGCGCTCTTCCCCATGCCGATATACAGCGTCTCCGCTATACCAGCTCTGGTACAGTACATCAAGCGGAACCAAAAACTCTCCAGTCCGGTTGTGATCTCCCCGGACTTTGGCTCCTCAAAACGGACGGAAGCTTTCGCGACTCTATACGGGGCCGTGCACCTGAGGTTCTCCAAGGAGAGAGATAGGATCACAGGGCAGGTCAAGGTCGAAGCGGGAGCCCTCGACGTCAAGGACAGGGATGTGATAATCGTCGACGACATAGTCTCCACCGGGGCGACCATACGGGCAGCCGCAGAGAAGTTGAGGAAGGCAGAGGCTGGGAGAATCGTCGCCGCCTGTATCCACCCCTTGCTCATCGAGAACGCCTACGAAAGGGTGATGGAGGCGGGTGTGGACGAATTAATAGGAACGAATACGGTTCCGAGCAAGGTCAGCAAGGTTGACGCCACAGAGCCGCTCGCTTCGTATCTCCGCACACTCACCGAATAGGGAGATTCTCTTCCTCCTTTCTGGAGAAGACACCTCCATACCGGCGGCAGAGGCCGCGGCTCTTGTGAGGATGCAGGACGAAGGCGCCCGTGTAGACTCCCCCGTCGGGAGGGTGCTAATCGCCTCGACATCCGCAGACCCCGACACCATCTCCGAGAGGATAGCCTTCTCGAGAAGGGTGGGGGTGGTCGTTCCAGATGGTGACTTCCGGGGTGAGGACTTGCAAACCCTCAGGAGCAGGACCTACAGGGTCAACATCTTCGACCTGGACGGCGGGACAGACCATGACGCCGCCGTGTCCGAGATCGCTGAGAGGATAGGAGGGAAGGTATCCCTCAAGAACCCCGAGGTGGAGGTCACTGTCGTTCGAGGGGGGCGGGACTATGTCGCCATATCGAAGCCGTCCTTGATGAGTCAAGAGTGGGTCGCAAGGAGGCCTAGGAAAAGGCCGTTCTTCCACCCTGCCGCCATATTCCCAAAACTCTCCAGAGCGCTCGTGAACCTGACCCGTGTCCGGAAGGGGGAGGTCATTCTGGACCCATTCTGCGGGACCGGGAGCCTTCTCCTGGAGGCGTACGAGATAGGCGCAGTCCCTGTCGATGTAGACATCGATGCCAGGATGGCGAGGGGGGCGCTGAGGAACATGCTGGCTTTCCATCAGAGATGGCTTGGCGTGGTCCGAGCGGACGCGAGGGTGATCCCGCTCAGGAGCGTGGACGCTATCGCGACTGATGTGCCCTACGGGAGGGCCTCGAGCACGGCGGGTCGGGAGACCCGAGATGTCATCGACGCACTGGTGACAACTTCATCCTTCCTGTTGAGCACCGGCCATCGCATGGTCCTGATGCACCCGAAGAGCGTCCCCATCGAGCGCGGAGGGGGGTTCGAGCTGGAAGAGGAGCACCAGCTATACATACATAGGAAGCTGACTCGCACAATCAGTGTACTCAGGAGAGTGTAGCTGCTGGCTAAGCTTGAAGTGACATTTCTTGGAACCAGTTCTGCGGCTCCAACGAAGAACCGGAGCCTACCGGCGATAGCCATCAGACGTGAGGGCCAGCTTATCCTCATGGACTGCGGCGAAGGCGCTCAGCGAGGCTTCGTAAAATACGGCCTCGGACTAAACCGAGAGATGCTCATCCTCATCACCCATCTCCATGGGGATCACGTGAACGGACTCATCGGGCTCCTCCAAACAATGAGCATGTCCCGCAGGGTCCGTAAACTAACAATCGTCGCCCCGGGAGAGCTCTTGGGATGGATGAACAACACCGTGAAGGTGTTCCAGATCGGGTTGACCTTCGAGGTGCAGTTCGTCGCGGTGAAGACGGGGACGGTTCTGAGGGGAACCGACTTCAGGGTTCGAGCGGCTAGGGCAAGTCACTCCGTTGACGCCTGGTCCTACCGGTTCGAGGAGTTGCCCAGGCCGGGGGTCTTCGACCCGAACAAGGCAAGGGCGCTGGGAATACCCGAGGGCAGGAAGTGGTCGAGCCTTCAGAGAGGCAGGTCCGTCACCGTGAAGGGAAAGAAGTTCAATCCCGCGCAGGTGCTCGGTCCCGAGAGACCTGGCAGGAGCATCGGTTACTCCGGCGATACGAGACCTTCGAAGGCACTCGTCAGATTTTTCGCTGGCGTCGACCTTTTGATCTTCGATTCCACATTCTCTTCGAAGGATGCTGACAAGGCTATAGAGAGGAAGCACAGCACGGCCGTTGAGGCTGCCGGAGTGGCGCAGGAGGCGGGAGCGAAGAAGTTGGTCCTCACGCACTTCAGCGCGCGCTACACTAGAGCGGATTCACTTCTAAGAGATGCGAAGGAGGTCTTCGATGACGTCGTCGCTGCCCATGACGGCCTCACTCTTGAGGTTCCCCCTCCGGGCGCGGTGTGAGCCAATCTATCAGCAGGTCCGGGTCCTTTGACTCTATCTCCATGATAATGGGACCAAGCGGAGACTCCAAACCGTCCGAACAGAGCGAGACCACTCCTGCAAATGCTGCTTGCCTGTTGAAGAGTAGCCTCAATCCATTGTCCAAGCGCCCTTGCTTCAGCATGAGACGCCTTGCGGCGCTCCGTACGTGCCTGTCCCTCAGTTGATCGTGTATTAGCCTCAGACACCCAGGGTCTTCCGACGCGATCCTGAGCCCACCCGCTCCCTCTTCGACGATGAAAGCGCACTCCCCCAGGAGGTGGGTCACCGCAGTTAGCACCTTGTTCTTGTCTTCGGTCGGTGAAATAGTCGCAAAGACTCGCAGCTTGACCTCACTTTCCAACTGAACCAATCCAACGGGTCGCCAGGGTGATTGCGGCCTTACCCAGCTCTTCACGGGTGAGATGCTCATTCGATATCACCTCGTCGGCGAGGGCGATGGCGCCTCCTATTCCAATCGAGAGCTCGCGATCGTCCCTGGCGTCGAAACTCTTGATGTCCAAGGGGTCGTCCGTACGCTTTCGCTTGGTGAGAAGTGCGAAGCGCCGCTCTCTAGAGGCGTGGATTGCCAAGAGCTTTACCTCGCCTGCTCGCTTGAAGACGTCTACCTCGACCGCTGACCGTACCCCGTCCACGACCATGACCTTCTCGTTCTTCATAGGTTCGATTCTCTGGAGGCACAGTTCTGCCACCGCGCCTGGTCCGTATTTTTCCCGCACATCCCGCATGACCATGCCCATGTTCTTGTCGTCCGGGTGGAGGCCCCTTCTCTTCGTCTCCTCGCGGATCATGTCCCCCATTGCAATCCGTTTGAGACCCATGGTCTCGAGGGCCTGCGAGGCTGTTGTCTTGCCTGCTCCAGGCATACCCGTGATCGCTAGAATCAGCATCTCTTACGGCAGCACCTGCCTCATGCGCATAATAAGGGTCTGGGGCTCCTAGCTTAAAGCGAGGGAACCCAAGTGGTGAAGGTTGGAGATGCGAGCCTTCCTTGCCTTCGAGGTCGCCCAACCGGTGGTGGCGAACCTCCTGATGGCCGAGGAGGACTTGAGGAAGACGGGGGCGGACATCGGTATCGTGGGGAGGGAGAACATCCACTTCACGGTCAGATTCTTCGGAGACATCCCTGAGACCACAACCGGCGAGATAGATGCCATGATTGGGAGGGTGGCGCTGGAATCGCTGGACATCACGGTCCGTGGCATCGGAGTCTTTCCCGACCCGAGGCGCCCCAGAGTCGTCTGGGCTGGGGTTGCGCCCGGAGATGCAGCGAAGATGGTTCGGCTCTCCACTTCGATAATCAAGGCGGTGGAAGGGGTGGGGACGCCCGATGAACGCCCGTTTCACCCTCACATAACTCTGGGAAGGGTCAGAAGTCCAAGAAACACGGAGGCGCTCGGGTCGTTCGTCCAACAGAACCAATCTCGGGACTTTGGGAGGACAAAGCTGGACAAATTGAAGCTCAAGTCCAGCGTGTTGACCCCGATGGGAGCCATATACTCGGATGTCAGGGAGTATGCTCTGAATTGAAGGATCCTCGAGGGGTCGTCGCCAAGGCCCAGAAACTCGTCACCCCGACCGAGCGGGAAAGAAGAGTTTTGGAGAGCACGACTGCAAAGCTCCTCGCGCGGGTGGAAGCTGCAGCTGCGGGCTCCGAGGAGATAAGGGGCATCCTGGTCGGCGGGTCCTTCGCCAAGGGGACGTGGCTGCCCCGAGATGTGGACATCGATATCTTCGTCAAGATCGCACCGACCGTGGATGAGGAAGAATTCGAGTCGATAGGACTGGGCGTCGGGCGGCGGGCGGCGCGGGGGCTGCCACATGGGAAGAAGTACGCGCAGCACCCCTACACGGAAGCCATAGTCGGCGGAGTCAAGGTGAACATCGTCCCCTGTTACGACGTGAAGCCCGGTCAGTGGAAGAGCGCCGCAGACAGGTCCCCCTACCACGTCGAATTTGTGACGAAGAGTCTTAGTGCATCGAAGAAGGGTCAAGTTCGACTGCTCAAGCGATTCATGAAGGTCGTGGGAGTCTATGGTGCCGAAATCGAGAAGGAGGGTTTCAGCGGCTACGCGACCGAGGTTCTGGTGTACCTTCACGGCGGGTTCATTGAAACGTTGAGGCATTTTGCGACCCTCAATTCCCATGACGGCGGACAGTTCTTGCTGAGCGACCCAATCGACCAGAACCGCCAATTGTCCAGAGCGATATCCAGGGGGAATGTCGCCAGGATGACCCTGGCCTCGAGAGCCTTCCTGGATAGGCCCGACTCGAGGTTCTTCACCCACATCGACCCGCTGGTCCGGGGACAGATGAGGGACCGGCTCTACGCAGTCGTGTTCGACCATCCCAAGCTCAGCGAGGACACCCTCTGGGGCGAGCTGAAGAGGAGCGCCAGGCAGATAGAAAAATACGTTGAGGGTTACGGATTTACGATTTCACGGTCGGCCGCTTGTTCCAACTCCGTGGACAGGAGCGCTATCGTCTTGTTACCGGAGACCGAGAGGTTGTCGGATCTGGAGGAGAGAGTTGGTCCCGGGGCAGAACTCGCCGCCGAAGTGAGCAGGTTCGTCGCAAAGAACAGGAAGAAAGCGGAACTGGTCTGGGTCGCGGACGACGGTAGGATACACATGATGCAGAAGCGGGAGACGAAGGACCTCCCCGACCTGATGAGCGACCTGAGGGGCAGGATTTCCGAGGTCGGTGCGTCCCGGGAAGTCGCTGGTGCAATCCGGAGGAACGGGACGGTACTGCATGGTGGCAAACTAAGAGAAGCGTTGAGGAGAGAGGCGTGGCTAAGCAAGGGGGTGGAGCAGGTTATCTCAGACACAATTGGAACGGATACCGCTCGATGAGTTCGTGAAGGCGCCGTACATCAACGTCCTCACCTATCCGAGGCCGAACCTTAGACTTGCGAAGGCCAGGCTCAAGCAACTAAGGAAACTGAGTGTGACCGAGATCGCCTTCGCCGGAAGGACGAAAATCGGCAGGCTCGGCCTGGTCGGGATAGGCACCGTGAGCCTGGTCGTGAGGGCTTCGGTCGAGGGTCAGGTCTACGCTCTGAAGGTCAGACGGAGTGACGCCAACAGGGAGAGTATGTTCAATGAGTACACCCTGACCCAGCTCGCGAACGCGGCCGGCGTCGGGGCCTTCGTCTACAGCGCGACGAACGATTTCATGCTTATGCAGCTCGTAGAGGGCGAAGACTTTCACGATCACCTCAAGATGATTGTCGGAACAGGGGCGAGGGGTCGCACCAGGGAGATTATTCACCTGCTCCTAAACCAATGCAGGAAGCTCGACCTGATCAACCTGGACCACGGCCAACTGAGCGACCTCAGGAAGCACGTGATAATGGCGGGAGACACTCCCTACATTATTGACTTCGAGTCCGCGAGTAGGGACAGGACACCGAAGAACGTCACGACCTGCGCCCAGTACCTGTTCATCGGAGGGAGGTCGGCACCTCTGGTCAAGCGGTTACTCGGCGTCAAGTCGCACGAACCTTTGCTCAAGGCCCTGAAGGAGTACAAGCGGGACATGTCCGATGAGAACTACGTCAAATTGCTGGCCAGAGTTGGGATAATCATCTGAACCCTAGGGCGCTCCAAGTTCAGAAAACCCCCAATTCTAGACCGGAACGCCCAACCGAGACGGCTTTTTATCCGAGCTAGTCGCTCTCAGATTTGGTATGCAGAACCGAAGGAGGGCGAGATTCTGGGGCTGGTCGTGGGCAAAGGCACCGGCCCTGGTCGTCCTAGCGGTACTCGTGCTGTCGCTGGGGATAGCATCCCACCACTCAGCAAGCGCCACTCCCGGCGAGGTCGTCGTGGTCAACTTCGATGTCCCTGTAGACCCGGGTGCGTCAGCTTTCGTGGCGGACGCCGTCTCCATGGCCCAAGCGCAGAACGCGTCGGCGATTGTCATAGAGATGAACACACCGGGAGGTCTCCTGAGTGACATGCTCGACATAATCTCGTCCATCCAGGCTGCGAACCAGTCGGGAATTCCCACATACACCTATGTTCCGCCAGACGCGCTGGCGGCATCTGCCGGGAGCTACATCGCGATGGCCACCAACGGGATACTGATGGGTCCAGGGTCAGAAATTGGACCCTCGACCCCCATCGTGGAAGGCGGAACGGCGCTCGACCAGAACCACACCGAGGATGCGATGATACAGTTGATGGTTAGCCTAGCTCAGAGCTGGGGAAGAAATACAACGGCGGCATACAATATGGTCTATGCTGACACGGCGTACTCGGCTAGCCAAGCGAACGCGTACAATATCGCGACCGGGTCTGCGAGCACTCTTCAGGGGGCTCTCTCACAACTCGGCTTGAACGGGAACAACGTGGTAACGGTTCAAGAGAGCGCCTACGACCAACTCCTGAGCGCGCTTAGCGACCCGACGCTCGATGGTATCTTGATTCTTGTGGGTATGCTCGCAATCGTCTTGGACCTCTACCATCCGACAATCGTGCTGTCCATAGCGGGAGCGGTAGCAATAGTCGCCGGACTCGTGGGGGCGGAGGTGGTCGGCGCGTCTCTTCTTGGCATATTCGTGATGGGGATAGGCGGGATTCTCATATTCCTAGAGCTCAAGTCAGGACATGGGCTCGCAATGATGGGAGGGATGGCCGTTGGTGCGTTTGGGATCTACCTTCTTGCCCAGGGGGTATCCTTTTCGCCTTCGCCGGTCAACGACGTAGCCGAAATAGAGCTCCTCACCATCGGAGGCACAGGAGTTATTGGTGGGCTCTACGTGAGGTGGATAGTTGGTCCGATGCGACACAGACGAAACCTGACGGGGCCTGAAGCCCTAATCGGTAAGTTGGGAAAGGTAACCATTCCTTTGTCGCCAGATGGCGAGGTCAACGTCGAGGGTATCAATTGGCGCGCCAGAAGCGTCGCTGGGAATCTCGCAAAGGGAGATTCGGTGAAGGTCAAGTCCATCGATGAGCTCGTCCTCGTCGTCGAGAAGTCGGAAAAGTCCGACCCGGATGTCGCTCCTTCGTAGCTAGCGCACCGCTCGGACACGCACGACCAGAACCCTAATATCAGACGGGACCGAGCTTGATTTTGTTATTCTTTGGTCGACTACGCGGTCATAGGCGTGGGGGCGTTCATAGGCTTCGTCATCCTGATGATTCTTCTGAGTGGAATAAAGATCCTTAGGGAATGGGAAAGGGCGCCGATCCTTACGCTCGGCAGGTACAAGGGCCTGAAGGGACCGGGGATAATCTATGTCACGCCGATAATCAGCAGAGTACCGTTCAAGATTTCGACCCGGCTCCAGACGGTTTCCTTCAAGACTGAACAGACATTCACCAAGGACAACGTGCCTGTCGTCGTCGATTCGGTGATGTACTATCAACCCGTGGATCTTCAGAAGGTCGTCCTAGCTGCGGAGAATTTCGTCCTCGCAACCCAGCTCGCGGCGCAGACCACGCTCAGAGAGGTAATCGGGCAGGTGAGCTTCGATGACCTGCTAGCCGAGCGCGAGAAGATCGGAGCTCAGGCGAGAGAAGTGATTGATAGCAAGACGGAAGCGTGGGGCATCAAGGTGACTTCGGTGGAAATCAGAGATGTCGGAATCCCTGCGGCACTTCAGGACGCGATGTCTCGAAACGCGCAAGCAGAAAGAGAGCGGAGAGCGCGTGTCACTCTAGCCCTGGCCGAGTACGAGGCTGCTCAGAAGATGGTCGACGCAGCTAACTTGTACGCAGCCAACGACAGAGCGTTCCAACTGAGATGGATGAACATAATCTATGAGCTCGGCCTGCAGGGGAAGAACACGATCCTTCTGATACCATCCAACATACCGACAGCCGGGGTCAGTGAGGGTGCGGGTTTTCCTCCCCCTATAGGCGTGTTCGGGGTGAAGGAGCTTGCCAAGCGAGCCCAGGATGCGGCGGACGATAAGAAGCCCTGACCTGGCCCGGGCGCTCCTCCTCGGGCAATCCCCCGACACCACTTGGATCCGCGATTGAAATCTCAGTCCAAGGGCCTGCCGCGAAAAGCATGTATATGGTTCCAAGCGTGCGGGGCCTTGCGGGGGCCGTAGTCTAGCTTGGTCAAGATTCCTGCTTGGGGGCCCGTTATCGGGCCAAAATGCAGGCGACCGTGAGTTCAAATCTCACCGGCCCCACCTATTGTTTGAGCGTAAGTGCGGACTCTTGTTAGCGGAGGATGCCCTCTAACCCCGCCCGTGATGAGCTGAACTGGTTTAGACCGACTGGATTCCTGTCTTCCAACGTGAACTAGCTGGAATGTTCTTGGATCGAATCCTGCCTGGCGGAAATCGTCGGGTCTAGTCTTTCTTTGTCGCCAGATAGAGGAAACAAGCTAGAGGAACCGCGACCCACAACAATCCCGTCAAGACGATCGCGGGAATGGTTATTCCGTATGATTGCGGCGTTATCGGGAGGCCTTGCGTCGATATTATCCCGACAAACGTAAAGACATTAGTGAAGTAGGTGACGACTAGGCTTACGAACTGGGCGGGATTTAGGAAGTCCAAGGCCACGGAAACCTGGTAATAGCCGACGGAGCCCGGGCCTATCTGCAGGATTGCTGCGACTATCGTAACGATCAAGCCTTGAAAGAAGTCGATTAGGAGGAACAAACCTATGCTCAACCCGATGAGGGTGCCTGAGGACTTCACGAGGTGAGAAAGGAGCATCGCAATTCCAATGAAAGCCGCGAGCTCCACCAAGAGGGCGCCCGTCGACGACACCACGATGGCAGAACTGACAAAGGACCCTGCGAAGTGCTGCGCGACCAGGTCTACCACCGCCACCGAGACAACGACGGCTGCGGACATCGCCGCGAAGGTCGAGAGATATCGGGAGAGAGACAGCCCTCTCCGCGTGACCGGTTGCGCGAGCACCGACTCGAGCACTCCTGAAACCCGGTCCTTGCCGTATGTGCTGTAGGTGCCGACGATTGCCAGGAGAGGAATGAACAGCCCGAAGATTGACGAGAAGAATCTTGTCATGATCTGGGTCGCTTGCGTGGCCTGAACCCCCTGTCCGCCCGTGAGCTTGTTTGAGGGATACAGCGACGAGACAGACACTATGGCATTCGGGTTGGACTGCTGGGAATCACCCGGAGTGATGGCAGCGACGCTCGTCCCGTTCGGGTTCACCAGGCCGATCAGCACGCCTGTGGTGGCGGTGAAATTCGCCTCGCTCTTAGGAGCCTGGAAGACCTGCATGTACGAACTCATTGTACCGAGCAGTTTTGCGTTCGTCTGGTTGAGGGGCTGCTGGGGTTGGCCTACGCAGCTCGTGCCCCCGTTGGCGCTCGTCTGGCACTGTGGGAACACGAACTTGTAGTAGACCTCGTATCCCACTGGTCGGGCTCCGTCGGAGCCAACCCAGGACACGCGTATGTCACGGGCTGAGGCGTTGTTGCTGTCTGTGACGAGCGCGAACACCTCCCCCGGAAGGCTGCTGAATAGAGGTACAGACCGCCCCGGAGGTGTGGTACTCGAGAACGGCGTGATGGTATCGCTGTTAACGACTGCTAGGCCGGGCGCAGTCACGTTCACATTTACACTGTAGCCATAATTGTCGGGTACCGCCACCGTGAACTGTTGGAGACCCCCGAACCGGTTGCAATGTTCGGCGAAAGGCTTGGGACAGTCACGCCTGCGTCGAATCGGGCCCCGCTCAGTGGCTGTCCGAACTGGTTCCAGGCGAACCCCATGAAATGATACCCGGTCGAATTGTAGTACACGAAGACCTGACTGCTGCCGCTACTGCCCTCGGCGCTGGCGCCAGCGGAGAAGCTCGCAATGACCGTGAGACTGAGGGCTAGCATTGCGTCCTCTTGGCGTCGTAGAGGAACGGGCTCGCCATCTCACGCGGCCTCCTGTGAGGCATTCGACTCCGCAATCAGCCTCAGAAAGTACTCTTCGAGGCTGGATTTCTCGGACGAGAACTCTCGGAGAAGGAACCCCCTTCTCACGAGCTCAGCACTCACCGCAGACGGGTCGCCCTCGAAGCCGGAAAGGGTTACGGAGCCAGACTCGATGCTCACGCTCCCAAGAGTCCGGAGGTATCCCAGACCGACATCGCTGAGATTCGGGACTACCATCCTGAGGACGCTCTTGCTCCGTTCTATCGCGGCGAGTTCGTCCTTCGTCACAATCTTGATGATCTTCCCTCTGTTGATGAATACTATCCTGTCTGACATTGCCTCGATCTCGGAGAGTATGTGGGATGAGAGCAGGACTGATTTGCCCTTCTTCCTGAGATCCATCAGCAGAGAGCGGATGAACTGGATGCCCTGAGGGTCCAGGCCGTTGAGCACCTCATCGAACAGCAGGTTCTTCGGATCAGGGAGCAGGGCGAGGGCGAGTGAGAATCGCTTCTTCATTCCTTGCGAGTATGCCGCGAGTTTCTTCCGTTCGTGTCCCGACAGCTCAAGCTTCTGAAAGAGTTCCGACGCCCGCCTCTCAGCAACACCACTTTCAATCTGATGGAAGCCAGCGAAGTAGAGCAGCAGGCTCTTCGCTCTCGAGTTCTGCTCGTAGTTCGGGAATTCGGGTACCCAGCCAACAGACTCGGAGGCCTCGCGCTTATGCCTGACGATATCGTGTCCGTCAATCGTAACCTTTCCTGAGCTCGGGAGGGCTACACCACTCGCAATTCTAATCGTGGTAGTTTTGCCCGCGCCGTTCAGCCCGACGAACCCCACGATTTCCCCGTCATTCACCAAGAAGGTAACATCGTCCAGCGCGGAGACTCCGTTTCTGCCGCCGTAGCGCTTCGTCAGGTTTGCAACCTCGATCATCAGAGATGCCAACTCCAGAGATCTCCTCGGTCCGACTCCCGCCGGACGAGATTGCAAATCATATGTGGAATAGCGTTCGCACGACTGACCTTAAGCTTGGTTTACGGAAAGGACGTCATTTCGGTACACCCGCCGGCCTCATTGGTGCCCCAAGAGCCAGGAGCCGTTATTTCACCCCGTGATGTGCGCAAGCAACGCATATGGAGATTCTGCTGTGTTTTGCACAAGATTTATCATGTTCCGAATCCCGCAACGATTTACTATCGAGCATGCTAGAACGCGCAAGAACCAACAAGAGCCAGATGACTGCCTTCATGCTGATTTTCCTGATAAGCTCGTCTGGTTGCGTCTCGCTGGTTTCCAGTTCCAACGCCGCGATATACCAGGGTCCCGTTCGCCGACGCG
>JAPCJP010000009.1:3297-60572 GCA_027886885.1 Nitrososphaerota archaeon | reverse complement strand
TGAAAGCTGGAAGCACCATGGTCTCGACGTAGGTGACCATGATGGCCATGCCCGCCAGGATGAGGAGGACGTTCCTGGCGTACTTGGCGTCGTACTGCCGGGGTTGCGCCGTAGGGGCTGTCACCGCAGGAGATTGGGAGGTCAAGACCTCGCTCCCTGCCCGTCGAGCCGGCGGTTGAGCTCTCGGAAGACGCGGACCGATGTCGTCAGGTCATCCCGGGGCAACCCCACGAGCACCTCGGACACCCGCTCGCCGATCTTGGACCATATCCGTGCTTCGGCCTCTTCGCCTTTGGAAGTAAGCAATAGCTCCACCTTGCGTCGGTCTTGCGCCGAACGTCGCCGCGTGACCAGCCCAGCCTCCTCGAGCTGGTCGACTGTCACACACATCGTCGGGGCGGACACAGCGAGATGCCGGGCGACCGCGTCTACCGACTCAGAGTGCTTGCTGGAAAGTTCGTGCATGGCCCAAAACTGGCCCTTCGATACCCCTTCCGCTTCGAATGTCGGCGCTATGTCTCGAAAGAGGGAGAGAACGACTCCGTGGAACGCATTGACGAACTCGTCGGCCTCCGACGTTTTGCGAGTTGTCTTCGACGACATTACCATTAGAATCACTAATCATTAGGCTCTCTAATGCTTAGTTTATAAAAGTATCTGCAGCACGTATTCGTGACCGCCGAGCAGCCCCGGAGGCCGGCGTCGGTCAGAAGAAGTCGACCGTGTGATAGGAGAAGCGAGGGTCGTCGAGTCCGAAAACCTTCACCAGGTCCTTTCGGTTGGATTTTTTCAGGGGAAGGACCATCCACACGTGGTTGTTCAGGTTGGAGACCAAGTACCCGCGCCGCTGGAGCGGGCGCTCGTTGTCGCTCACGAAGGTGCCGTTCAGCCAAAGCCAACTGTCCCCGGCCAATCTCTCGAGCATAGACACGACCTTGAGGGCCTGCGCACCTTCGGGGAGGAGGACGACCTCGGAGACCTGCGTCGCCACGGCGCCCTGATCTAGTTGGAGATAGCCCACGGGGCGACCGCCCTTCACTATCATCCGGAAGGATTCGGGGCTGAACCTGCCATACCAGAAGAGCGACCTGAGATAACCCTTGGGACGGGGAGTGAAGCCTATCCTGCGCCGCGTGGCAAGCGTGTGAATCCGCTCCATTTCCTCCACGTCTGCGTCCAGCACCTTCGCGAACTCGTAGGCACCCCGTCCGGTCTTACCCCCGGAGCGCTTCCCCGTCGCAAAGTCAGGATGATAGACGTCCTTGTATCCGAGAAACTCATAGAGTCCGTGTGCCTTTATCGACGGCTCGCACCAAAGAGTCGAGTAGCTAATCCCCGCCCCCCGCTCCCTCGCGTGAACGTCCCCCAGGAGCCCCCTTACCAGTCCGCGCCCCCTGCTGTCGAGCCGGGTCATGACGCTACCGATGGCAGAGACCTTCTCAACATGACCGTCCGCGAAAGTGTAGGGCACTCTCAGGACACGGACGCTCGATAGGACGTGTTTCCCTTCGACTGCGTAGAGACCGAAATAGTCGGCAGCCGGATAGCCCTCCTTCACAGCCCTCTTCAGCCGGCCGAAATCTCGGGGCGGCAATGAGATAGAGGCGCGCAGGTGCTGAAGGTCAGCCTGCAGCTCGGAATTCAGCTCGTCGTGTTCGAGGACTCTCAAGGTTCTGCGACCCGCTGGTGGAGAGGGATGATCGGCCCTACAATAGCGTTTCTGACGGCGCTCGACCTCGCACTCGCATCTGCCGAACGTCCGCGAACATCAGCGCCGGGATCAGTACGCAGAGACCGAGGAGAAGGTCAGCGTTGGTCACACCAGCCAGGGCTGTGCCAGCCTGAACGTCGGCGACATGGACCCCGAATTCCCTTCTGTCCAGGAGGTAGACCCAGAGCGGAAGTGGGAGCAGACCGATCGCGAAGACCTCGAGAGACCTGAGGAACGACCAACGGGGTCCCATGTCGCGCCAAATCGAGTGGGCCAGGATCGAAGCGGCAAACAGGAGACCCAATCCCACCAGGTCGAGACCACTCGTTCCTCCGGGCAGCCAGGCCACAAAGGACACGAACTCACTGAGGAGGGCGCGCTCCAGTGGGATGTAGAATGTTAGGTGGTAGAAGAGACCGCCTGGGATGACCGCATAGAAGAGGTTGACGAAAACGAGGCAGGAGACCATGGCGAACCCTTTGGCGGACCGGACGGTGATAGTCCCGGCCAGGATGTACGCCACACCGAGATAGGCGCCGACCAGCGTTGCGAGGATCACGAGCCCGGGAAGTCCGTTGTACCACCAGAAGTAGCCTAGAAACGCCGTCACGGTTTGAAAGTTGGCCACCGAGGGAGGAGCCCAGAATCGCAATTCCCCGAGCAGTACCGAGGCGACCACCAGGCAACAGAGGGAGGCGGACCCAGTGACGATTCGAACGGTCCTTCTGGCGTTCACGATCGCTTCTTCAACCCCGGGCCTGCTTCTTGGACCAAGACCAGTCCCGACACCTACGGAGACGCGGGACTAGTAAAGGGATTGGTGCGATGGGCTGGATCAGAAGCCTATCTTCAGTTCGGACAGCACCAAGGAGCCGGAAGGCGGTTGGCTGTCGACTCTGCGGCCAGAGCCTCCAATCGCTGTGCACCCGCACGATGGGAGCGATTTCTCACAGCCGGAGCATACCCTTCTCACTCCGTCCATGAACACGCAGCTGCCGCAGTGATGGCATGCTCCAGGTAGTTGCATCCTGACCACGCTGTGGACGTGAATTCTGCAGGCGTTGTCAGCCGTTGTGCGGAAGGTGAACGCCCTAGTTCGTTGGTTGTTAATTGGTGCGCCCAATGTGACTCAAATGCGATTTCAAGGCTCCGAACCGGCGTATAAATATTCTTCGATATCGCATTCAAATCCCAAAAAATTGCACTTTAGGGGCAGGAAGTTGCATTCAGGATATTTCTATATAGGAATTTACGTAAAAATCACGCCCCTTCTTTATGCAACGGGGAAGCCCCAGCCCAAAAAGACGCAACGGTCGGGCTCCCAATATACTTCTTTCTCGTTCCACGCTGATGGAGCTCGCCCATATTGAACATGCTAGCTGTTAGCGTCCGTCGACCAACCGCAGTTGGGTGCTGACATATGAGGGGTTCAAATCGAATTAATAGGACTTGTTCCGGCTATACCGTGGGGCAGATGGAAAAATCGACCAAGACCGTCCTCGTCATTTTGGCGGTCTCCTTCGTGGTCATAGTAGGCACCGTCGTGGCTGCCGCAGCGGTCGGCCTACACCTCAGAAACTTGCTGCCCTTCCATTTCATCCACTTCCTACGCCACGGGTAGGAAGGGACCGGTTCAAGGGAGCCCTATGATTTAGCGTCCGTCTTATGGGGAAAAGCGGAGAGGTGCATCCCCTTGCCGTAGCGGTCGATGTACTCCAGCTTGTAGCCGAGCCCCTTTAGCGTCTCGAAGAGTTCGGCCTCGCTCTCTGCCCCGGCCCAGTAGTGCATCTCGATCATCATGACCGGGTGGTACTTTTCCAGCGTCTTCCTCGCACCCCTGATGACCTCGAGCTCGAACCCCTCAACGTCTATCTTCATCAGGTCGGCGGCGGGGAGGTCGACGCTGTCGAGCGTCCTCATCTCGACCTCTATCCCCTCTTTCTCCACAATCCTGGAGACGCCGCCGTTCGGGGCGAGCCTGGCCTTACCCGCTTTCGACCCGAGAGCGTAGGGGAGGACCTCGACCGGTAGCTTGTTGACCTCGATGTTGCGCCTTAGTAACGTCAGGTTGTCAGGGTTCGGCTCGAATGCATAGACCTTCATATCAAAGGATGCGGCCCTGAGGGAGTAGCCTCCGACGTTTGCTCCCACGTCCACGAAGGTCTGCCCCGCCTTGAACCTCGGCATCAGGAACTCCTTCACTTTGCCCTCGTGCTCGAGGAGGCCAATCACAGCCTCGGGGAAGTTAGGGGGTATCTCCCAGTACAGTCCGTCGCTCCGTCGCCGCATCCCAGTCCCAGGGTGGACCCGGTCCGGATTGGTAACCTGCTCCCTGCTGGTGACCTTCACAGTGTAGTTCTTCGAACCGTCGTCGGCTTCGGTTCGCATGGGGGCCTCCACCTGGAAGATAACATCGGCCATCGCCCCGTCCTCGCAGGGAATCATGAGCCTCATCTGTATGGATCCTGAGGTCGTGTCGCTCGAGACGCTGATGTTGTGCGGGTCGAAAGCCACCCTCTTGGGTTCGGCAGGCATAGAACTTCGAGCGGCCGCTTACCTGATTTTAAGGTTCTGTCGGTTCAGCCGTAAATGGCGCCGGGGACTCTAGCTGGTAGTTCCCAGGGTCTCGCCGATCTTGTTGGAGACGTACTCAGCGTTGGACGAACGTGCGAGCCGCATCGCCAGCACCATGTCGTACTCCTGCAGGTCGATGAGCAGGACCTTCTGGTTCTTGAAACCGCCCACGAGGAACTGTATCCGTCCCGTATACTCGGCCACGTTGGCAGCCGCCCCGATGATGAGCTTAGCCACGACCGCGAGCTTGGGTAAGGCATCGTCGTCGATGTACTCTCCCTCCGGCAGCCTGACGGACCGGCCCACGGCAAGTACCTGTCCCTTCTTGTCCAGGACCATTAGACTAAGCACCGCGGGGTCGCACTCGAGGACCTGCTTCGCTAGGCGCTTGGCGATTGCCGCCTGGGCAGGCTCGACGACACTCTTCAGCTCGTTGGTGCTCATAGAAGTTTAGGGCATATCGGCCTTGTATTTTATGTTTTATCTAGGTGGCACGCTCACGCCTATCGCCTATCGCCCCGCCCTCCGTTTTTGGTCAGCGGACTAATTCAGGCGCTTGTGCGCCCCTTGGTTCAGGAATTCGGCGAGGCCCACAAAATCAGGGTTGGCTTCCACGTTAACCAGGCGCACCACGTGCTCCCTCCCCCCGACCATGGTCTTCTTCTCGGGTTGAAAGTCTGTCTTGGCGAAGCCCACAAAGCCCCAGTGTATCCTTCCTTCGAGCTTCTCCTTTATCATCTCGGGGGTCTCCGGGAAGTTCCCGACATAGAACGCGACGCCCTTTGCCCAGTTCGCGACCGGAGTGACCCCGGTCTGTCCCTGCGCGTGTAGCTGGCTCACGAGGGTGTCCATCATCTCCTTCATCTCCATCTCCCTGATCTCGTGGATGATTATCTCGTCGTAGGGCTTGTAGACGATGCGGGTCATCTTGGGGTCCCCGCCTACTTGACCGTCGGGACCGCTTCGAGGGACTTTCTCAGCATGGCCTCGTCCGGCGAGTAGTCGATGAGGCTCCCGCTGAGCTTGTCCTCGTAGGCCTTCAGGTCGAGTAGACCGTGCCCGCTCAGGTTGAAGAGTATCACCTTGGACTCGTTCTTCTGCTTACACTGCAACGCGAGGTCGATGGCCCCCTTCACAGCATGGCTCGTCTCGGGCGCCACGACGAGGCCCTCGGTCCTGGCGAAGGTGATTGCGGCGTCCATGACCTCGTTCTGGTTGTAGGCGACGCTCCTCATGTAACCCTTGTCGATGAGCATACTCATGGACGGGGCCTTCCCGTGATATCTCAGCCCTCCCCCGTGGATCGGCGGGCACTGGTACGTGTGCCCCACTGTGTACATCTTGATGAGGGGGGTCATCTCGCCCGTGTCGGCGAAATCATACTCGAACTTCCCGCGGGTCGTCGACGGTACCGCCTTGGGCTCCACGGCGAGAAAGTCGGCCTCGAGCTTGCCCTTCAGCTTCTCCCGCATGAACGGGTAGGCGAGCCCTGCGTAGTTGCTGCCTCCACCGATGCACCCGACGATGTAGTCCGGTTTGGCGTCGAACATCTTCATCTGCTCCACCGCTTCCTGTCCCACGACCGTCTGATGGAGGAGGACGTGGTTGAGCACGCTCCCGAGGGAGTACTTTGTGCCGTCGTGGGTGACGCAGTCCTCGATAGCCTCACTGATAGCGATCCCGAGGCTGCCGGGGTGGTTCGGGTCCTGTGCCAGAAACTTTTGTCCGACCTTCGTCATGCTGCTCGGTGAAGGGTACACCTTCGAACCATAGACTTCCATCAGCGTCTTCCTGTAGGGCTTTTGCTGGTAGGCGCTCCTCGTCATGTACACGGTGCAGTCCATGTCGAAGAGGGCGCAGGACATGGCCAGCGCGCTCCCCCACTGGCCTGCTCCGGTCTCGGTGGTGAGCCGCTTGGTGCCCTCCTTCATGTGATAGTAGGCCTGGGCAATGGCCGTGTTGGGCTTGTGCGAGCCTGACGGATTCATGTCCTCGCGTTTGTAGAATATCTTGGCGGGCGTCTTCAGGAAGGCCTCGAGCCTCGTGGCGCGGTAGAGCGGCGTGGGGCGACCGAGCCTGAGATAGGCTTCCCTCACCTCCTCTGGGATGGGGATGTACTCCTCGGTCGAGACCTCCTGCATCACGCACTCCTTTGCGAACAAGCGCAGGAGTGGCTCCGGGGACATGGGCTTCAGAGTGCCAGGGTCGAGCGGGGGAGCGAGCGGCTCCGGAAGGTCGTGCTGGATGTTGTACCAAGACTTGGGAAGGTCGTCGGCGGTTAGCGTCACCTTGACTCGGTTCATGTCTGGGGAAATTCCCCTCCGAAGTTATTTATGCGTTTGTGAATCATGCGCCCGCCGGTAAACGTTTAAGCGGTTTCGACGAACACGGCGGTTATTGGAGCATAAGCCGGTCCCACGGGAGGACGTCTACTTCGTGCTCACGTCGCTCTTCCACGTAGTGGTGGTCGTGCTCTTCGGCGTGCTCGTCAACATCGACCAGCTCTCCTACATCCTTCCCCTCGTCGCCTTCGCGGTCGTATCCAAGGTCTTCGCGCTGGTCAATGGCGAGAACCAGAGGCTCTTCGCGCACTCGCGCTGGGCGGCGCTCCCCCTCGCCGTCCTCTCACTGGCGATACTGCTCTTTCTGCCGGCCGTGGAGATGTTCCTGGGGGTCGTGGTGATGCTGCTGTACCTTTGCTATCCCAACGTGATCAGGGCGAGGGAGAAGTCTCCCCTGGACGTGCTCTTCCATGGTACGAGGTACGCGCTGCTGTTCTGGATGGGCTACTACGGAGGGCTGAACGCGCTGAGCGCCATCGCCCTCACCATGATCTTCCTCTTCGGGGTGACGGGGGAGCTGCTCGTGGGTCTGAGGAACGTACAGGGATGGAGGACCACGGCGTCTCGCTTGGGAAAGGTGAGGACGGTCCGCGTGGTGAACATCCTGGTCCCCATCTTGATAGTGCTCGGCTCGCTCATCTTCTCCCTGGAGGTCGACTTTCCCCTAAGGCTGGGAGGCCTCTCAATACCAGTGCCCTTCCTTGCGGGCATAGCCATCGCGGCGTTCCTCACCCGTCCGGTCTCGGTCGACAAGAGCCACCATGCGCCCATCTCGGTCAGGAAGCGCGAGATAATCGCCCTGGGATTGTGCCTCATCGTCCTGGTCGGTGTCCCCCTCGGCACCAGGGTGAACCTGAGCGGGAGCGTGCCCCAGCAGAACTACGTGGTCAACGTCGGGATGCAGACCATCGTCACGGGACCACACGCCTATGATGGTCAGTGGATCATCTTCAACTACTCTGACAAGGGGGATTTCTACTACATCCTTCTCCACACCGACGGGACACTGGAGCTCGGGAGGTACGTCGACGGCGTCGCCGAGCCGGAGCTACAGAATGTCTCGACGAGCTACTCTCCCTTCCAGTGGCACGACTATCGGATACAGGTGGTCAACGACATCGCAACAGTGTCCATCGACGGTGACGTCCTCATGAAGGCACCTGTGCTCCACCCGGGGAGCACGGCCATGGTGACGCAAAACTTTCCGCGGCCGAACGTCTGGGTGGTCGCGGTGACCAGTTTCAGCGTCTCAG
The DNA here is from genome assembly GCA_027886885.1 of Nitrososphaerota archaeon. Lineage (GTDB taxonomy): Archaea > Thermoproteota > Nitrososphaeria > Nitrososphaerales > Gagatemarchaeaceae > Gagatemarchaeum. The sequence continues at coordinate 52,692 of JAPCJP010000009.1, read as the reverse complement.
CGATCGGTCAGTGAAGCTACTCGCCGGGCATGGGCCCGCGCGGAGCCTGGTTCTTGCGGGTCAGCCTGATGGATTCCTTGCGCTGCTCGATTCGGTCGAGGAAAGTCTGGAGCGGCTCTACCAGAGGGGGCTTTTCCGGCCCTTTTGCGAAGGAGACGGCCGAACCCATCAAGATGCACTGTGAGACGAGTTCCCCGAACCTGAACCTCCTGGCCGAGTCCTCGACATACTCCCAGCGCATCCGCGTCCTGGGATGGCGGGAGATGATCGAACAGCAGTCCTTGTACTCGACGAGCGACGTCTCGTATGTGCCTATCCTCTTGGCCAGCTGGATTATCTCGTCCTTGTCGTACCCGAGGAGAGGCCTGAGGACGGGGACCGAGGAACCCCGGTCCATGCAGGATAGGTTGTGGAGCGTCTGGGACGCGACCTGGGCAAGGTTATCTCCCGTGGACATCGCCGGGAAATCCATCTCCTCGGCCAGCCTCTCGGCGACGAGGCGCATGAAATAGCGGAAGACCGTCGGCTCGAAATCGTCGGGAAGGTCCTGGGTGGCGATCTGGTATGGAGCGAAGGGGATGAGTATCAGTCTCGTGCCCCCGCCGAACTTGGTCAGCGTCTGGATAAGCCCCGATATCTTGCTCTCGACCACGGACATCGGCGTGGGCGCGAGATAGAAGTGGAGGTAGACGGGCTTGCACCCCCTCTTCATCATGAGCCAGGCGCCGGCGGGAGAATCGATCCCTCCTGAGAGCAGATGCAGGACGCGCCCGGTCACGCCGACGGGCAGACCGCCAGGGCCCTTCATCTTCGATACGTACAAGAGGGCGCGGTCCGAGATCACGTCAACGAAGAGCTCCGTACCGGGATTGGAAAGGTCGACGCCGAGCCCGAACTCGTTAACCAGGTCTTCGCCGAGCTTGCGCGCCAGGTCCTGGGAGCTCGTCCCGAAGGACTTGTTGGGGCGGCGGACGCTCACCCTGAAGGTGTCCTTCGCTCCAGGGACAACAGGGGTCCTCCTGCCAATCAACTCCTTGGCCGTCTTGAGGATGGAGTCGTAACTCAGGGGAGCGGTCTCCACCTTGGAGTACCAGGCCACGCCGAAAACTGCGGAGATCTTCTGCTCCGCCTCCTGTGCGTCCTTCTCGTCTACGGTCACGAAGAATCGCTGGTTCTTCTTTCTCACTTCCACCTCGTTCAGGTCGGCGAGGGAGGCGCGCAGGTTCTTGCCCAGGGCGGACTCGAAGACGACCCTGTTGTCTCCCTTGGTCCCGACCTCCCCGTAGTGCACGACGAACTGCGAACGCAACTCGACCGGTCGCAATCCCTTGGAGGTATAAAGATGCGTTTCGGCGAAGGCTTAACAGCCCACGGGCGCCGCGCTTTGACAGCTTGAAGAAAGAGGGCGGGCTGGGCAAGATGGACAGGGACTTCTTCTCCAGGGTGCTGATGAAGAACGTCGGAGCGAGCAACCCCGCGGTGCTCGTCGGCCCGGGGATGGGCTTGGACAACGCTGTACTCTCAGTGGGGGGCGGGCGGGTGATGGTCGTGACAGCGGACCCGCTCTCGATAATCCCGTCCGTGGGAATGGAGCGGTCAGCTTGGTTGACGGTACACGAGCTCGCCTCTGACCTCACGACGAGCGCGGTGCGCCCCCAGTTCGCCGTCCTCGATTTCAACCTCCCTCCATCCCTCTCGCTCTCAGAATTCGAGGTGTACTCGAGGTCCGTGAGCGATGAGTGCGCCAAGCTGGGGATATCGATAGTCGGAGGTCACACCGGACGCTATCCGGGGTCGGATTTTTCCATCGTGGGCGGGGGTATGATGATGGGTCTCGCCGAAGAGGGCCGCTACCTCACTCCAACCATGATGATGGAGGACGACCACGTCATAATGACCAAGGGGGCAGCCATCGAGGCCACCGGGGTTCTCTCCATGGCGTTCCCACGCACGACGAGGAAGCTCGTGGGCAGCGCGCTCACAGCCAGGACGGCCAGGAGCTACTTCGACCTCTGCTCCACGGTCGAGGACGCGCTGACCGCCAGCTCGGTCGGCCTCAAAGAGGACGGCGTCACATCGATGCACGACGCCACAGAAGGTGGCGTGCTGGGAGCGCTCTACGAGCTCTCCCAATCTAGCGGGCGCGACCTTGTGGTGGAGAAAGAGAAAGTGCATGTCTCCGATGAGAGCTCAGCCGTGTGCTCTGCGTTCGGCTTGGACCCTCTCACGACGCTCAGCGAGGGTACGCTCATCATCACGTGCAGACCGCACAAGACGGAAGAGATCCTGGGGGCGCTCTCGAGGCGAGGCATGTCGGGATTCCCCATAGGGCGAGCGGGCCCCAAGGGAGGGAAGCTGCTCCTGGTGACGAACCGCGGGGAACCCAAGCGCTATCTGCCCCCGAAGTTCGACCCATACTGGAAGGTGTACCAGAAAGGGGTCGAAAACGGCTGGAAATGAGGTCTAGGGATGCTTTTTGAGGGGGCCATCCCGACGGCGCCCTCATGAAAGCGGGTAACCAAGAACCTGGTAAAGGGGGCAGGAGGTCCTTCCATGTCCCCGGATCCTCGAAGCACTATCCGCCGGCGTTGGAATACCACACCCGGCACATCAACCTCAAGCTCAAGGTGGACCTGGAGGCCAAGACCATCCTGGGAAGCTGTACGCTCACCATCAACATCTCGAGCGCGACCCGACCCCCCATCCTCCACTTTGACGCCAGCGGGATGCAAATAGAGAAGGTCGAAGTGGACGGCAAAAACACCCGCTTCGAATACGACGGAGAGACCCTCAGCGTTACCCCCGAACCGAGACCAGCCCCGGGAACCAGGTCGGAGGTCACCGTGTGGTACTCCTCGAAGCCCATGGGCGGGGTCTATTTCGTCCAACCCGACAAAGAATACCCTTCGAAGCCCGTCCAAGCTTGGACGCAGTTCGAGGCGGAGGGAGCCAGGTGCTGCCTCCCGTGCAGGGACTTCCCGGACGACAAGTCGACCTCGGAGATGATCATAACGGTCAAGGAGGGATTCCAGATGCTCTCCAACGGCAAGCTACTCTCCCAGGAGACGAAGGACGGGTGGACGACGTTCCACTGGAAGGAGGACGTGCCCCACTCCGTCTACCTCAACTCCTTCGCCATAGGGAAGTTCACGATGACCCAGGAGGTCACACAGGGCGGCGTCCCACTGCAGTACTTCTTCCCGGAGGAAAAGAAAGCCGACGCCCACCGATACTTCGGGCTCACTCCGGACATGCTGAAGACGTTCGAGGAGATAACCGGAGTGAAGTACCCGTTCGAGAAGTACGCCCAGGTCGCCGTGCACGATTTCATCTATGGAGGCATGGAGAACATCGGCGCGACCACGCTCACCGACACGAGGTTCCCGGACGCCAGGTCGGAGGAGGACTATGCGGCCAGGTACTCCCGGCCGGACCGGACCGCCGTGGAGCTCGTCTCGCACGAGCTCGCCCACATGTGGTTCGGGGACCTGGTGACCACCAGGGACTGGGCGAACGCCTGGCTCAACGAGGGCTTCGCGACCTACTTCGAGGCTCTCTACCACGAGAGGAAGTTCGGGGTCGACGACATGCGCGAGGACCTGCGCGCCAAGGCCGAGGTCCACTTCGAGGAGGACGAGGGCAGATACAGAAGGGCGATAGTCGACAACGACTACATCTACGCCGACGACCTTTTCGACACCTTCCTCTACGAAAAGGCAGCCTGGATGCTGCACCAGCTGCGCTACATGCTCGGAGACGAGACCTTCTTCAGGGGGGTGGGGGAGTACGTCTCGAGGTTCAGGCAGAAGAGCGTAGACACCCACGATTTCAGGCGCGTGATGGAGGAGACCAGCGACAGGTCGCTCGAACAGTACTTCCAGCAGTCGTTCTACCAGGCGGGCCACCCGGAGTTCGAGGTCGAATACTCCTGGGAGGAGGGCACCAAGGAAGCCTCCGTGACCATCAGACAGACGCAGGCGACGGGTGAGGGCACGATGGCCCCCGTCTTCAGCTTGCCCTGCGACCTCGTGTTCTACACCAAGGGCGGGAGGGTCGAGAAGAGGGTCTGGGCCTCAAAGGCAGAGGAGACCCACCACTTCCAGCTTGACTCGGAGCCCTCCATAGTGGAGTTCGACCCCGAGGAGTGGCTCCTGAAGAAGCTCAAGTTCAAGAAGAGTCGTGCGCTGTTGGCCAACCAGCTCTCCGGGAGCGAAGACGCGACTAGCCGGAGGAGGGCGGCCGAGGACCTCGCCACCTTCAAGACCCCGGAGACGGTCCAGCTCCTCAAGCAGGCTGCGTCGCGTGAGCAGCACTGGACCGTCAGGGCCGAAGCCCTGAGGTCGGTCGGGAAGATAGGGGGTGCCGAAGCGCTCTCGGTGCTCCTCGAGATGGTGAACGTGAGGCACAGGCGGGTGCGCAGGGCGGCGGTCGCGGCCCTGGCGGAGTTCAAGGGTGACGCGAATGTGCAGGAGGTCCTGAAGAAGGTCTTGTTCAACGACGAGAGCCCCTACGTCCAGTGCGAGGCGGCCCTCTCTCTGGGCAAGACGGGCGGAGGAGGAGCCATACCGACGCTGAAACTTTCGATGGGGCTCCCCTCGCCGGAATACGGGGTGACGGAAGCGTCGGTGGAGGCTCTCGGCTATGTGAAGACGAAGGAAGCTCGAGAGCTCGTTAGACAAAACACCCCCTATGGGCTGCCCATCCGGGTGCGCATCGGAGCGCTCAAGGCGTACATCCGACTGGGCTCTCTCGAGGACGAGGACCTGACGATCCTGAAGGATATCGCCCTGAAGGACAAGGACTTCATGGTCAGGGACCAGCTGCTCGAGACGATCGCTGAGATAGGGGACGTGAGGTTCCTGGAGACCCTGAGGCAGGTCGCTGAAACGGACGGGGACAACAGGAACCGGAGGAGAGCCATCGAGCTCATCGTAGAATTCTCCCAGGCGGGGAGCTCGCGAGGCGTGGCCGAGCTGAGAGAGGACCTGGAGGGGCTCAGGGCGCAGAACCGAGAGCTAGATGAAATGGTCAGGAGGATGGGGCTCGGCTGAATCCCAGTCAGGGGATGAGGGCGGGCAGCTCGGACATCGAACCCAGGACGTAGTCGGCACCCTCGGCGCGGAGGCGCTCGGCCGTGTAGCGCCCGCTGACGACGGATGCGACCTTCAGACCCGCACCCCTGGCCGCTTTGATGTCGACCACGCTGTCTCCGACGAACAGGGCGTCATCCTGCGCCAAGCCCATGGTCTTGAGCGCATAGGTCACGGCCTCAGGCCTCGGCTTCATGAAGGGAAGCTCGTCCCGGCTGAAAGTATAATCGAAGTACTTGAGCAGGTCATACTTCTTCAGCAGCAGCTGTGAGGGCGCCCTGCCGCTGTTGGTCAACGTCGCGAGCTTGATCGCGGGCTCCTTCCTCTTGAGATGTTCCAGCACCTCAGTGACCCCTGCGATGGGCTCGGACCTTGCGTTCCATTCGAGCTCGAGCGCGTCCAGCGCGCGGTACAGCGTGGCCCGGACGTGCCCAAAGTCTGCCTCTACGTTTCCCAGGTCGACCTGGAGCTTGGCCTTGTCCATGATATCCTGGGAGTAGATTCCGGCCTGGACGAAGGAAATGTCGAACCCCAGCTTGTTCAACTCTTCCGCCATGGTCGTCCTGAGCCGTTCACCGTCGACGTTGAGGGTGACGAGGGTCCCGTCCACGTCGAACAAGAGTCCGCGGAGCAACGGAAGAGACACGGTTCCTGAGTGTTGTCGCGCCCTAGACGTGGCCCTTGGAGAAGAGGATCAGTATTGCAACCCCGGCTATCCCTATCGCCACGGCGAGGATGGCGAGAGCGTCCAGCGTACCCGGCCCCAGGTCCAGCGGCGAGAATGCGGGCATCGATGAGGAGTGGGCCGCGCCGCCGACTTAAGGATTTCCCGACGTGGCGGCAATCTTTAACCCGAGCACTCTTCTGCCGCGACCCGCATGGAGAACACCAGATGGACGTCCGACCCAGCCGGCGGGGAACCCTTGGACACCCTGGCCATCTATGGCTTCTCGTTCCGCTACCCAGCCTCCCGGTCGCTGGAGTTCAACCCCAAGTTCAAGCGAGAGCAGGGGGACGTCGCGGTAAAGTCCCCGGAGAAAGCCGTGGTCTTCTTCAGCTGGGGCGACCTTGCCAAGTTGCAGAAGACCCAGACCGGCCTCGAGGCCCACGCCAAGTTCAGCCTGGAGAAGATCAAGAAGAGCGTCCAGGGGAAGATGGTCCAGGTCGAGCGACGCGAGCTTACGCTGAACGGACACCCAGCCCTCTTCAACCACGTCAAGGTCGAGGTCCCCCGCCGAGGGCTCGTCGGGAAGAGCGGTGGGGAGCAGGAGGTAAGGTCGCTCCACCTCCACTGCCCGGACAGCGGGCGGTACTATGTGGTCTACGCCACGTCGACCGCCGCCAACTCCGAGGTACAGAGTCGGACCCTGGACGAGATCGTCGCCTCCGTGCGCTGCCACTGAGACCGGCCCCCCGAGGGGGTCGTCAGGTGACGGTTCTCTGACGACCGTTCCTAAAGGTAGAAATAACGAAGCTTCGAAATGGCGTGAAATGGTAAAAGATTCCGTCAAGGACCTCGCAAGTCTCGCCCTCTCAGAGGCGGAGAGGCTCGGCGCGGACTACGCCGAGGCCCGAGTCCAGGGCGGTGTCGGGTACGGCTTCATGCTGAAGAACGGAGAACCGCAGCCCTCGATGGTCGAGGACAGCTTCGGGATAGGGGTCAGGGTCATCTGCGGGGGTGCCCTGGCTTTCGGTGCGACCAACCTCATGGACCGTGCCTCGGTGAAGGGCCTTACTGCCAAGACCGTGAAGATGGCCATTAGCTCCAAGAGTCTAGTGAAGAACCCGGTGAAGCTCGACCGGTCTCGGTCCGTCAAGCAGAAGGTGGTGGTGCCCCAGAAGGAGAGCATCGAGGGCGCAGACGCGGCCTGGCTCAAGAAGCTCCTGGTGGACATCGATGGAAGGATCGAAGACGGGAGGGACGCCGGCGCAGGTAGCTCCGTCAAGATCCCAAACAGGATCGTTGTGGCCTCCTCCGAGCTGGAGGAAAAGTACTTCGTCAGCAGCGACGGCGCAGAGGTGGAATTCATCACGCCCCGTGTTCACTTCTTTGCCATAATGACGGCCATATCCAACGGAGAGGCGGCCCAGAGGATCGTCCAGCAGGGGGAGACGGGGGGCCTGGAGGTCGTGGCGAGGCTCGACCTGGCGAACAAGGTCCAGGAGGAGGCGAGGATACTGCGTCTGGTGGTCGCAAAGGCGACGAAATCCCCCACAGGGGTGATGGACGTGCTCCTCTCGCCCGAGCTCTCCGGGATCGCCGCACACGAGTCAGTGGGGCACCCGCAGGAAGCCGACCGCATCCTGGGGAGAGAGGGGGCGCAGGCTGGGGAGTCCTACCTGAAGAAGGACAGCCTCGGCACGAAGATAGGGAGCAGGGAGGCGAACATCAGCGACGACCCGACCCTCGCCCATTCGAACGGGTTCGCGCCGGTGGACGACGAGGGCGTGAGGGCCACCAAGAGGTACCTCATAGTGGACGGGAGGATAACCGAGTTCCTCCACAACAGGAGCACGGCCGCGCAGTTGAAGGTCAGGGACAATGGAGCGGCCCGGGCGGTGGGATTCAATCGTGAACCGATCGTCAGGATGTCGAACACCTTCGTTGAACCGGGAGATTACAGCAGGGATGAGATCGTGAAGGAGGTCAAGGACGGCGTCTACATCAAGTCGTTCACGGAGTGGAACATCGACGACAAGCGGCTCAACCAGAGGTACGTCGGTCTTGAGGCATACCGCATCAAGAACGGTGCCCTGGGCGAGATGGTCAAGGCCCCGGTCCTCGAGATCACGACCCCGGCGCTCTGGGCGAGCGTGAAGGCGAGGAGCAAGAGGCTCGAGTTCGAGGCCGCAGTCTGCGGCAAGGGCGACCCGATGCAGGGGATACCCGTCTGGACGGGAGGACCGGATACGCTTCTGGGCGGCGTGAGGATAGGGACGAGGTGATGGTAGTGGACTCGCAACAGGTGAACGAGCACGCCATGAAGGTGGCGAAGAAGCTCGGGGTGGAAGATGCGGTCTTCCTCTCGGTCGTCGGGAGCGAGCAGATGGTGAGGTTCGCCAACGATTCGCTCTCCGTCTCCAAGAGGATAGAGGAGAGGGTGCTGTCCGTGTACCTCGCCAGGGGCGGGAAGAGGATCGTAGGCGGTTCGACCAACGTCGAGAAGCAGGGCATCGAGAGTTTCGTCGAGCGGCTGCATAAGACGATGGTCAACCTGACGAGGGACCCGGCCTACGTCCCGCTGCCCAAGGGGGCCAGGAAGTTCACAAGACCGAGCGCCCACGACGAGGGACTGGGAGAGTCTGAGAAGGATGTCTCCGAGGCGGCCCGGGTGGCCATAGAGTCCGCAAGGTCGGCTGGCGCGAAGAGGAGCGCCGGGGCGGTGGAGGCGACCCTGGCGGCAACGGACATACTCACATCCAGCGGCACGGTCGGCCACGACGTCGGCTCGAGCATCCTTCTGAACATCAGGTCCTTTACCGACGCCAACGCGAGCGGTCACGGGCTCTCGTGCTCCTCGACCCTGAAGGGGCTGGACGCAAAGGGAGCGGGGCGAACCGCGGGAGAGCACTCGAAGCGCATGCAGAACTCGAAGCAGCCCAGCGAAGGTACCTACACGGTGCTCATGAGCCCGACGGTAGCGTCGAACCTCATATCGCTCATCGGGAGCTTCGCCTCGGCCTTCTCGGTGGAGGCGGGGATCTCATACCTGGCCGACAAGCTGGGCAAGAAAGTGGCTTCGCCTTCGTTCTGCCTAACCGACCACGGAACCATAAAGGGCGGGCTCGGGGGCAGGTCCTTCGACGACGAGGGCACCCCCACCCAGTCGACGAGGTTAATCCAGGACGGGGTCCTGAAGAGCTACCTACACAACCTGGGCACAGCCAATAGGTTCAAGACGAAGAGCACCGGCAACGGGGGCTGGATCGAGCCCAACCCCTGGAACCTCGAGGTAGGAGCGGGCGACTCGACCTACGACGAGATGGTCTCCTCGATAAAGCACGGGATAATCCTCACGAGCAACTGGTACACGCGGTTCAGCAACTACAGGACCGGCGAGTTCTCGACCGTCCCGAGGGACGGCACGTACCTCGTTGAGAACGGCGAGGTGACCACCCCGCTGAGCGGGCTCAGGATGAGCGACTCCCTGGAGAGGCTCTTCTCCTCGGTCGTCCTCCTCTCCAAGCAGCGTCAGTGGATAGAGTGGTGGGAGGTGGACGAGCCGACCCTCTGCCCGTGGGTTCTGGTGGAGGGAGTGAAAATCACTAGGGCTTACGGGTCTTCCCCTTGAGCCGCCGGGCGAAGAAACAAGACGTCGGGATGTGGTCCATGGTCAAGAGGCAGTTCTCCAGGCAGAAGGCACGCCTCATGATAGCGCGCAGGATGCTGGAGTACGGCATCAGGGTCTCGGAGGGTAGCAAGCTCTTCGTGGGCGGTATGGAGGTGGACTATGCGGCGCTCGCGCGCGACGTGGGCGCGGACAGGAGGGTCGTCAAGCAGACCGCCGAGCAGATCCGCAAAGACCCGTTCCTCTTCTCCATCTTCTCCCAGATCGTCCCCTTCGGAGCGAGCCTGCTGCCCGTGGTCTCGAAGGTGGGCTACTCGGCCATAGTCATCGACGCCGACCCGCGGGCCGCCGGCGTCATCTCGGCGACGACCGCGGTCCTGGCGAAGCACAACGTCATAGTCAGGCAGGCCCTCGCCGCTGACCCCGACATGTTCCCCGACGCGAAGCTGACCCTCATAGTGGAGGGGCAGGTCCCCGGCGACGCAATAGTAGAGCTGAACTCGCTGGAGATGGTGAGGAGCTTTACCGTGATGAAGTAGGCGCGGCGCCTTTCTCCAGCATGCGGGAGAAGGTCCAGCCTATGGTGTTGAGGATCTCGGTCAGCCTCTCGTTCTCCCTGTAGTTCTCGATGGATATGCTCGCGAGGCGCCCTGCCTTTTCGTTCACCGAGAAGCGTAGTTCAGAACCCTTGCCGAGCTTTCCCTTGGAGACCAGCTCCTTGTCCTTGGACTCCATCCCTGTCAGTATCTTGCCTACGAGGAAGGACCTGAACGGTGGGGTCTCTGGCTTCAGGGCCACCTCGGCCACCGGTTCGACCAGCACCCGGGCCCCGGTGATCTGTGCGATGGCGATGGTCTCGCCGCCCTTGTCTCTCCGAAGTTCCCTTATCTCCGGTATCTCTCCGCCAGACTCGACTGGTTCGGGTCTCTGGGTCGACCTCAAGGGTTCCTTGGCCTTGGTAAGCGGGGGAGAGGTTATCTCAGAGGCGGGCCTGAAACTGGACGCCCTAAGTACGGAGTCGACCAGTGCCTGCACCTCCTTCAGCTTCACTACCTCCTCCTGGAGCTCGGCGATCTTCGACTCTATCCAGAGCTTGACATCCGCGGCCTTTTTGAGCTGATCGTCACCGGTCGACATTGGGTGGGTAACCTTTTCGGGGCTCTAAAAAAGTTTGACTGGGCCTTGGCGCTTAAAGGGCCTTGGCTATGGCCTGCGCCATGGCGGTCGTCCCTGATGACCCGCCCAGGTCATAGGTGACAACCTTGCCCTCGGCGACCACCTTCGTGGTTGCTTCGAAGATCGCCTTCCCGGCGCTCTTTTCTCCGATGTACTCCAGCATCCAGGCTCCGGAGAGTATGGTGGCCGTCGGGTTCACCCTGTCCATGCCCGTGTACTTGGGGGTGCTGCCGTGGGCAGGCTCGAACATGGCGTACTTTTCGCCGAAGTTCGCCGAGTAGATCATCGCAATGCTCCCCACCAGCCCCGAGGCTTCCTCGGAGAGGATGTCCATGAACAGGTTCGTCCCGACGACGATGTTCTGGTTGAACCGCTGCGGATTCTTGATGAGCTGTTGTGAGAAGTTGTCGATGAAAAGGTCCTCTATCTCGACGTCCGGATAGTCCTTTGCGCCGACGGCGTGAACGGAGTCGAGGAAGAGGCCGTCCGTGATCTTCAGGATGTTGGCCTTGTTTATGGCGATCACCTTCTTCCAACCCCTCCTCTTGGCCTCCTCGAACGCGAACCTCGCCACCTTCGTTGACTTGTCCCTGGTTATCAGCCGGACAGCCACCGCGACGTCGTCGCTCAGCTTGTACTCTATGCCGGAGTAGAGGCCCTCGGTCCCCTCCCTGACGCTGACAAAGTCGACTTCGCCGAGCGGTCCCACGCGGTTGGGGAAGGTCTTGATGGGCCTCACGTTGGCGTAGAGGTTGAAGTGTTGCCTTATGCTGATGGCCACGCTCCTCGGCGTGCCTGGGGTCGGAAGCGTGGTCGTCGGCCCTTTGAAGCAACAATCGGCAGAGTCGAGGACCTTCCACGTTTCCTCTGGTATGAAGCTCGGGCCCTTCCCGTTCTTCTCCCACCACTCGGCCCCCGCGACGCACGGTATGAACTCGGCCGTGGCGCCGCTCCTCTTTATCACCAACATCATCGCGTCGACCAGCTCGGCGCCTGTCCCGTCGCCCTTGATCAGTGCGACCTTCTTCATAACACGCCCGTCAGTACTTGCCGATTTATCCTTTCGTCGCGTCAGCGGTGTATCGTGAAATCCGTCTGGGGCTGGTGCGACTCGAGCCGCGTGAGGACGACCCCGGAGACCTGGGCGCCCGGCGGACCACCTCCTGCCCAGTCGAGCAGTTTCCACACATCGGGCTCCTCCCCCTGGATCAGGGCCTCGACCGAGCCGTCTTCGTTGTTCCTGACCCAGCCGCGGACACCGAGCTCGATAGCCTTGCCGAGCATGGAGGACCTGAAGGAGACGCCCTGGACCCGTCCCTTTATCACGGCGCTAAAGGTCACCACTCCCAATCACGAGCATCTCCGCTGGAAGCCTTGCACTTGCCCCCTAATGATTTAACCTTGCCCAAGGAGACCCGGGGCAGACCAGATACGAACGTCCTAAAGCGCGTTGTGGATTTGCTGATCTACGGTTCGGTGGCCCTGGGGGGAGTCCTCCTCCTCGCTGCGGCCCCTCTGGTACCCACCTGGCTCCTCGGTGCCCTCGCGTTGGGAGAAGCGGCGTATGGCGTCTGCGCCGTGTGCGTCGCCAGGGGCATCAGGAGGGCCTACTACGCGGTGCTAGCCTTGGCGGTCCTGGTGCTACTCGTGTCGCTGCCGCAGCCGGACCACTACGCCTTCGCCACGAGCGGGGACTTGGGAGCCTTCCTGATATTCGCCGCGGGGTCAGCCCTGCAGGTCTGCATCCTCGTGTCTGTGCCGGTCTACCTGAGACGCACCCGAACAAGGTAGGCACGTCTCGTCTAGTTCCCTCCCCAAGGTTCGACGACTTTTATAAGCCGAATTCAGGGGCATCGACTGCTTGGCGAGACGCGCCGAGCTGGATTCAAAAGTTAGCGATGTCGACCACCACACCAGCCGAAACGAAGGCACCTCCGCGCTCAACGAACTCGATGATCTTGGTGGTGGTGATAGTCGTCGTGGTCGCGTTGGCTCTGGGAGCCACGGTCTACAAGTCCTCGGGGAGCACCCCCTACGCCTGTACGACGCTCGACCGACAGGGCAACAACGTGTTGGTCACGACGAGCGGCATCGTTCACGTAAGCAGCACCGGCCACTACTACATCAGCTGCAGCGAAGGTTCGCCATTACCAGTTAGCGGGACCACCGTTTCGTGCCTTACCGTGATGGCCCAGCTAGAGACCTCGTCGTATCCTGGCGCTGCTAGTACGTACTTCTATTACCTTAGTTCGACCACGGGCGCGATCGCCCTTCAGGGGGCGGGCGTCAACGCCACCGAGGTCACCGCGCCGTCGTCGGCCTCTATCCTAGTCACCTGCTAGTTACAAAATACAAGAACGGGAAGAGGGTAGACAGCCTGGGCGGATAGAAAAAGGAGGGAGTAGAACGTTTTAGCGCTCTACATCATCCACTTCATCGCTTCGTCATAGGCGACAGCGACGAGTGTTTCAGATGAGGCAGAATCTGCGCCCATCATCGACATCCGCATAGGTCCGCTGATGTCGGGGGCCTCAGATATCCAGACCGAGTCGTAGGCGCCTAGAGTCATGAACCCTTGGTGGACCTTAATGCCCATCTTATCGGCAGCGTCCATCATCATCTTGTTCATTGCCTCTGCCTCGGCCTTGGTCGGGGCCTTCCTGAGTTTGACCAGTGTTATGAACCACATGGTGATCACCCTCCATTTCTACGAATATTTAAGTCAGGTGTGAATAATTTTACGTAAATCGTGGCCGCAAGGTCCGGAGCGGGGAGTTGGCGGGCCCGGCCGGATTTGAACCGGCGGCATCCAGCTTTCCGTTGAAATCGATTTCAATCGCAGGCTGGCATTCTATCCATACTGAACTACGGGCCCCGTGGCTTGGCTCTTTTTGGCAGCATATTTGTCCTTACCTCACGCTACCAAGGGCAGGCCGGACCCCTGGACGAGTCACGCCTTGGACCCGGAGGCGTCCAATAGCTTCTGTGCGACCGCCTGAGTCCCGGCGTCGAGGATGTACGGGCCCAGCCGCGGCCCCCTCTCCTTGCCCAGAAGAATCCGGTACACTGCAGAGAAGAAGCTGCTCGGTGCGGTCCCGCTCTTCCGTATGGCCTCGAAGGCGGCGCCCTGTATCTCGTCCGGAGTCTCGGCAGAAGCGAGCGCATTGGCGAACTCCTTGAGCGCGGCTGCGGTCTTCGGGTCAAGCTCCACCGCTGGCGACTCCCTGACGGGGTCGGACTCCGCCCGCAACTCGACACCGAAGTTGACGACCTTCGCCCAGGCCGCAGCCCAGCCGATCCTCTCGGTCAACTGGGGCGATGGAGCTGCGACTGCCCCGTTCGCGATGAGCCGTTTCACGACGAAATCCTCGACGTTGCCCGTGGGCGCGACGACAGCCAGAGCGGCCACCTGCTTGTAGGGGACGTGGACCCCGGGACGTTCGGGGACGCGGGTCATGACCGTGTATTCGTAGAGCCCCCGCTGCCTTGCGTCCTTCAGGAGGTTCGGGTCCCTGGTCTCGGAGAAATAGGATGCCTCCAGGTCGTCGAACTCGTCCATGTAGGTGGGGATGTCCTCCAATGAGAGGTTCCTCGCGCCGACGATGCGCTTGAACATGAGCAGCCTAAGGCTGTTGGCAGAGGCATACGTCAGCCATTCCTGCGGTGTGAGCACATTGCCCACCGACTTGGCGATCTTGCGCCCGCTCTTGTCCTGGAAGAGCTCATAGCGCGCGTGGTGGGGCGGAGCCCGACCGAGCACGTGCTCGCAGACCCAGTCGTTTACCTTCACGGACTCCTCGATGTCCTTCCCGTAGGCCTCGAACCTGATGTCAAGTGCAGCCCAGCGCGCCGCGAACTCGCACTTCCACACGAGCTTGCCCTCCCCCTCGGTGACGCTTCTCTCGCCCTCGTAGCCGCACCCTAGGACCTCCTTGTCCCTGATCTCAGCCCTGTCGCACTTGTAGTGGACGACGCCTCGGGCGGCATCGTAGCTCGTGACGACCGTTGTGTATAGCCTCCCGCAGTTCTTGCATATGGGGGTGTAGGGGATGACCTTCTGGTACTTGTCCTGCCCCGTGAACTCCTTGATCTTGTCACCGACAACCTGGGCGCTGTTAAGGATGAGCTTGATCTGTTCGTTGAGAAGGCCGCTCTTGTACGCCTCGGCGCCGCTCATGAAGGTGTACTGGATGGAGAGCTTATCGAGCGAGTCGCGCAGCAGCGAGCCGACGTGTTCTCCGAAGGATTTGTGGCAGCCGAAAGGGTCGGGCACCCGGGTGACGGGGTGCGCCACGTAATCGTTGAGCCAATCGGGGAAACCTGCCGGGACCTTTCTGAAGCCGTCGAGGTCGTCCGAGAAAGCTATCAGCTCCGACTTGTAGCCGAGCCCTTCCAGGGCCATCTTGACTCCGTAGCTGCGGATCGCGTCCCCGACAGAACCGATGTGCGGAAGACCTGAGGCGCCGAGTCCACTCTCGACCCTTACGAGAGAGAGGCTTCTGCCCAGTGACTTGTCCCTCTCGACGACCTCGCTCGCGACGCGGTCGAGCCAGGTCCCCCTGCCGATGATGGTGACGTCCTGATGGGACAAACTATCTGGCGGTGAGACCGACATCGATTAAAGATATCGCGGCCCTACCTGTAGTAGGGCACTGCGACCTTCTCCATCGACTTGGACTCTCTCGAGGAGCGCACCTTCTTGCTCGCATCCACGAAGTCGTCCATCGACACGATGGCTTCCTTGATGTGGGCCTTTGCGTCCTCTGGCTTCGGATACTTTGCCACGTAGCGCTGGAGGACGATGGATACGGCTGTGTTGACCAGCGCCGTCACATCGGCGCCGCTGAAGCCCTCGGTCATGTCCACCAGTCTTTCCACGTCGACGTCCTTGTTCTTTTGCTTGCCCTCGAGGCAGAGCTTGAGTATCTGCAGCCTGGCTTCCTTGTCTGGGAGAGGTATGTTGACGATCTTGTCGAACCTGCCTGGCCTCACCAACGCAGGGTCAACCATGTCCATCCTGTTCGTGGCTGCTAGCACGACGACGCCGTTTAGGGCCTGGATGCCGTCCATTTCCGTCAGGAGCTGGCTGACGACCCTCTCTGTCACCATGCTATCGCCGCCCATGCCGCGGGTCGGAGCTAGAGCGTCTATCTCGTCGAAGAATATGACACAGGGCGAAGCCTGCCTGGCCCTCCTGAAGACCTCTCGGACCCCTCGCTCGGACTCTCCGACCCACTTGCTCAAGAGCTCAGGTCCGCGTATGCTGATGAAGTTGGCTTCGCTCTCCGTGGCGACCGCCTTTGCGAGCAGGGTCTTGCCTGTGCCCGACGGTCCGTGGAGTAGGACCCCTTTGGGCATCGTGTAGCCGATTATCTTGTAGAGGTCTGGGAACTTTAGCGGCCACTCGACCGCCTCCTGCAGTTCCTTCTTCACCTGTTCGAGCCCGCCAATGTCGGACCACTTTACGTCCGGCGTCTCGAGGTAGACCTCGCGCATCGCAGAGGGCATGACATCCTTTAGCGCCTCCTCGAAGTCGTTCATGGTGACGATGAGTTTGTCGAGAACCTCGGGGCTGAGCCTCTCCTCGTCTAGCTTGAGGTCGGGGAGCAGCCTGCGGAGCGTCTTCATCGCTGCTTCCTTGCAGAGGTACTCTGCGTCGGCTCCCACGAACCCGTGGGTCACTGCTGCCAGCCTCTCGAGGTCCACGTCCGCAGTCAGCGGCATGTGCCTCGTATGGATCTGGAGTATCTCGAAGCGTCCCTTCCTGTCTGGGACCTTGATCTCGATCTCTCTGTCGAAACGTCCCGGCCTTCTCAGCGCGGGGTCGATGGCGTTGGGTCGGTTGGTGGCAGCGATCACGATGACCTTGCCTCTTGCCTCGAGCCCGTCCATCAGTGAGAGCAACTGGCTCACGACTCTGCGCTCGACCTCGCCGGTAACCTCTTCCCTCTTGGGAGCTATCGAGTCGATCTCATCGATGAATATTATGGTCGGGGCCTTCTCCTTCGCCTCCTTGAAGATCTCGCGGAGTCTGGCCTCTGACTCTCCGTAGAACTTGCTCATTATCTCGGGACCGGAGATAGGGATGAAGTGGGCGTTGCTCTCTGTGGCCACAGCCTTTGCGAGAAGGGTCTTCCCCGTGCCCGGCGGCCCATAGAGGAGTATGCCCTTCGGTGCCTCGACGCCGAGCTTCTCGAAGATCTCTGGGTGACGGAGCGGGAGCTCGATCATCTCCCTGACCTTCTGAATCTCGCCCCTGAGACCTCCGATGTCCTCGTAGGTCACCTGCGGGACACCACGGAGCGCCTCGCCCTTTTCGGAGATCACGAAGACGGTCCTCTGGGTGATGAGCGCCGCTTCAGCAGCGGGACTCACGCCGACGACCTGGAAGGTGAGTCTGCCTCCGAAGTACGGAATCATTACATTGTCGCCCTTTGTGACCGGGACGCTCTCTAGTGCGTCGGCAAGGTATCGCTCGTCGATCGGCGGGACAGCCTCAAGCGGAGCGACTACTACCTTCTCCGCGGGTGGCGCCTTTACCTTCTTGACTACCACCATGTCACCGATCGCGACGCCGGCGTTGTTCCTGATCAGACCGTCAATCCTGACGATGCCCCGACCTTCGTCGGATGGGTAGAGCGGCAGGCACTTTGCAACGGTCCGCCTCTTGCCGCGGATCTCGATGACGTCGCCCGTTGACGCGTCTAGCGCGTCCATAGCGTCGTAGTCGATTCTCGCCACTCCGCGACCTACATCTCTTGTGTAGGCTTCCAATACCTTGAGCTGGACTTGCTGCTGGCTCACGCCTTTATCACTGTTAGACAATTTTAACGCTCCTATACCCCTTATTAGTCTTCTCCCTAAACTTGAAGATTACTTCGAGCAGTCCGTTTTTTAGAGTTGCGGTCCCCGAGTCCGGATCGATCTCGCGCTCGAGCGGCACATCGATCTTGTACTTTCTCTCGCCCTTTTCAGCGCCGAGCGAGACCTTCTGGGGTAGAGCAGATATCTCCACGTCTTCCTTTTCGACGCCCGGAATTTCCACCAGCAACCGCAGGTTTCCCTCTTTCTCGTCTAGGACCTGTTCGTAGATCGGCGCCCTGAAACCGTTCGGGCCTACGAGGTTGTCTCCGAAAAAGTGAATCGTCGGTTTTCCTTCGGGTCCGACCCCCATGGCCATGCCAGCGACGACGGGCCTCGAGAAGACCTTCTGACCGGTGTTCACGCTGGACCTTATGACGTTCTCAAGGCTCCTCTCGAAATCGTCGAAGAAATGGTCAAGCTCGTCGAGCATGTCCCGGAGGTCCCTTCGCTTATCTTCTGACATTTAACCTCTGGTTAATTAGCCGGTGGTTAAATATTTATAAAGTTTCTCCCAATTCGGGCGTCTGTTGGTAAGGATAGAGGTCATCGCGAGCTCGAGGGCAAGGCTTACGATCGCGAGCCTCCTGTCCACGCGGCCCCGGACGTTGGGAGAGCTTGCCGAGGTCACGGGCATGTCCGTGCAGGGTGTCTTGAAGCACCTGAAGAAGTTGGAGGAAGCCAAGCTCCTGAGGGAGCGCAAGATGAAGCGCGGCAAATACCTCAAGCAGAGGAAATTGTATTTCATCGAAAGCCCGAAGGTCGCCGACTACTCCCAGAGAGACGTGCTGGTCGCGACCATGGGAAGGCCGAGGACGGTCGGGGAACCGGACACGAAACTGGCGTACCGGTCCGGCGAGAGCTCTCTCCGCGACCTCGATGAGCTCGCCCAGGATGTGCTCATGCTGAGGAGGAGGGTTCGCGACCTAGCGAGGCGGACCGCGAGGATGGTCGACGAAGTCGTGGAATCGGAGTCGAGGATCGCGGCGCTCGTCGGCTCGCTCGGGCTGACGGACGAGGAAGAGCAGGTCGCACGGCTCGTCTTCGGCGACGACACTCCCGAGAGGGTGAGGCAAATACTCAGGGAGCAGTACGGATGCGCTGACCCGGAAGGCGCAATAAGGGACGCCATGAAGAGGATACGGAGCGCGTCGAGATGAAGAAGCC
Organism: Nitrososphaerota archaeon; assembly: GCA_027886885.1. GTDB lineage: Archaea > Thermoproteota > Nitrososphaeria > Nitrososphaerales > Gagatemarchaeaceae > Gagatemarchaeum. Next base: position 34,109 of record JAPCJP010000009.1, on the reverse strand, counting down.
CCTCATCATGGTCACGAACGACGATGGTGTGACCAGCCCCGGCATCGTGGCTCTCGCGGATGCGCTGAGCGGTCACGCCAAGGCGGTGGTGATCGGGCCGGAGGGGCAGCAGAGCGCCGCCGGGATGAGCCTCACCTTTCACAGGCCTCTCCGCGTCGACAGGGTCTCCATCCAGAAGCGAGAGTGCTACGCGGTCTCGGGCAGCCCCGCCGACTCCGTGATGGTGGGGGTCAACAGGATCCTCCCGAGGCACCCGGACATGGTGGTCTCTGGCATCAACATCGGGGAGAACCTGACCATACAGGACATCCTTGCTTCGGGCACGGTGGCGGCGGCCATGGAGGCCGCGCTGCTGGGCATACCCTCGGTCGCGTTCTCAATGGAGGTGCCGGACACCGTCACCTTCGTGCACGGGTTGAAGGACGAGAACTTCGCCATCCCCGCGCAGATCGCGGCTGAGATCGCACTCGAGGTCCTCGACAACGGTCTCCCCCCAGGTGTGAACCTGCTGAACGTGAACTTTCCCTGGAAGACGGGGCCGGCGACGAAGTTGAAGCTGACCTCCATCGAAGTGAGGAAGTACAAGGATTATGTCATCGAACGCAAGGACCCGAGGGGACGGCCCTACTACTGGATGTGGGGCTCGAGGCTTCCCACCTTCAGGAAGAGCTCTGACGTGTACGCTGTCCACAAGGAAAGAGCGATCTCGATATCACCGCTCTCCCTCGACCTGACCCCTAAGGTCCACTCGAAGATGAGGTCGTTCGAGGCGCGCGTGAGCGAAAGGATAGAAAAGATGCGCCGAAATAGTGCACACGCATAAATACAAAGTACGGGAATAATGTTACAGAAGGAAAGAAAATGCAGAAAAGGACGAGGCCTATGAGCAATGTCCAAGCGTGGGGGAGTTCAAGCGCCATAGGCCCACTCTTGGGAGTCAGGGTGGTCGTGCTCTCCAACGCGCTCAGACTCCTCTTTCCGCCCCTGCTCTTCTCGTCGCTTCCAAAGAGGGCCATCGGGTTCTCCTATCCGAGCGGGCGAGAAGGCAAGGTCATCGGTGTGGCCCTGCTGGCAGCCACCGGGGTCGTCTCGCTCCTGTTGATGACGACCGTGGGGGTCGCTGGGATCGCCCTGGCCGTGTGGCTGATGGGGGGGACCGCTGGCCTCATCATCTACAACTCGACCAGGGAAAAGATAGCGTTCGTGAAGGAGCATTGCCAGTCCTGCCGTCTGCGGCCCCTCATCGAGGAGCACGAGGCGATGCACCTGCACGGCGAGCCCAGCGAGGACGTGGTCTGGGGGGAGACGATGCGAAGGTACAGCTACAAGAGCCTCGGGCTCTCGAGCGACCCTGGCATTTGCAGTTTCTGCCCCATAGCCAAAAAGCTTAGAGACCACTCTTAGACGAGAGGCTTTTCCTTGGTCCACAGGGTAGCAGTCCTCGAGGATGACCTATGCCACTCCGATAAGTGTGGCCTCGAGTGCATCAAAGACTGCCCAGTGAACATCAACGGGGAGGAGTGCATAATCCTCGGCGAGGACAAGCTCGCCAAGATCTCCGAATCCCTGTGCATCGGTTGCGGCATATGCGTCAAGGTCTGCCCCTTCGACGCCATCACGATTCTCAACCTGGGAGAGGAGCTCACCAAGGACAAGGTCCACCAGTACGGGATGAACACCTTCAGGCTCTACAGGCTCCCGGTCCCGCGCAAGGGGCAGGTGGTCGGGCTCGTCGGCAGGAACGGCATCGGAAAGTCAACAGCACTCCAGATACTCTCGGGGCAGCTCATCCCGAACCTGGGTGACTACGAGAAAGAGGCGACCTGGGAGAAGTTCCTGGATTATCTCAGCGGGAGGGAGCTCAAGGACCACTTCAAGAAGGTGGCCCAGGGCGACATCAGGGTATCGCTCAAACCTCAGGCGGTCTACAAGCTCCCGGAGGTCTGGAAGAAGGACGTGCGCTCATTGCTACGCAAGGTCGACGAGACGGGCGGCTTCGAGGCCGTCGTCAGGGACCTGGGGCTGGGAGAGTCGCTGGACAAGCTCCTCCCGGAGCTGAGCGGCGGAGAGCTGCAGAGGGTTGCCGTGGCCGTCGCCGCGCTCAAGGACGCGGACATCTACCTCTTCGACGAGCCCTCATCGTTCAACGACGTCTACCAGAGGCTCGCCGTGTCCCGCCTCATCAGGTCCATAGCTGCAAAGGGTCGGTATGTGCTCCTCGTCGAGCACGACATGACCTTCCTCGACTATGCCAGCGACTACGTCCAGATAATCTACGGAGAGCCGGGCGCCTATGGGGTCGTCTCGGCCTTGTACCCTTCGCGAACCGGCATCAACGCCCTCCTCGAGGGGATGCTCCCCCAGGAGAACATCCGGTTCAGGGATAGGGCCGTCACCTTCGAGGTCACGACCTCGGTCGAGAGCCAGGAGTCCACGGAGGTCGTGGCGAGCTACACCGACATCGAAAAGTCGTTCCCGGGCTTCAGGCTGAAGGCTCACGGAGGAGAGCTTACCAGGGGGCTCGTGCTGGGAATCATCGGCGCCAACGCGCTTGGGAAGACCACCTTCCTAAAGGTCCTTGCCGGACAGGAGAAGCCGGACCGCGGCAGCGTGGACATCGGCGCGAAGATAGCCTACAAGCCTCAGTACCTGAAGGCTGACTACGCCGGGACGGTGCAGGAGTTCTTCACGGAGAGGGTGGGCAAGGGGTTCGACGAGCCGAACCTCCAGGCGTCCTTGGCGACGCCGCTCAGGATCGAGAAGCTCCTCGCGAGGAACATGAGCGAGCTGAGCGGGGGCGAGCTGCAGAAGGTGGCCATCGTATCGACCTTCGCCCAGGAGGCGGACCTCTACGCGCTGGACGAGCCCTCTGCCTTTGTGGACGTCGAGGACAGGTTCGTGATCGCCAAGGCCATCGGGAGGCTCGTGAAGGCAGTAGGCAAGAGCGCCATGGTCATCGACCACGACATCCAGTTGCTCGACCTCGTCTCCGACAGGATGCTCGTGTTCACAGGGAAGCCCGGAATCGACGGCGAGGCGACCTCCCCCCTCGGCAAGGAGGACGGGATGAACCTCTTCCTGAAGGAGGTCGGGCTGACCTACAGGAGGGACATCAACAGCGGTAGGCCCAGAGTCAACAAGCCGGACGGCAAGCTCGACCGCGAGCAGAAGCAGAAAGGACAGTACTACTACGTCTCCAAGAACGTGCCTCTGGAGCCCGCGGAAGAATAGCCCGGGATTGAGTCTTTGGCTAAGCTACTGCGCGACGCTCTGAAGGGCGCCCTGAAGCCGGAGCAGGTCCGTGCCGTGGAGACGGGGATAGACATCATAGGAGACATCGCCATCGTGAAGCTGGCGGAACCCGTGAAAGACCAGGGTACTCTCGTGGGGAACGCTATCCTGGCCGGGATGAAGAACGTGAAGGCGGTCTTCGACCAGGAGGGTGGACTGGAGGGGGACTTCCGCTTGAGGCGTCTCAGGTTCCTGGTCGGGGAGAACCGGACGCTCACCACGCACAGGGAGAACGGCCTCAGGTTCATGGTGGACGTGGAAAAGTGCTACTTCTCGCCCAGGCTCTCCACCGAGCGGCTCCGGATCGCCGACATGGTCGGGGAGGGGGAGAAGGTCCTGAACATGTTCGCGGGGGTCGGACCATACTCGATAACCGTCGCCAAGCGGTCCAACGGTGAGGTGTGGAGCTGCGAGCTGAACGAGACTGCGTTCAACCTCCACGTCGAGAACAACAGGCTGAACAAGGTCGTCTCCGCCATGCACATGTACAACGAGGACGCCAGGAGGCTGCCCGAGCTCCTGGAGACGAGGTTTGACAGGGTACTCATGCCACACCCGTCCCAGTCTAACAGGTTCCTTCCCGAGGCGCTCGAGCTCGCAAAACCCGGGGGTTGGATTCACTACTACAGGCACCACTCTGGAGCCGACGCAACCGAGGCCAAGGCCGCGCTCGACGACGAGCTCGTCCAGATCCTTGGGGAGAGTGGCGATTACACGAGCAGGCGTGTTAGGGAGATAGGGCCCCACTACGTAGAGCTGGTCGCGGACATCCGCGTCAGGCGCTAGGCTCTTCGGGCGCGGGCGAGGAGCCTTGCCAACCGGACGGGTTCAGGTACGCCTCCCTGGAGTGTGAACGAATCGAGGATGCGGCCCGCATCGGGCTCGGAGATTCCAGCCAGCCGGGCGTAAACCTTGTAGCCGGTGTGGAGTTTCATGGGGGTCCGCGGGCCGAGCTTTCTGTACTGGGCTATCCGGTCTTCCCCGTCCCCGAAGTGACGGCGTATGGCCCCTTCGAGGCCCGATGATTCCTTGTAGGTCAGTGCAACCACGGGGACCCCCGATTCGGTGGAAAGCCCGTCGACGTCGATGATGTTGTAGAGGCTGATGATACAACCGGAGAGGAGCATCAGATTGACGTCATCGCGCTTCAAACTCCGGTAGAGGCGGAGGATCGCCTTGGTCCCATCGTCGCCCTCGACAGTGGCTCCGCCGAAGCTGAACCCGTCGACGACCCCGTCGGACCTCATCACCACCCCGGCCAGGACAGACGTGCGGTCCCCGCTACGGAAGCTCTCCGCCACTCCCAGCGCCCTGATGGCCCGCTTGCTGGGATGGAGCTTCATGGACGATTTTCAGATTACGAGCCTTAATATCCTATGGCACGGCCGCCGCGATTGGCGTCAATGAAGTAACAGAGTTACATGGAATAGATCAACATGACGAGAAGGCATTTGACTGAGACGCTATTTCACCACGGCTAAGCCGTCGTAGGGGCTGACGGATTCCAGGAAGCTCTTCAGCTTGAGTATGGGGACGACCGGGACCCCGTCGACCACCGTCGTCCCCGCTTCTATCAGGGTCAGGATGAGAGGGAGGATCGGACCGGCGTGGTCCCTCTTCCGCTTGTACAGCTTCGTCCTCTCGACCTGCTCCTCTGCGAACCGCGCCAAGGTCCCATAGCCTACGTGAGTGGAGTAGTGCTTGCAATCGACGGAGAGGCTCAGGAGGCTGGAGGTGGCGAGAAGGTCTATCTGTTTCCTCGGTTTGGTAAGGACCACGTTCCTCTTGACCCGGTAGCCGGCGGAGGAGAAGAGCTTGGCGCAGAGGTCTTCGAACTCGTTCCACTCGAGCAGGGCGGCGACCTTCTGGCTGTCGTGGCCCAGGCGGATCAACGCAAGGGCGGCCAGGGCGTTCGTCTGTGGGGCTCCGGGGAGGCCCAGCTCCAGTGAGAACCTCTCCAGGGTCTCCGTGACCCTAGCGCGGGAGCCGCACTTCCTCTCAAGCAGCGCGAACGGGTCTGCGTACAATGGTCGCTCTTGGCGTTCAAGCTCGCGGTCTGATTTAAGCATCAAGCCGGCGCCAAAATAGATTAACCCGCGGCAGTCTCCCTCCCCCTTGGGATGCAAGAGGCAGGAGAGGGGTCTAGCGCCGTCGATGTCAAGGACCTTAGGAGAGAGTATGTCACGAGGTCCTTCCTCAAGAAGACGACGAAGGTGACCGCGGCGCTCGATGGCATATCCCTGCGGGTGGCGAGGGGAGAGTTGTTCGGGCTGATTGGGCCCAACGGTGCAGGGAAGACCACCACCATCAAGATACTGACCACTCTTCTGTCGCCGACGAGCGGCTCCGCGAAGATCCTCGACCTCGACATCAACAAGGACATGTACGAAATCCGAAGAAGGATCGGGATCGTCTTCGGCGGCGAGCGGGGGCTCTACAACCGAGTCACCGCAGTGGAGAACCTGAAGTACTTTGCGGACCTCTACGGAGTCCCTCCCTCGGAGATAACGGGGAGGGTGAAGAAGATGATAGAGATGGTCGGCCTGGAGGGTAGGGAGAACGAGCGGGTGGAGAAGTACTCCAGGGGGATGAAGCAGAGGCTCCACATCGCGAAAGCCCTGATCCACGACCCGGAGCTGGTCTTCCTCGACGAGCCCACCATCGGGCTCGACCCTGGAGGAGCGAGGGACATCAGGAACATGGTCAGAGGGATGAAGAAGGACGGAAAATCGATATTCTTGACCACCCACAACATGTTCGAGGCGGACGAGCTCTGCGATAGGGTCGCCGTCATCTCCAGGGGTAAGATAGTCGCGCTGGACACCCCGGCTGGGCTGAAGAAGTCGGCGAAGGACATCTCTGTCATCGAGCTGCAGACCTATGGAGCCGACGCGAACTTCGTCCAGAGGATTGAGAAGATCGGAGGCGTGACCCGGGTGGTCGCAGACCTTGACTCGGAGAGGCAGTCCATAAGGGTGCAGACCGAGTTTCCCACCGAGGTGCTCCCGACCATAGTGGGGTTGGCCGGAGACGTGAACATAATCGACAAGTCCATCAGGGAGCCTACGCTCGAGGACGCATACCTGAGGCTGGTAGAGGAATAATGGTGAGCAGGGTTCAGGCGGTGAGGGCCGCGGCGCGCATGACGATGAAGATATTCTTCGCGGACCCCCAATGGATCATACCAGCCATCATCGCGCCCTTCATCTTCACGCTGGTCGCGCTCCTCCTGTTCAGGAACGAGACCGGCCCGCTCCTGCTCTACGCAGTACTTGGAGGCGGGCTCATGGGGATGTGGGGCACCACCGTCTACGGCTCGGGTACCTCGATAACCTTCGATAGGTTCAACGGGACCATGGAGGCGACGCTCGCCGCTCCCGTCCCGCTGATGTGGATAATCGGGGGAAGGGTCGCCTGGAACACCTTCATCGGCGTGATCAACGGCGGCATAATTCTCGTGATAGGTACCCTTTGGTTCAGGACCGGGATATCTATAGCAAATCCCCTGGCCTTCACGTTCGCGACCGTCGTCACCTATGTCTCGCTCTCTTCCTTCGGGCTGATGCTCGCGACCGTCTATGTCCTCACAAGGCAAGGAGGTTTCATCATGAACTCCCTGGAGGTGCCCGTCTACATCGCGACCGGGACCATGTTCCCCGTGGCCCTACTCCCGCTGGCGACACAGCCGGTCGCATTCATCCTCGGACCGACCTGGGGCATAGAGGCGATTAGGAAGGCCGCGATCGCCGGCTACACCGGGTTGGCGACGAGCTACTGGACCGACATAGGCATCCTCGCCATAGAGACGGCGGCGTACTTTGCCATCTCGTTCTACCTGTTCGGGCGGGTCGAGAGGCTCGCCAAGCGCAACGGGACGTTGGAGGAATACTAGTTGGACACGTCCACGAGCCTGAGACGGAGGGTCTCCATGGCCGTGCAGGTCTTCACCTCCTCGATAGGCTTCGGGCGGAAGGGGACCGTCATCTGGGATTCACCGGAGATGATCGCCATGCAGGTCTTCCTGCTCCCGCTGTTCCAGATATCCTTCTTCGCGGTACTCGCTCAGTATCTGGACTACAGCGGCTCCGCCGTACAATACATCGTCGTGGGTAACGCTCTCCAGGCCATGTCCTACTCAGCGGTCTTCGCTGTGGCGAACATCACCTCGACGGACAAGTGGCAGGGGACGTTGGAGACGCTCATGGTCACCCCTGCGAACAGGATGGCGCTCTTCGTGGGAAGGGCCGTGTTCCAGTCCGGGCTCTCGGCCCTGATCGCCCTTGGAGGGCTCTTCTACGCCTCCGAGCTCTTCGGGGTGAGCTTCGCCCACGCGGACGTCGTGGGGGTGCTCCTGGTGGTCCTAGTGACGAGCGTCACCATGATGTGCTTTGGTCTCCTGATAAGTAGCGTAGGGCTCTTCCTCAGGACCGCGATGATCCTCGCGAACATCTTCCTCTTCCTGACGATGCTGGTGAGTGGGGTGAACTTCCCCCTCTCCACCCTTCCGGGGTGGGCCCAGCCCGTCGGCTACGCCATCCCCATGACCTATGGGACGAGCGCCATCAGGCTCGCCATCTCAGGGGCTTCGCTCGGGGGGATCGGCTCCCTGGTGGCGGATGAGGTCCTCGTGGGAGCGGTCGCCATCATGCTAGGGTACCTCACGATGGTAGGGTTCGAGCGGCTCGCTAGGAAGACAGGAAGGTTCGAAGAATACTAGGCTGCTGGCGGAGGGAGCCGGTCAGGGCTCGATGGAGGACGAGAACGGAGATAGCTTTGCTGCGATGATGTCGCGGACGTGCCGCGGATCGTGCACCTCTTCGAGCTGTTCTCCCGACCCGCCGCCCATCAGCCTGACCCCGCCTCTTCCTCCCTTCAGGATCAGGAAGACGGTGCCGCTGTTGAACCTCCTCGCCATCGCTCCCTGGGCGACCGAGATGTCGATGATGTCACTATAGCTGATGGAGTAGGGCGCCCGGAATATCCTCTTTACTATTATGGAGTCTTCCCCCAGCTCGAACGCCGAGACCCTCCTCAGGAGGACGAACCCCCCGAGGAGGCCCAGACAGGCGGAGAGGAAGATCAGGTAGTGGACCAGGTTCGCCGGGCTGAGCTGGAGGAAGATGGAGAACACTGCAACACCGATGACTCCCTTCAGGAAGGTCTTGATTGAGGTCGGCCTGAGGATGAGGGTCTCCTCAGGACCCCCGTCGCTAGAATAGCCAGCAAGCGACATCTTCGTCGCCGACCCTCTTCAGAGTCGGGTCCTCGGTCTTGCACCTCTCCATCACGTAGGGGCAGCGGGGGTGATACCTGCACCCGGAAGGCAGATTGATCATGCTCGGGACCTCTCCTGAGGGGGGGGCGACCTCCTTCCTATCGAGGGACGGGACGGACTTCATGAGGGCCTGGGTGTAGGGGTGCTTGGATTCGTCTATCACCTGCTTTGCCGGGCCTATCTCGACAATCTCCCCCGCGTACATGGTCGCCGCCCGGTCGGCGATGTAGCGCGCGACGCCGATGTTATGGGTGATGAACAGGTAGGTCAGGTTGAACTCCCTCCTGAGGTCGACCAGGAGGTTGAGGACCTGGGATTGGACCGAGGCATCGAGCGCCGAGGTCGGCTCGTCGAGGATGACGATCTTCGGGGTCGAGATTATCGCCCTCGCGATCGCGACCCTCTGCCTCTGGCCTCCCGAGAGGTCTCTAGGGCGACGCTCTGCGAAGTAGGACTCCAGGCCGACGAGGGCGAGGACCTTCTCCGCCGCGGCGACCTTCATCGACTTGGAGTATCCCTGCTTCTGGAGCGGCTCTGTGACCACCGCGGCGATGGTCGCCCGGGGGTCGAGGCTCTCGAAAGGGTTCTGGAAGACCATCTGGATGTCCTTCCGTACCTTACGGAGGTTCCCCTTGGTTATCTTCTCACCCGAATACAGAATGTCCCCCGCGGTCGGAGTCTCCAGGGTCGCAAGCATCCTTCCGAGCGTGGTCTTCCCACACCCGCTCTCGCCGACGAGCGCGAGTATCTCGCCCTCCTGGATGCTCAGGTTCACGTCGTCCACGGCCTTCACCTGGGGGGGCGTGCGCCTGAAGAGGGACTCCAGCGCCCCTGACCTGCCGGCACTGAAGTATCGCTTCAGGCCCCTGGTCTCGACAATTGGCTCAGCCATACAACCAGCACCTCACGGCGTCTCCGTCTTTGATGGTCTCCTTGGGCGAGGTCGTGGTGCAGACGTTCATCACGTAGGGGCAGCGTGGATGGAAGCGGCATCCGCTCGGTGGGTTGAGCATGTTGGGAGGCGACCCCGAAATCGCCGTCAGGCGGCCCTGCTTCTTTGTGGTCGTCGGAACGCTCTTGATCAGCGCCTGAGCGTACGGGTGCTGGGCGTTCTTCGTCATCTTGTCGGACGGCCCCGACTCGACCACCTCTCCCGCGTACATGACCACGATCCTGTCGCTGATGCCGTAGGCCACGTTGATGTCATGGGTGATGAAGATGATCGACATGTTGTACTCCCGCTGCAGCTCGCGCAAGAGCTTCAGTACCTGAGCCTGGACCGTCACGTCCAGCGCTGAGGTCGGCTCGTCGGCTATCATGAGCTTGGGACGCATGAGCAGCCCCATCGCGATCACGACCCGCTGTATCTGTCCTCCAGAGAGCTGGTGGGGGTAGCGCCTGATTATTGACGCGGGGTCGGGCATCCTGACATCCTCCAGCTTTTGGACCGCCTCTTTGAGCGCTTCTTCCTGGTTGAAGGAGGTGTTATCGTGTTTCGCCCTGGAGCGGACCGCCTCGAGCATCTGGGCGTCTATGCGACTCACGGGGTTGAGGGTGTTCAGTGGGTCCTGGAAAATCATGAACGCGGTGTTGCCCCTCATCGCCATCAGCTCTCGCCCGTGCATGGTCGCGACATCCTTGCCGTCGAGCATCAGCCGCCCGCCGGTGTATGAAGCGTTCTGGGGGAGAAGGTGCACAGTGGCGAGGCCCAAGGTGGACTTTCCGGAGCCACTCTCTCCGACTATGGAGACGCTCTCTCCTCTCTTGACCTTGAGGTTGATGCCGCCGAGCGCCTTTATGGGGCCATAGACGGACCGATAGGTCACGGAAAGGTCCTCTACGCTGACGATGTCTTCCCCGTCGTCTGAGACGCTCATTTAGTAGGTAATCCGTCCTCCGATAAGGTCCTGCAGCCGGTCACCCGCGAGGGTGAAAGCGACGACGACCACAGCTATGACCACTCCGGGGATTACGGAGTACCACCATTGCTGAGGGAAGAACTGAAGACCCGAAGAGGACAGGTACCCCCATTCCGGGTAGCCTGATGTGACACCAATCCCGAGGAAGGCGAGGGTGGCGTATGTGAGGATGACGGTGCCCATGTCCAGCGTGGCGTAGGCGATTATGGGGTCCACAGAGTTGGGGATGATGTGCCTGACGAGTATCTTCAGCCAGCCCGAACCGCTCAACTTGGAGGCCTCGACGTAGCCCTTGTTGCGTATTGTAAGAGCCTGGGCTCTGAAGAACCTGGCGTAGGTTGGCCACCAGATGACGGTCAGGGCGACGAGGAGGGAGGTGAATCCGCCTCCTATGAGGACAGAGATCGTGATGGCGAGCACTATGGCAGGGAGGGCTAGGAACGCGTCCGTGAGCCTCATCATCACCTCGTCAGTCCAGCCGCCCAGGTAGCCCGCCGAGGTTCCCACGAACATACCGATGAAAATGGCAGAGCCGACGACCAACAACGACGCCACCGCGTCGTGGGGTGTCGCGTACAGGATGCTGGAAAGGAGGCTCTGCCCCTGGAAGTTGCTCCCCAATAGGAGGTCCGGGAAGTTCTTGAACGATGGAGGCAGCAGCTGTTCGCTGAAGCGGAGGGCAATGGGATTGGAAGAGAGAAGAATGGTCCCGAGGTTCGCATTGTATGGGGACTGGTGAAGGAGGGCCGCAGCCTCCTGCAGCGCTCCCTCGATCAAAGCGAAGACCAAGAAGGCCCCGATTATCACGGTCCCTAGGAGTGCAGGCTTGTCCTTTGCGATGTACTCGACGTAGAACGCAAACCCCCGTTTGACTTCGTGGGTTTTGGCGGGCTCGGTCTGAGTCTCAACCGCTACTTCGGTCGCCCTGATCGGCTTCCTCCTGAAAGGATTCGAGATGGCCATCCTAGGTGAGCCTCACTCTCGGGTCGGCTATGGCGTATAGGAGGTCGGCGACGAAGTTCGCGGCTATGACCGATATGCCGATGATGATGGTGAAGGCGAGGATTGCCGTGTAATCGTAGTTGAAAGCAGCGTTGACGGTGAAGAAGCCCATGCCATGGTAGTGGTAGACCACCTCCACTATCACCGAGCCCCCGACGGAGGTCGCGAAGAGAAGGGCGACCAGGGTGATTATGGGAATGAGGGCGTTCCTGAACGCAGTACCCCAGACCACCTTGCGCTTGCTGAGCCCTTTCATGTATGCCAGCTTGACGTAGTCACGGTCGAGAGCGTCTATCATGCTGGAGCGCTCTATCCTGGTGACCAAGCCGAAGCCTATCACCGCTATGGTAAAGGCGGGCAGCAGCAGGTGCTGGAGGGCGCTCCAGAAGTACACCCAATCCCCAGCTATCAGGGCGTCCACGAGGGGCATCCCCGTGACGTAATGTGGAGCGTAGAGGATCGGGTCGACCACACCCGACGCGGGGAGGAGATTGAGCCAGTACGCGAGGATCAGCTGAAAGATGAACGCCACCAGGAAGATCGGGGCAGACCAGGTGGTGAGGTAGAGGGCCTTCATTCCGTAGTCCGGCGCCCGGTTGCGATTGGCAGCGGCTATGGCCCCAGTGTAGAGCCCGATCAGGACACCTATGATCTGGCCGACCACGACCAGTTCCAGCGTTATGGGCAGGTATTCCTTCAGGACGTCGACCTCGGGGATGTGAAGCTGCGTGTCAACCCCGAAGTTACCGTGTATGGTGTTCCAAAGGTAGTTGAAGAACTGGACGTAAAGAGGCGCATCCAGATTGTTCGCTTTTATTATCGACGCAGTAATCCCCGGGCTTGCACGAGGATTGCCGACTATGATGCGAGCCATCGCCTCCGGGCTCGGAATCAGGATGTGAAGGAGTGCGAAGACAAGGGCAAGTAGTAGGACTACGGTGATTAACGCATTAATCGCTCTCCGCGTCACGAAGAAGCCGAAGTTCGAGACCAAATTTCTGGTGTGTTTTAAAGGTCGCTTATGATATTAAGGCTTTCCGACTCACGCGATATCTCCGTCCCCTCGGGACGCGGGCTGACGAACCCGACGATGGAGAAACCAAACCAAAAAACGGTGGTCCTTTTCTAGAAAAATGAAAAAGGGGGGACCTAGACTAAAGTCTAGGTCGGTTATCCTGTTGCTGGTGAATAGGAGATGAGGTTGTAGAAGATCGCGAACTGGAATGGCGAGTATGTGAGACCGTGCGTGTAAGGCTGGACGATGAAGAGGGTATCCTGGTTGGGCATCTGGAGTATGGTGGACAGCTGCGTGAAGATGGCGTAGGCCTGCTTCGTGTCCGCGAGCTGTTGGGCTGCGTTGGTCTCGAATGGTATCTTGTTCATCAGCGCGGTCAACGTGGCGTTGTTGACCCAGTTGGCCTCGTGGGCTATTGGGGTCGCCATGTCGGTGAACTGCTGGAAGATCGGGTCTGGCCAGTCTGCGCACCATCCTACACCGGTGATGTTTGAGTCAGTCGCCGGGGATGATTCGTCGACTTCGTACTGTCCCTCGGTGATGCCCACTGGGGTGATGTTGATGCCTACCTGTGCGAGGTCAACGCTGAGGATCTCGTTCACGGTCTGCTGCAATGGGGAGAGTGGGACGACATAGTTGTAGGTCAGGGTTTGTAGTGGCGAACCCTTCGCATCGCCCAAGACCGTTCCGTTGGTCATGACGGTGAAGAAGTGTCCTTGGATGCCTGCCTCGTTCACGAACTGTGCTGCGGTGTTGATGTTATAGGAGTAGAGCGGGGTGTTGTCAGGGTTGTCCAGCGGTCCCCATCCTGGTGGGACCGGTGGGAGGCTCAGGCCTGCGAGCGCTGTGCCGTTGAAGGTGTACAGCTCTTGGAGGATCTGGGTGTAGTTTACCGAGTGGACCATTCCCTCTCTCAGGAGGGTGCTGTTGGTCGGGTAGACTTGTGTGTTGATACCGTTTGCAAGGTCGCACAGAGGCGAACCTGCGTTATCGAGGAGCTGGCTGAATGGGAAGTAGGCCTTGTACTGGTAGGAGGAGTAGAGGTTGTTGAACTCGGAGATCTCCGGGAAGACGATCTGCGCCTTGTTGGACCCAAAGTCTTGGATCTCGACGTTAGGCAGGTTCCCGAACTCCATGATTATGGTTGGGATCGATGGTGGCTGGAGCACCGGAGCTAGACCGGAAACGCCCTTGGCCCAGTAGTTGGGGTTCGCATTGAGCACGAGCTCAGTGTTGCCCGAGGCCGCTGGTCCGTACATGTATGGGCCGCTACCCGGCATTCCGTTAGTGCTGAAGGCCGTCACCTCGGTGTTGTTGGTCACTCCGCCGTTGGCGTCGATATAGGTCGGGTCGACGATCGCTCCCCACTGAGGTGGGAGGGCGAGGAGGAGGAGGCTATAGGGCTGGATGAGGTTCATCTGGAAGGTTGCGCCCGAATTCTGGACCACGAATGCCTGGTCGGGGTCCGACATCAGGGCCTGTTGGCTGGCGTTGGCGGGGTTGAAGTGACTGAGGACGTTGTTGAGAGCCGCTGTGAGCTTGTTCTCGTTGGACAAGGGTATGTTGTAGGTCTTGCTTATCGCTGCTGCAAGGCCCCAGACCCAGAGGTTGCCGGTCGCATCTGGCTCGGTCTGGCATGCGTACACTGTGGAACCCTTGGTACAGGACGCGCTATAGGGCGTGAAGCCACTGTAGAACAGGCCTGCGTAGTTCGAGTAGTACACGGTGCTCGGGAAGTTGATCCAGTTGCCTCTTACGAAGCTGAACCAGGCTGTGTAGGCGTTGATTGGGTCCTTGTTGGAGAAGTCGGTGTTCGGCCTCATGGTGAAGGTGTAGTTCTCGTCGTTCGAGGAGATGGTCCAGCTAGAAGCTAGAGACGGCACCACTGCGGTGCTGTTCGTGCTGCTGTACTGGTCCAGGCCCTGGAAGACGTTGGCGAAGTAGCCATCGGTCACGAAGAACCCGGCCGCTGGGTCGAGAGAGTCGTATGCCGCTGTGTTGGACTCGTCGATCAGTTGGCTAGAGTTGCTCGGGTTGATGGTGATTGTGCCGACTGACGAGCTACTGCTCGTCGACGTGCTGGAACCAGTGGTGACCGTGCTGGTCGCCGTACTGGTAGCCGTGCTTGTCGCTATGCTCGTGGAGGTTTGGATCGACGTGCTCGTCGACACAATGCTTGTCGTCGACACGCTCGTCACGGTCGACGCGCTCTTGGAGGAGGCGAAGTAGACCGCGACCGCTGCACCAATGAGAATCACCACTATGATGATTGCCACTAGGGCGGTACCGATGCCGTGTCGATATTTTGGATTGGGAAATTTGGTTTGTGGACGTGAAAGTGAGTCTTTCGGAAAAGAAAACTTCATGTTCGAAAAGTCAGTGTCTCAGCGGCCCGATAAAAGGATTTGGAAAATTGGGATTTACTCAACTAATTGCAGAATATTTCCAAATATTGCAATTACTGCGAGGTCGGTTTCTCTGAGGTCGCCGGCGCCAGACTCTGCGAAGGCTCGGCGGTGGCTATCGATGGCTCCCTGCGTCTCCTAAGGTAGCCCAGCACGAACAGAACATCGAAGACTACCAGCACGGCTCCGAGGACCTGGGACCAGTCGAGGGTCAGCTGACCCTGGATGTAAGTGGAACCCCTTACGGCCGAGGTGACGAGGAAGAAGGGGGAGTAGGAGGTTGAGGGCGTGAACCCCATCGACCGCCAGTAGGAGTCCCTGTAGGCGTAATCCCCGAGGACCCAGGCGATCAGAATTAGGAGCACGGCGTTGACAGCTACGATGGTCGCCAACGACCTGACGGAGAAACTCCTTTCGGCCATTTGTTGTGACCCCGGGGAGTCCAGATTTACTTAAGGGTTCCAATCGCGCGTCCGGTCTCGCGAAGATTTAACAACTGTCGCGCCGACGCGTGGTGTTTTGAGCTCCTCGAACACGAGGAGGGCGGCAGCCCAAGTCATAGTTGTCCTCGTCCTCGTGGCAGCGGCCGCATACGCCATCAACAGCGACGCCGCCGGAGTCCAGGTCTTCAACGTCTACCCCACCATAAGCATGCTCCCTACCCTCGAGGTCGGGGACCTGGTGGTCGTCCACAGCGTCCCCTTCGACGACCTGAAGGTCGGGGACGTGATAGTCTTCACTGTCCCCAACGGCTTGGGACAGTGCGTCGGAGAGACAGTAGTACACAGGATAGTGAACATCACCGGCCAGACGCTCATCACCCAGGGAGACGACAGGTCGACCAATCCATCTCCCGACGAACCCCCTCTGGGCCACAGCTGGCCTCCGGTGCCCGCGAGCTGCGTGAGAGGGGTCGTGGTGGTGGCGCTGCCCTACCTCGGTAGGATTACCGAGGCGTTCCCCCCTCCCTACAACTACATCCTCGTCGCCATGATCCTGATAATCGTCTTCGCCCTCGAGCTGAGACCCAAGCAAAGACCTGCGGATAGCGCTGGTCCGGAAGGTCAGGGAGCCCCCGGAAGAGATACGGGGGCGGACTCCGACCCCTAGGGACGGAATATGCTTCGCCCCTTATATACTGCTTATATAGTTCGTCAAAATCGTCGGCCCGATGCCTCGAACAAAGGCGATCGTCAGCATCGAGAATGTGGTAGCTTCTGCCTCCATAAACCAGAAAGTTGACCTGAATCTAATCACCAAGAACTTCGTCGACGTGGAGTATCACCCCGACCAGTTCCCGGGCCTCGTCTTCAGGCTGAAGACGCCGAA
Organism: Nitrososphaerota archaeon; assembly: GCA_027886885.1. Classification (GTDB taxonomy): domain Archaea; phylum Thermoproteota; class Nitrososphaeria; order Nitrososphaerales; family Gagatemarchaeaceae; genus Gagatemarchaeum. The sequence goes on along the minus strand of JAPCJP010000009.1, from coordinate 17,873 downwards.
GACCGCGACGCTCATCTTCAGCTCCGGGAAGATGGTCTGCACCGGTGCCAAGTCAGAGGAGCTGGCTAGGAAAGCAGTCCAGGAGGTCGTGAGGCGGCTGAAGAAGGGTAGCATCCCCATCAAGAACGAGGCGGAGGTCCAGATACAAAACATCGTTGCGTCCGCGAACCTGGGAGGGAAGGTCCACCTAGAGGAGGCCGCGAGGACCCTTCCAAAGTCGATGTACGAGCCCGAGCAGTTCCCGGGGCTGATCCACAGGATGGCAGACCCCAAGACGGTCATACTGTTATTCGCGTCCGGCAAGCTCGTCTGCACGGGAGCCAAGAGGGAGAGCGAGGTCTACAGGGCGGTAAACAACCTGCACGTCCTCCTCGAAGAGAAGAACCTGATGATCTACTGACGGGAGCGGCCAGACTTCTGGCTCTCGATGGCCTGCATCTCGTCGTCAGAGATGGCCTCGTTCTTGTGCAGCGCCCGGACCAGTTCCACCACATCGGTGAACGCGTGAAGCTTGGTCCGTGACTTTTTCAGAACAGCGCCTCCACCCTCCAGCCGGTCTATCAGCACCGCGACGTCGTTCACCTCACCGCCCTCGTCCCTGATGGCTTCGATGGCAGGTAGCTTCGAGGTGCCCGTGGTTATCACATCGTCGAGGACCAGCACCCTCCACCCCGGGTTGAGCGCCCCCTCGATCCTCTTCTTGCGTCCGTAGTCCTTTTCCTCCTTCCTCACGTATATCATCGGTTTGCCGAGTTCGAGCGCGACGGGGGAGGAATAGACCAGCCCGGCCGTGGGGACCCCTGCGATGGCGTCGAACTTTGAGACCCCGACGTCCCTCCTGATCAGGTCGAGATAACAGTCGGTCACGAAGCGGTAGGCGCCCGGAAAACTTGGGATCGTCCTCAGGTCGATGTAGTAGGAGCTCAGCGCCCCGCTAGCGAGGGTGAAGGTCCCGATCTGCAGAGCCTTGACCTTGAGCAGGACCATGGCGAGTTCCTCGACCATCTTCTTCCTCCCCGGGCCGGCCGGCCGCTTCTTCGAGACCATTGCGCACGTACGCGGGGAGCGGCCTAATAACGATGTGCCCGACTCGAGAGTTGGCAAAGCTTCTTAGAAGCGCCTCACGAGGGTGAGGATAGGAAAAGTATCGTTGGAGATCTGGGTCCCCTACGGCAACGTCGAATCGCTCCTGACAATCCAGGCGGAGAATCTCGGCGAGATGTCAGACCCAGCACCCGAGAGCCACGTGGAGGAGCTCCTCCCGGTGCTCGAGTCGAGATTGGCAGGCCGCGACCAACTGATCGTCTGCGACAATAAGCCCGCGACCGCCAGGCTCCTGAAGGCCCTCGCTCCGAAGATCCCCAAGGATGGTCCCATCAAGATATACGCCCTCGCTCCGAACAAGCTCGAGGAGGTGGTGCCGGAGCTCAAAGGACAGGTTCTCAAGACCTCCCCCGCGACCGTCGCGGTCGCCACAGGGGACTCGGAGCAGGTGCTCACCGCCCCACTGGAGCTTACTGAGGCAGGACACTCACGGTTCGTGCTCTCGACTGGAGAGCCCGACCCTCTGTTCGGATACATAGACGCGAGGGCTGCGCTCTCCCTGGGGTTCATGAACGGCGCGAGGCGGCGGGCCTACGCGGGAAGGGAAGGAGACGAGCCGAACTTCTTCGGCGAGACCAAGGCCCATGAGCTTGCCGCGCAGATGGCGGAGAAGGTCCAGGACGCGACCTACGGTACCATCGTGACCCGGGGGGGTGAACCCTATTCGCTGATCGACGGCGGGGCGAAGGAGGCGAGGGGCGCTTACCCAGAGCTGCAGCCCTCCCCTGCCAAGGGCATAGTCGTAGGTGTGGGCGGGCGGGGCTATGACGAGACCTTCTCCCACACCCTGAGGCTGGCCGTGGGGGCGCTGCGGGCTGTCCGCAAGGGGGGCGAGGTGGTCATAGTCGGCGAGTGCAGGGACGGCATAGGTTCCAAGGCGCTCCAGATGCAGTCCATGGGCCGCGTCACCGACAGCATGCTGCGCAAGGGATTCTACGAAGACGGGATGGAAGAGATAGCCTACCTTACCAAGCTGAGGGAGAACTACTCCGTGACGCTCCTGTCGTCGTTGCCGGACCTCTACGCCGCCGGGAGATTCAGGTTCAGGACCGCCAGGAACTCCGCTCAGGCATTCGAGCGGGTCTTTGCCGCGACGGGCCGGAGTGCGAAGCTCCACGTCTTCACCAGGGCTCCGGAGACGGTCCTGGCGACGGCCCCGCGCTAGACCGAGAACGTGAAGAAGGTCTGCGGGACGGGGATGCACAGGAGCACGAGGAGCATCGCTAACACAAAGAGGCCCTTCCTTGAGAGCGAGATGCCACTGAGAGAATCGAGCGTGTCGTTCGACGGCTGGATCGCGGCGAGCAGGAAGATCACGAGGAAGATGACCCAGTAGTTGGGCGGGTCTATGGCGACCAGGGCGAAGGCTGTGACGAGCGTGGTTATCCTGCTACCGCGCGTCCCGAGGACGAGCGTGGCCATCCTACCTCCGTCGAAGAGCGCCGCGGGCATCAGCGTGACGAGAGAGAGGAGGAAGCCGACCCAGGCGGCCGCCGACAGGGGCGAGGAGATTGCGTACCCCCCAACGGGGACCGAGGGCGAGAGGTTGAGCGCGCTCATTATGGTCCCCGCCAGGTTCTGGAGTGTCGATGGTCCGTGGCTGAGCGCGACGACGCCAGAAGCCGCGTACTGGGCCTGGGTCAGGACGATGGTGGACGGGACCCCGGCGAGGGCCACTACCATGGTAACCCCCACTGCAGCGATGGCGCCCCAGAAGTAGAAATCGAAGAGCGCGTCCCTGTCGTAGGCGGGGGAGCGGACAAAGGTGACGGACCCGAACGTGGGCATGAAGTAGAGTATGGGCAGCGCCAGGAAGACAGGTATGTTCGGCAGGTAATAGTGGAGGGTCGTAGGCGAGCCCGCCCTTCTGGCGAAGTACCTCTGGACCAGGTCCCTCGCCAAGAGTATCACCGCAATGCCGAGCACGAAGCTAGCGCCGTACAAGATGTCACTCCCCCCGAAATCCTGGGCGTAGAGCAGGCCGACGGCGACGCCGGCGCCGAGGATCGCGACTATTGTGAGCATCGCGAGGAAGAATGACGCCCTGGGAGCGGGCGAGGGGGCGGGCGCAGTCTTGAGGACGGTGAGGGACGCGTCGTCCCGGGTCCCGAAGAGGCGGGGCGTGTATCCCAGGGGTTGGACTTTTCTGTAGAGCTCCTTGAAGGCGGCCCTAGAGCCTTCCTCGTAGGCGACCGTGTACTCTCCGCCTCCGTCCTCGGTAGAGTAATAGTCCTTGACCTTGAACAGCGAACGCACCAGTCCGTCAAATCCTGAACTCTCTGACAACCGTCGGCCGAAGGACGACGACAAGCCAAGGGGCTTTAAGCTTGCCCTCGGTTTTGTCAGGTTTCCTCGGCGGGGTGGAGACGCTTATTAGTCACGTTCCGGGAAGCGCCGACGGTTCATGCAAGAGTCTAGGATGGGCAAGTCGCCGGACGACTACTCGATCCGGCTGTGCGATGGTCCAGATATTCCTAGCGTGATTAGGGTCAACTCGCTCACCCTACCCGAGCACTACACTGATGATTTTTACTACCAGATACTGCGTTCCTACCCGGAGACCTTCTTCGTCGCCGAGAGGGAGGGCGGGGTCGTGGGCTACATAATGTGCCGGACCGAGCACGGCCTCTCAGTCCTGAGGAGGTTCGGGCTCGCGAAGAAGTGCCACGTCATCTCCATAGCGGTGCTCGAGGAGCACAGGGGCAAGGGCATAGGGACACGGCTGATACAGCAAGCGATGGAAAAGGTCCGCTCGGAGTCCTCCAAGGAATGCTACCTTGAGGTCCGGGTGACGAACGTCCAGGCCATCGAGCTCTACAAGAGGCTCGGGTTCAAGGTCGTGAGCACACTGAGCGGCTACTACAAGGACGGAGAGTCGGCCTACACCATGGCCACGCCGCTCTGATCGGCTCATGGGCAGCTTCTCCGAGTTCACTTACACCCTGGACAGGGTGAGGGAGACCTCCGGCAAGAATGAGAAGGTCCGTCTGCTCTCGGAGTACATGAGGGGGTTGGATGCCGAGGACGCCGAACTGGCCGCTAGGTTCGCGACCGGTAGGTCCTCGGTCAAGGGGAGCGCCGACGAGACCCAGATAGGCTACTCGACCATCATGGGCGTCCTCGAGGGCCTGACCGGCCTCTCGGGGAGGGAAGTGGGCAGGGTCTACGTGAAGTACGGGGACCTGGGGAGGGTCGTCGAGGAGATTCTCTCGGCGAAGAAGGAGACCACCCTCTTCGAGGAGACCCTCACCCTGAAGGAGGTCGCACAGAGCTTCGAGGCGATGACGAGGGCAAAGGGCAAGGGTTCCTCGGACATGAAGAAGGGTCACCTCAAGGCGCTGCTCCTGCGGGCCAACGGGGTCGAGGCAAAGTTCCTCGTGAAGATACTGACCAAGGAGATGCGCATAGGGCTGGTCGACGGGCTGGTGGAGGAAGCGATCGCGAAAGCCTACGACACGGACAGGGCCTCGGTCCGCGAGACCGCTCTTCTGCTGGGAGACATCGGGCTCCTCGCAAAGCGTGCCCGGCTGGGGGAGCTTTCGGGCGTCAGGCTCGAGCTGATGAGGCCGACCAACTTCATGCTCGCCGAGCCCATGCAGACCGCCGAGGAGATCGCGGCCTACTTCGAGGGGCGACCGCTCGACGGGGAGTACAAGTACGACGGCGTGAGGGCTCAGGTCCACAAGAAGGGAGAGAAGGTCAAGATATTCTCAAGGAGGCTCGAGGAGATCACGGCGAGCTTCCCCGAGGTCGTCGAGGCGGCAAGGTCCATCGCATACGACTTCATCCTAGACGGGGAGATCGTCCCGTTCAGCAAGGGCTCGCCTCTCCCGTTCCAACTCCTTCAGCGGAGGCTGAGGAGGATAGAGAACTTCGAAGCGGCGATGAGGGAGGCCCCGGTCCTCTACTTCTGCTTCGACATCCTCCTCCTTGACGGAGAGGACCTGCACCAGAGGCCGTTGAGGGAGAGGAGGGAGGCCCTAGGTAGGATAGCGGCAGGCGCGTTCCGCGAGGCCTCCATGAAGAAAGTCTCGACTGGCGAAGAGGTAGAGGCGCTGTTCCGGCTCTCGAGGACATCCGGCTACGAGGGGTTGGTGCTCAAGGACCCGGAGAGCCCCTACACGCCCGGGAAGAGGGGTAAGTCCTGGGTCAAGCTCAAGGAAGAATTGGACACGCTCGATGTCGTGATCGTGGGGGCCGAGCTCGGCCACGGCAAGAGGGCGGGGAAGATCTCGGACTACACCTTCGCAGTCCGCGACGGCGAGTCTCTCAAGGTGATCGGGAAGGCCTACTCGGGGCTGACCGACAAGGAGATCGAGGATATGATGGTGAAGATCAAGGCGCTCACCATCGAGGACGACGGCTACTTCAGGACCGTGAAGCCCCAGCTTGTCATCGAGGTGGCATTCGACAGCATACAGAGGAGCGGGAGGCACGACAGCGGGTTCGCGCTGAGGTTCCCCCGGATCAAGCGCATACGGGAGGACAAGGGCCTCGGTGACATCGACAACATCCAGGAGGTCAAGAAGGTATTCGAGTCTCAGAGGGTCAAGGTCGACGAAGAAAGGAGGTAGAACCTCCGGAGCTCTTTGGAGAGCGATTCGTAGTCGGTGATTCCCTTGCCCACGAGCCCCTCCAGGAACTTCGTCCGCGCCTCGAGCTCGGATGAGACCCTCTTCGCAGAATACCCGAATCCCTCGGCCCTCTTGGCGAGCTTGGCCGAGAGCTCAGGCGTCCCTTCCCACCCCTCGCCTCCGTTCTCGGCGTGTCGGAAGACCGTGACCCAGTCGCTCCCGGGTTCGACCACTTCGTGCACATACCTCCGGCCCTTCTGGTCTCGCACGGTGAACACCACGGCGTCGATCAGGTCGAGGGAAGTGCGCGCGACGGAGAGGGGAGGCTGGGTGAGCCTGACCTGGAGGGCCTCGGAGTTCGGAGCGTGGAAGGTCGTGAGGCATCCGGACCCGGACGCCGCGGCCTGGAAGAGGACCTGGACTTCCTCGCCCCTGGATTCGCCGAGTATGACAAAGTCCGGTCTCTCCCTGAGGGATAGCTTGACGAGGTCGAAGAGCGAGACGTTGGATCCGTCGGCCTGGGTGTGCTTGGTGTGGAGCGGTTTCCACCCGCTCTGAGGGAGCGTTATCTCCCGCGTGTCCTCGATGGAGAGCACCTTCCAGTTGGGGTTGATCACCGTGCCCAGGGCGTTAAGCAGAGTGGTCTTGCCTGAGGCCGTGACCCCCGAAATGACCACGAACCCCCTCATCTCGAGGAGCATCCAGAGATGCGCCGCCATCTTTGCGTCTAGCATGCCAGAATGGATGAGCTCGGAGATGGTGTAAGGGATGGCCCGCAGCTTTCGAATGCTGAAGCTCGAGCCCAGGCTAGTGACCTCCTTCCCCCAGGTCGCAGCGAGGCGGTAACCCTCGGGGAGGACGCAGTCCACGATGGGAGAGGAGACCGAGAGGGACCGGTTGGACCGATGGACGAGCCTGGAGACCGTGGCGTCCAGCTTCTCGCTGGTCGGGAAGGAGATGTTGCTCTCGAGCCACCCGTTTGCGTTGAACTTCCGGTGCCAGACCTTGACGGGACGGCCAAGGCCCTCACAGGAGATATCCTCTATCTCGGGGTCCCTGATCAACGGGTCCACCGTCGAATAGCCAAGGATCTCTCGCATGAGATAGTGAGAGGCGCCCTTGAGGTCATCCTCGGTCAGGCCGGAGTTCATGAATCCGGCCCGCTTCAGCTCGGCGAAGAGGTAGCCGAGGGGGTCCAGTTGGATCACCGGCGACGGCGCTAGCCAGGTGGAGAGCGAGGAGATGGCCTCGGCCACCGTTGCTCCCAGCTCGGGATTGAGGTACGGCTCCTTGACGAGGTAGAGTCCCTTGCCTTCCGACTGATAGATGTACACGGTGTAGCTCGACCGGTAGGTGACCGAGTCTCGGAGGCGCTGCTCATAGCTGACCAGATAGTTCTCGGCAACCACGCCTCCCCGAGGAGGCTCGAAGGGTATGACCTCGAGGGAGGGGACAGGGGGCTTGTCCCGCTGGCCCTTCCGGAGAAGGCGCCTATAGCGAGAGAGCGACGCTGTTTGTCCCAAAGAGTATCGAGACCGCCCCGTGCGTGTCAGAAGGAAGAGCCAGGGAGCACATCGACTTGACCTGGAGGGGAGAACAGGATGAACTCCACCCGCTGAGAATCCCGCCGTTGACGTAGACCGATGAGAGCGTCGCCGGGTTCCAACCGTAGTCGAACAACCAGACGTATGTGCCCGAGGAGTTGCTCTGGGTCGAGACCACGCGCAGGAGCACCCCCGCGCTCTCCGCTTCGTTGTGCGAGCCCGAGACCAAGTCGCCTGCGGCGTTGTGCAGAGAACCCAGGGAGAGGACCCCGAGACCCCCGAGCACGGCCATTGTTATCACGAGCATCGCGACCGAGGCGACAATTTCGCTGATCCCGCGGCGGGCCCGTCGGAAGCGGACCCTAGTCAATCTGGTCGACCCCTCCACCCGCGAAGACGAGAAGAATCTGTGAGTCTGTCCCCGAACCGTCTGACGGAACATAGAAGTTCAGGCTGCTCGCCGGGAGCGTCCCCGTGACCGGGAAGCCCGAGACTTCGGAACCTGGGCCGAAGATGACCGAACCGTCCGGGGTGACCACCGAGCACGAGGTCGCGTTGGTTATCATAACCTCGTTCCAGCCGCTCGAGACCGAAAGGGAGGAGACCAGGTGACCGTCGATCCAGGATTGGCCGTTCGACTGGACCTGGAGCAGCCCCGAGGCGTTGGAGTGGACCGAGAAGAACGTGGTGCCTCCGCTGAGGCAGAGTGAAGCCCCTAAGGAGCCATAGCTCCCACTCTGACCGAGGTAGAGAACTCCGCCCTCTGAGCTTTGTCCTTGGACTTCGAGCGCCGCGGGCGTTACAAGTTCCGATGCGTTGACCAAGACCAAGAGAAGCTCGCCCCCCTGGTTGGGCAGCGTCACCACCCGGTTCACGAAGGTGACGTCCTGGTCCTGCTTCTCCGGGGCGAAGCTCCTGACCCCCTGGTAGACGACGAAAGAGAGTGACATGGCTATCACGATGAGGACGAGCGCCGCCACATAGGTGCTGAAAGCGGGGGAGCGCTTCAACGTCACGCCTGGACGTTGAAGGCCTTGGAGAGCTGGTCGCCTACGGCCGTCACCGTGAATGTGGAGAACTCGGGTATTGGGAAGGTGGTGGTCATCTGTACCGTAAGGATGTCACCTGGGTTCATGAGCGAGGTGCCGGACGGGGAGGACACCAGCGTGATGTTGGCCGGGTTAGAGACGAAGGAGAACGTGTTCAGACCAGCGTTGTAGCTAACGAGCATCTTGGAGAGCGTTATGGGAACATTGCCATCGTTCTTCAGGGAAAGGACGATAGTCTCGCCGTTGGGCGCCACGTTGGAGCTTGTCAAATCCATGGAGGGGTTCTTTACCTGTGCGACAACGATGTTACGGAACTGCGTATAGAGTATCCCGCCGATCATCAGTGTGATTACGACCAGGATAATCGTAGCCAGGAAGGGGCTGATAGCCCTGCGTTTCCGACGGACGACGAGTTTCATGGCAACACATGTCTGCAGAATATATAATCGCCAAGGGAGGCGGCCGAAACCTAGAGAACGCCGAACACGGCGAGCGAAACCAGGGTCGAAGCCATCAGCAAAGGTATGGCGACGCCATGGCGCGCGGTCTGCGTGAAGAGCTTCGAGAGAAGGACGCCCGTTAGCAGAGCGACCGCAGAGATGGTGATGAGCACATAGGTCTTTGAGACGTCTGCGAGGCTTGGCAGGAACGGGATCCCGCTCCCTGTGCTCCCCGAGCTGAAGCCACCGAGGAAGTTCAAGGATGCCACCGAGATCACAGGGACGATGACCCCGATGAGAACGAAGGGGAGCAAGGAACGAGAGGCGTTCCTTCTTGCGTCGGTGACCCTCTTGAAGAACGAGGAAAGGCGTTCCAGTTGCTCGAAACCGGCACCGGTGCTGAATGCGACCGAGAGGAGACCGAAGGAGAGTCTGACCAGCCACGAGGGATGCGACACTCCCTTCTGTGCTTCGGCCGGAGTCGCGCCCGACATTATGGCGTGGTGGAAGACGGAGAGCGGCTCGCCTATGGACCCGAACTGAGAACTCGACGCGGTTATCTTGGCGAGCGCCTCGGGAAGGCTAACCCCCGCCTTGCTCGCCTCGGCCAGGTCGTGGAGGAGAAGACTGATCTCCTGTTCGCCCCTGCGGATGCGGTCATAGACTCCTCTTGTTCGGAAAAAGCCGAAGACCGAGAAGCCGAAGGGTATGAGCAGGGAGAAGGCCAACGGAAGCGTCCCGAGAAGGTAGAGGGCGGTGGAGGCGACCCAGGACGCAAGCGAGAGGACGATGTAGAGGGACGCGGGAGGCGTGTTGTGGGCCACGGGCTGGACGCTCTCGAGGACGACTAGAAGTACCACCGAAAACGTCGCCAATAGGCCCATGGAGACTATCAGCATGACTGAGGAAGCGAAGCCAGGGATGGCGGCCGCAATCATCTCGACCCCCACCGGAAAGAGCGCGAGGACCATGAGCGATACCTCGGCGAGCGAACCGACCGACTCGGAGAAGCTCTTGGCACGGGACTCCATCTGGCCCACCTCCCTCTTGGACTCCTCCTCCACGTAGCCTTCAACGCTCTTCCCCGTCGTGAGGGTCGTCGTGAAACTGTGGACGAAGTCCCTCAGGGAGCGGCTGGGGTTGTCACGGAAAGCGCTCTCCAGGACGCTGGTTGGAGAGCCTGGGATGAAGGTGAGGTCGCGTTCGAGCCGGTCGGACTCCGAGCGAAGGGCTGGGAAGACGCCGTCGCCGAGCGCCGCGACACGTCGCATTCCCCCATCGATGGAGGGAGACGAGTCTTGGGACATTATGGACAGGGCAATCAGGAAGAATGGTAGCTCGGCCTCGACCGCCCTCCTGCGAGACCCCGAGCGGGCTAGGAGCAGGAGCAGGGGCATGAGTTGGACGGTGGCCAGTGACCCCAGGACGAAGAGAGTCTGAACGGTCGGCAGTAGCGCGGCGGCGAGCACCTCTCCCGCGAGAGGATAGACGAGCAGGGCCAGCGAGAAGCGCGAGTAGAGGGCGGGTGAGATGTATACGTTCCCGGACGATAGTAAGCCGGATATGCGGCCCTGAAGGCGGTCCACCATAAGGCCGGATGGCCAGAAGGGTGCGACCCGCTTCACCAGAAGCTCAAGCGACGGCGCTGCCTGGATTCCCACCGTGAATCATTGGGAGTTCGCTTATAAGCGTCGCCGGGGTGTGTTCACAGTCGCGATTGTACGTTCAGATTCTGGTCGCAATCTCTTTCATAATTGCTGGGTATCAGGACTTTAGGGAGAGGCTCGTCTCCGACCTTGTCTGGATCCCAGCTGTCGTCGGCGTGGTGTTCGGGCTATACTACCTCCGATCCGAGTTCCTTGTTCTGATAATCCCCATAGCCCTCATCGGGGCGATAGCACTCGGGGCCGCGTGGTGGGGCATGGTCGGTGAGGCCGATGGCATCGCTTTCGTGCTCGTCATCGCTGGGACGGCGCCCGCCGGCTTCGTCCCCGGATTGCTGGAGGTCTTCGTTGTGGTCTTGGCAGCGCTGGGCATCCACGTGGCCTATCTCTACTCGAAGGGGCTGGTGGGCAAGACCAGAGTCATCCCAATCGCAGAGTTCAAGGCCCAGGCCCAGTGGATTCCAAAAGCGCTCATCATCGGGGGCGAGCGGACGGAGGTGGTCAAGGACGTGAACGTCTCGCGGGAGGCCGTAGACGAGGTCAAGGACGAGAGCGCTTCCGTCGAGGTCCAGTACGGGGTTCCGACCGTCGCCTACATCGCGGCAGGCTACGTCGGTTACATCGTGATTCTCGCCATCCTTCAGCCGAGCGCCCTGCTGAGCCTCCCCTAGGCGCGTGCTAAGATTATCACCTGCCACTTCCGTGCTTCAGGGCGAGCGACCAATTGGTAGAGTGGGAGTCGGTGTTGCGCGAGGCCGGAGAGAGGGTCCAAGAGGTAAGGGACAGGCTCGTGAGCTCCAGCCAAGGCAGCGAGAGGGTCGGGGAAGGGGCCGGCGGCGACGTCACCATGAGGGTGGACCAAGAGGCAGAGAACGAGATACTCGATGCCATAAAGCAGAAGGGGCCCAACCTTCGCGTCGTCGCGGAAGAGAAGGGCGAATCTAGCGGCAACGTCGGGGCCCGCTGGACCGTGGTCATCGACCCCATAGACGGTTCTTCGAACTTCGAGAAGCAGATACCCTTCTACTGCACATCGATAGCGGTCCTGGAGGGCTCGACTCTGGAGAGCGCGAGCCACGCGCTCGTCAGGAACCTGGTCAACGGTGACACTTACTTTGCGGAGGCAGGGGGTTACTCCACCAAGAACGGCTCGGAGATCAGGACCAGTGGTGTACGCGACCTGAGCATGGCCGTGATAGGAATAGACGTCTCGAAGACGACGCTCCCCATCGTCAGGAGCGTCTCCGGACTGATAGCATCCGCCAGACGTCAGGTCCACTTCGGTGCCAACGCGCTGGAGGCGTGCTTCATGGCCGAGGGGAGCATAGACGGCTTCGTGGACATCAGGAGGAGGATGAGGGTCATGGACCTGGCCGCGGCATACCTCATCGGCAGGCAGGCGGGTGCGACCTTCAGCGACGAACGCGGTGCGGCCCTCAACCCGAAGATATCTGTGAAGGAGAGGTTCAGCGTGGTGGCCGCTGCGAACTCGGAACTGCACGGGAAGATCCTCGATAAGCTAGGTGCACACCCGCAACACTAACCAGCGCGGATGGCATCGAGGAACTCCCCTATGCTGTGATACAGGGTGACCCCCGCATCCTCTGGGTCGTCCCCGTGGGTCCGAATCATGGTGAAGGGGATTCCAACCAGCTTTGCCGCGTTCAGGTCGTTCAGCCTGTCTCCGACGAAGACGCTGGACTCCTTTTTGGCTCGCATCCCGTTCAGCGCGAACCGCACCTGTTCGGCACGGTCGAGCGAGTCTTCCCGGGTGAAGTAGCACAGCAGGTACTGCTTCAGGCCGAACCTCTCCAAGACCAGCTCAGTCGCCTTGGCGCCCTGCATGGTCACCAGCGAGACTTTGGCGACCTCGGCGAGCGAGGCGAGGAGCTCCACGGACTTTGGATAGAGGGAAGCAGAAGGTAGGGCCGCAAGCTCATACTTGTCGATAAGGTCGAAGGCCTTTTTCGTTTCCTTGGGGCGGTCCTTGAGGAGCTGGATGATCGTGGGGAAGACGCTCGGGAGCTCATCCTCCGAACCCGTTATCTCCCGCAGGCCCTCTTTCACGGCGGCCCAGTCCACGGGTATGCTGCCGAGGGTCCCGTCAAAATCGAAGACATAGGCACTGGCCGCTGCAGGGAGCACGCCCAAGCTAGAGGACCCGCTCTTTCCAGCCGCTCTCCTTCCAGAGAAACGCCCCCACGTCCATGTCGCGGAGGAGGTAATAGCCCTCGGGAAGAAGGTCCGTCGGAGGGATCGACTCGGTGAGCGACTCCCCCATGCCGAGCCTCACGTAGAGGTCGGCGAAGTTAGCGTACCAGGGCAGCCCGAGGTGCTTCACTGCGATGTATCCCCAGAGCGGCATGGTCGAGTGGAACTTGCCCGAGTCCACTTCGGTGACGCACATCTCCCCTTTCGAGGACTCCTTCACGTCGATGGAATAGGCGCCACCAGGTCGCGGGTCGATGGCCTTGACAGCCCTCTGGGATACGTCGTTGAGCCTGGAGTCTCGCACGATCCTAGCGACGGAGGGGGTCCCAGTGATCCCTGAGGGCGAGATGTGCTTGAACGGATACTCCAGCCTCTCTCTGGCGTAGGATGTGACGAGTCGCCCGTCCTTCCATATGCTGTCCCAGGCGATGTTCCTCCCCGGGAGGTACTCCTGCAGTATGAATTCGTCGATTCTAGACCCCCTCTTCACCCAGAGCTCGACCCAGTGTCTGGCTTCTTCGGCGTCGTTGCAGAGCAGGCTGAGCCTACCCCCTGCGCCATGCCTGGCCCTGACCCAGAGGGGCGAGCCCAGCGAAGAGAAGGCGCCCTCTATGTCCTTGACCGAGGAGAGGGTACTGGTCTTCGCCACGGGTATGCCCTCCTTCCGCAGGGCCTGCTGGGTGAGCAGCTTGTCCTGACCTACCTTCATGACGTTTTGGTCAGGGAGGAAGACCTTGCAGTGCAGCCTCTTCCTATCACCCGAAATCACGAACGCCTCGCTGGAGGGTTGAGGATGGAGGAAGTCCACCTTTTCCTGCCTCACTATCTCGGCGAGGCGCGGCATGAACTTCGGGTCCGTGTGCCTAGGCGTCAGGTATCTTGAATCGAGGTCCGGGTACACGATGTGGTACTTGCTGAAGTCAGAACCGACGATGTAGTAGCCCCGCTTGGACGCCCGTAGCGCGCGCACGAAGTTGACCCCGGCGAGGCCTCCCGCGCCGGTGACGAAGACGCGTTCGCCAGGCTTCACCTAGTTGACCTCCATTGCAAAGTCCGGCCCACCCACCACGACGGCGTAGCGCTGCGCCCCAGTCTTCTCCACAGAACCGGATGTGACATGAGGGGTTCGCCCGTCGCCGGTTTCAACATGTAGCACAAGGCCGTCCGGAGGTCTCCCTCCCAAGGTAATCAGGTTACCCTTTTTCACGAGGGGCACAGACCTCCCGCGCCACCACTTTGCGACCTCGGCTCCGCTCCCGACGAAGCACCCCTTCTTCTTGACCGAGTCGATGATCTTCCAATAGATCCTGCCTCCGACCATCCTGACGCTCTCCTGGTGCCAGAGGAGAGTGAAGAGCCCCTCCACATCCTCCACGGCCTGCATCATCGCCAGCGAGTCCTTCATACCCTCCTCCTCGGTTCTCTTGAGATAACCCCAGAGGGTCGTGTCCATCAGGGTCAACGGGAGCTCCAGGATGTTGAGCGGATTCCAATCGTCACCGGGAGGGTGAAACGGCGCGGCCAACCCGACCCTGAACCCCAGCTTGTCCGCGTTGCCCACCGTGGAGTCGTAGTCGAACCCGGCAGCCTCCATCACGCTCCAGCTCTTGGCGAAATCGAACCTCAGGTAGTGCTCCCGGAGGCCGGTCGGCCTGAACCCCAGGCCGGCGGTGAACTTCTCAATCGCCGCGTCCATCTTCTCGGAGGAGTCGTGGGTGCCGAAGTCGCCGTGGAGTCCTATATCCCAGCCATCCTTCCGGACGAGGTCGGAGACATGACGGACCCTCTCCAGCTGATACTCAGAGGACATGAAGTAGAAGCTAGAGCGGAACCCCCTGCCTTCCTCTGCCGAGGCGATCAGCATGGTGTTGTCATAGAGCGAGGCACCGAACGCCGCCCGCACAAGGTCGAAGGTCCCGAACCTCTTCCGAATCTTCCAGACGTGGCTGAAGGGCCGCGTGATGTTGTCGACGTCGTGGGTGAGGCACAC
>JAPCJP010000009.1:0-3197 GCA_027886885.1 Nitrososphaerota archaeon | reverse complement strand
TCCAGACGTGGCTGAAGGGCCGCGTGATGTTGTCGACGTCGTGGGTGAGGCACACAGCCAGGGGGGAACCGTTCGGCCACCTCGCCTTCCTCGCGAAGAAGCCGTCCTCTTTCATGGCGTTGTCCCTGATCCCGGGAAGCAGTCCTAGCAGCTCCTTCTCGACATACGGGGTCGCAGCGTCTACGATCTTGGGAGCTTCTCCAGTCCTAAGGACGCCCGCGACCTTCTCGACGAATTCATTGGGCAGCAGCACACCCGTATCGCCTGCGAGCGACCCATGGACCAGGCCAAGGCTATCCTCCACCAGGGAGGCGACATATTCGCGGGGGCCGTTCACTTCTGCCCAACTCCACGGAGGCTCGGGAACAGCCCCGACAGGTGGACCTCGATCTTCGCCTCTACTTCCTCGAACGGGGCGGTCGCGTCGATGACGGGATAACCGTTCTTCCTCGCAATCTCAAGGTACTCCTCCCGTTCTGCCTGTAGCACCGTACGAGGATAGTGTATGTGGGCCGTGCCTCTTTCATCGATCACCTTCAGGGACTTGTCGACCGGTACGTCGAGTACGATGGCGGCGAGCGGCCGGGGGAGCAGGTAGAGGAAGGAGAGGGGTTTGACCGGATAGCCGAGCGCAGCGTACTTGATGTAGGTACTCCAGATGAACCGGTCGTAGAGGACGACCCTCCCTTCGAGCCGGCTCCCCAGCGACGAGGAAATCTGGAGGATCATGTTGTCGACGATGGAGAGCAGCGGCCGGATGGGGTTGCTCCCGCTCATCCTTCCCCGGACGGCACCGCTCCCAGGGGCCTTGCCCCTCGCCGCTCTTGAGATGATGGTCAGCCGCTCTACGAAGAGATACCTGTGGAATGGCATCAACGTCACGTAATAACCTCGGGCGAGCAGCCATCCTCCCACCGCCTTCGCATGTGTGGACTTGCCGCTCCCGTCGATGCCCAGCAGCGCCACAGAGCCACCCTTCCTTCCTCGCCGGACAGATGAGGCTGCGCGCCTCTGGTACTCGTCGTTCAAGAAAAGGGAGGCGGCGTAGAGGATTATGCCGAGGGAGGGGAAGATGAATACCCAGTCCAAAGTGAGCAGGAAGCCGGCCTCGCACGCCAGGAAGACTCTGAGCGCGTTGGGGAGGTCGTTTAGCGGGTTGAGGTGCGACGTCGCAGACTTGGCGACCCCGAAGACTGCGAACCCGAGGGCGAGGACCAGCGGGAAAGCGAAGGCATAGCGCGGCAAAAGCGCTGAGAGGACCGTCGAGAGCACCAGGAAGAGCGTGCACACGACCTTCATTTTCACGTAGTCTTCACAGCGTTAGCACCGACCGCCGCCGGTCGATTAAACTTTGGCACGTCAGGGCTCCGTTATCGCTTAAGTGCAGGGCTTGGGTGCGGCATTAGGATGGTCACCAAAGCGGCGGTGCTCTGTGGTGGGGAGGGCACCAGGCTGAGGCCGCTGATCGGAGACGGCCAGAAGACCATGATACAAGTGGGTCGAAGGAAGAGACCTCTCCTCGAGTACATCGTGAAACTCCTGGTCTATCACCACATCCCGGAGGTCACGATGCTGACGGGACACGGGTCCGAGGAGGTGGAGAAACACTTTGGGGACGGGTCGAGGTTCGGGGCGTCCATCGCCTATTCGAAGGACGCAAAGGAGTCCTGGGGAAGCGCGCAGGCGCTGCGCGGTGCTTACGAAAGGGGAAGGTTCGGTGAGTTCGACGACCTGGTGGTCTATTACGGCGACATTCTCTCAGGTTTCAATCTCCGGAAGATGGTGGCGCACCACCGCAGGGCAAAGGCAGCGGTCACCCTCGTGCTGACCCGAGATTACAAGCTCCCGGTCGGGGTCGCTAAGGTCAGCCGAGGCAGGGTGGTCGCCTTCGCAGAGAAGCCGACCCTCAATCTCAAGACGACGGTCGCCTGCTTGGTAATCTCTCGAGAGACCATTCCGGTCCTCAAGTCAGTGACCTCCGCAGGCGGGAAGGACATCATGACGGACTTTATCCCATCGATCATAGAACATCAGATGAAGGTCTCTCCCTATTATGCGGACGAGTTCTGGCGGGATGTGGGCACCATCGAGGCGTATGAGAGGCTAGACGACAGGGTCATCGAGGAAAACCTGGGATTTTTGGGCTAGGAAATTGAGCTCGAAAATCTCTGTGAGGAGGACCGGGCTGGTCGTCTTCTCATCGAGGATGTTCAGCGTGGTGACTGGGCTCGTCTTTCTGCTGCTCATGACGCGGAGCCTCACCACCAGTGAGTTCGGCCTGTGGGAGGTCATCCTGGACATCGTCACCTTCGCCTGCTACCCCGCCGGTCTGATCGTGTTTTGGGCGACCAGAGACATAGCGAGGGGGAGGCTCCTGGGAAGGACTGCGATTTGGATGAACCTCGCCTTCAGTGCCTTCGGGCTCTGCCTCTATGCCGTCTTTTCTGTCCTGAGCGCGGCCAGGGTCAGCGCGAGTTGGGAGACCCTCTCCCTTGCCATCTTGCTTGTACCGATCGGATACTGGAACCAGGCTGCCAACGCGGTGGTCTCCGGTCACAACCCCATCGTCGCCGGCTACTCCGTAATCTCTTCGGAGGCGTGCAAGATGGCTGTCGCGGTGCCGGCGTTGTTGGTCCTTCACAGCGGGATATCAGGGGTGATCATCTCGGTCATCGTCGCGAACCTGGCGCAGGCTGGGACCTCCACCTACCTGACGAGGGACGCGGACATTCTGCCCTTCGACAGGGCCGCGGGGATGAGCTGGCTCTCAAGGTGGTGGCTCCCGTCGCTCACGGCCCTGCCCTACGTCCTGGGGGTCGCGGACACCTACATCGCCTCGTTGGCGTCGGGCGGGACGAGCCTGGTCGGCTACTATCAGGCGGCCTTCGCGGTGGCGACGATCTCCGGCTACTCCTTCTACCTTGCCTCGGCCCTCTATCCTCTGCTGCTCCGCGGCGGCACCGATGAATTGACCTCTGCGACCCTGGACCTGACCCTACTCTTTGGAATCCCCATGGCAGTCGGTGCTGCCGCCCTCGCGAAACCCATCCTCTTCGTGCTCAAGCCTACCTACACCCTCGCAAGTACAGCTCTGACCATACTGGCCTTTTCCGCCCTTGTCTATTCCGTGTCCCTGATAATCGACCAGAACCTCATGGGCAGGGACAAGGTGGACGCCGACGATAAAGCGACGTTCA
>JAPCJP010000084.1 GCA_027886885.1 Nitrososphaerota archaeon | reverse complement strand
CCGCATTCGAAGCGGTCCTTCTCGGAGTCTCGTCGGTAATCGCCATCATCTCGGGTAAGACGATCCCGACCGGCTACAGCTATCTCCTCATCATCGCGCTCGGCCTCTCGATGGGGGTGCAGAACGCCGCGGCCCGCAAGCTTGCCGTGCCGGACCTGACGACCACCGTGCTCACTCTGACTATTACCGGTCTTGGGGCAGACAGCCGCATCGCGGGCGGACCCGGGTCGAAGGCCGGCCGTCGCCTCACGTCTGTGGGCGCGATGTTCGTCGGCGCCTTGCTTGGAGCCCTAATGATCCTCTATGTTTCCAGCTCGTACGCTCTCGTGATAGCCTTCGTCGTGCTGGCCGTTGTCTCAGCTACGGCCCGAACGCTCTCCCGCAGAGACCCATCTTGGGTCCGAGCGAAGCAGTCGGATCACTGAAGCCAAATCATCAACGACTGCTTATTAGTCCCAATAGTCCATCTGAGGCAGGAAGCACAGGCGAAGCAGAATTGCAAAGCGACCGTGCGGCGGACACCGTGATATTCAACGGCAGGATTGCAACCCAGGACAGCAGGCGCTCCTTCGCAACCGCTGTGGCCGTCAGGAGTGGCCATTTCGTTGCGGTGGGGGACGACAGCGAGGCACTCGACTACAAGGGTCCAGAGACTAAGATGATCGACGTCAATGGCAGGACCGTGGTCCCGGGCCTCGGCGACTCCCATACCCACTTCATTCGAGAGGGACTGAACTACAATTTGGAGCTCCGATGGGATGGTCTACGGTCGCTGGCCGAGGCTATGAGAAGGCTGCGCGAACAGGCTCAGCGGACGCCTGTTCCGCAGTGGATCAGGGTGATCGGAGGTTGGTCGGAGTTCCAGTTCGAGGAACGCAGAGTCCCCTCGCCGGAGGAGCTCACTCTCGCGGCCCCCTCGACGCCGGTCTTCATCACCCATTATTACCATGATGCCATCCTCAACCGGGCGGCTCTCGAAGCAATCGGCTACGGGAAGGACACGCCGGCACCGGTCGGCGGAGAAATCCAGCGCGGCAAGGACGGAGACCCGACAGGCCTCCTCGTAGCGAGGTCCAACGCGCTAATCATCTACTCCAACCTCGCCAAGGGTCCGAAGCTGGAGCGTGCGGACCAGGTCAACTCTACCTTCCAGTATATGCATGAGCTCAACAGGTTCGGGTTGACGAGCGTGATAGACGGGGCTGGCGGAAGCCAATTCTATCCGCAGGACTACTCCGTGATAAGCGAACTGGCGCGAAATGGGCAGCTGACAGTGCGGACCGCTTACAACCTCTACCCGCAGAGGGCTGGCCACGAGCTGGAAGACTTCGAGCTCTGGAGCAAGATGACGAAATACGGCGAAGGCGACGATTTCTACAGGATGAACGGAGCCGGTGAGTTGCTCGTGGCTTCGGCCGCTGACTTCGAGAACTTCATGGAACCGAGGCCGGTCCTTCCCCCGACTATGGAGAAGGAACTGGGTGACGTGGCGAGTCTCCTAGTCAAGAACAGGTGGCCGTTTCAGCTGCATGCCACCTATGACGAGTCGATTAGCCGTTTTCTCGACGTGTTCGAGGAGGTGAACGACAAGACCCCGTTCGCAGGACTTAGGTGGTTCTTCGTCCACGCTGAGACCATCTCTGACAGGAACCTCGAGAGGGTCCGCAAGCTCGGCGGCGGAATAGGGGTTCAGGACCGCATGGCCTTCCAGGGCGAGCACTTCATGGCGCGCTACGGTGAGGAGATGACGAAGCGGTCTCCTCCCGTCGCCCGGATGATTGAGATGGGAATCCCTGTGGGCGGCGGAAGCGACGCGACGCGCGTCTCCCGCTACGACCCCTGGGTCGTGATTTACTGGCTGGTCACGGGCAAGACCGTCGGCGGCACGCAGCTCTACCCTTCAGCGAACCGTCTCTCACGGATGGAAGCCCTCAGGTTGATCACTGCGAACAACGCGTGGTTCTCGAACGAGGAGGGCAAGAAGGGCTCCATCGAGGTCGGAAAACTCGCGGACCTCGCCGTGCTTTCACTCGACTACTTCGAGGTACCCGAGGAGCAGATCAAGGACATCGAGTCGATGCTGACTGTCGTGGGCGGCAAGGCGGTGTACGCTGCCGGCGAGTTTTCAAAGCTCTCTCCTCCATCAGTTCCCGTCAGCCCCACGTGGTCTCCGGTCGCAGGATTCAAAGCATAGCGAGCTGTGGCTATCCCATTCGAAGCGAAGCAGAACGAGGTCAGCTTTGGAGACGCCTACCGCCAGTACAAGAAAGCCGTCCCGAGATGGCTGGGCAGAAGGAAAAAGCAGAATGCGTGGGACGCGTCTAGTCGTCCGCCATTGCGACTATGGCTATCACGGCGACGGCAAGGAAGGCGATCCCTGCGTACAAGAAACTGCCCGTTAAGAACCAGACGACTACCGCTACGATGATCGCCGGTAACAGGACGATGGCCGCAGCCACGATCAATATGATAATCAGAACCCCTATCGCTAGAAGTATGATACCGCCGAAGAGGTCGGCTACCCCTGTCAGAATTTTTTGACCCACGAAGAGGGACGTATTTGGAAGCGACTGGACCAAACTGAGCAGGAAAGCGTCCAAAATTGTCATGAGGGCCTACTTTTCTCCTGTAATCCGAATCTAGCCTCGGCTAATAAGTTGGAGGCCCATTTGTAGTCCGAAATTGGTCATATTCTCCAAATTCTCCCACGTACGGCGAAGAACGGTCGATTTTCCAGAAGGCCAATACTGGGAGCAAAAATGGAGAGACGGTGACAATGCGGTAGTCGCGATCGTAGGCGTAGGGAATCTTAGCTCTTTTCCAGCTTTCTTTGGGCTAACGCGATCCTCTCTTCGATTTCAGCGTCGCTCAGTTCAGTGAGCGGTTTGCTCTGGAGATAATTGTAGCGCTCCTCTGCCGATTGAGGCGTGAGGCTGTCTAGTTTCTTCTTCACTTCTGCCTGAAGCTCCTTCGGGTCTGCTCTTTCTTGTGCCGGCTCGGGCTCGCGGGGTTGGAGCTTCAATGATTCTACGAGCTCCAGGCTTCTTCCCTTTCCCCACTTCTCGACTGTGCCTTTGATGCTCGACCATAGCAACGAGTTCATGTTGTCCGGAAATTGGATGGTCTTTCGCGACTCATCATGAATCACGCCTATGAACCTTTTTTCCTTCAAGTGCCTCTGAAGTTCCTCGGCCAACTCCTCTGAAGGTAGTTCGATCTCCCTCAACGCCACTCTAGATTCCCGATTTCATGGTGCACCCTGATATGCTTTCCTTTCGAGCTATGGAGGAGCCCCACGGCAGCCTTTTCTACATTCCCCAACCGGTCAGGGGCCGGCCGTACCTTCTCGTGGTCGACGGCATCTCGAATTGAGGTGCAGCGTTCCCTCATCACCTGCCGCCACTCTGCCAAAAGTCCCTGGACCAGGGGACATCACAATTATTAGAAGGTCAGACAGACCCAATAATCGACCATGATTCCCGAAATCGCTTCGAACCTAAGGGTCGAGCTCGGAGAGGGACCCAGCTGGGACGCCGAGAAGAAGGTCCTCTACTGGGTCGACATAACAGGCGGGGCCGTGTACGTCCACACCCCCAACGATCCGAACGACAAGCTGGTCCAAAGGGTAAAAGACGTCGGATGTGCCGTGCCAAGGAAAGGAGGAGGGCTCGCCGTGGCGTCGCAGCACGGTCTCTACGGGTTGGACCTTGAAACGAAGGCGCTCACTCCCCTGACCGAACAGGTGGAGACTGACAGGGCAGAAAACAGGTTCAATGACGGCAAGTGCGATCCAGCGGGCAGATTCTGGGCCGGTACGATGGACGGACGACCGACGAGGTCCCCGATCGGGGCGTTCTACGTACTGGAAAAAGGCCGCAAGCTCAAGAAGGTCCTGTCCGACATCACGGTATCAAACGGGATGGGCTGGAGTCCCGACAACAAGACGATGTACTACATAGACAGCCCGACAAGAAAAGTCTCGGCATTTGATTATGCGTTAAGCACGGGAGAGATCAAGAACAGACGGACCGTCGTTGATTTCGCGCAAACGCAACAACAGGGCAACCCCGACGGGATGGCAGTGGACGCGGAGGGCATGATATGGGTAGCTCACTGGGGCGGAGGGCGGGTGACTAGGTGGAACCCTTCAACCGGCAAGCTTCTGGACACCATCATAGTCCCCGCAGACCAGTCTTCTTCGTGTTGTTTCGGCGGGGACAATCTTGACGAACTGTACATCACGTCGGCCAGGAAGGGGATAGACCCCAAGATACTTGCCGCGAAGCCTCTCACCGGGGCTCTGTTCGTGGTCAAGGCCGGAGTCAGAGGATTGCCCACGAACGCGTTCGATGGTTAGATTCCCAGTTCGAGCTCATCGGGACACGAAATCCCCGGGCTACCTAATCACTGGGCAGCAATCAGGCGTGACCGGCTTGCAGGAACGCGAGCAGCTCCGCGTTGATCGTGTCCTTGAGAGTCGAGCACATCCCGTGCGGACCGCCTGGGATTATCTTGAGGGTGGCGCCCTTGATCAGTTTGGATGAGAGCATGGCCGAATCGGCGATCGGGACGATCTGGTCGTCATCGCCGTGGAGGACGAGCGTCGGCACGTCAATCTTCTTCAGGTCCTCCGTGAAGTCCGTCTCCGAGAACGCCTTGATGCAGTCATAAGCCGCCTTATGACCACACATCATCCCCTGGAGCCAGAAGTAATCGCGCAATCCCTGCGAGACCTTGGAGTTCGGCCTGTTCGCACCGTAGAACGGCGAAGACAGGTCCTTGAAGAATTGCGAGCGGTCCGCGAGGACGCCGGCCCTTATGCCGTCGAACGCCTCCATCGGTGTGCCGCCCGGATTGGAGGCCGTCTTCAGCATCAACGGAGGTACCGCCCCGATAAGGACCGCCTTGGCGACGCGCTTCGTGCCGTGACGACCGATGTACCGCGCCACCTCGCCGCCTCCCGTCGA
>JAPCJP010000032.1 GCA_027886885.1 Nitrososphaerota archaeon | reverse complement strand
TTCACCAGCAAGGTCAAGCGCCTTCTCGACCGCCTCCTTCGGCCCGCTGGCTCCGATGACATCACCGATCCTCCGCTCGTCGAACGACCGGCCGGCCCACTCGTCCGCCACACCTCCGGTCCCTTTCACCGCGATGATGGGCTTTCCTTGCTGATAGGCGGCGGCCGCCTCCGTGAGTGTACCCGCGCCACCTCCGACGATGATAACTGCATCCCCGGAGTTCACGACTAGGAAGTTCCTCATGAAGCCCATTCCTGATGGGATAACGAAAGTGCTGTACTTGTTCCCCTCGGTGGGCTCCTCAGATGGGATGATGCCTATCGAGACTCCTCCCGCGTCATGGGCGCCCTTGGCCGCAGCTTCCATCACACCATCGAGACCTCCGTTCACGACCACCGCCCCGGCCTTTGCTATTTGGGCGCCGACCTGATACGCGGCCTCATAGGCTCTCTTAGTGCAGAGTCTTCCGCTATAGCCGATGACCGAAATCTGGATTACCAACGATAGGACGTTTGTGGCTGTTTCACAGTCCCTCTTAAGGGCACACCGACGGCGAGGTGCGGGCGGACTTATTCCTCGCTGCTACCGAATGATCTCGAGGATCCAAGACCGGGCGTTCTTTCTGGGGGCGCCTCTGCTTCCACCTCGGGTTCCGAATGGACACCTGCTTGCCCAATCGGTTCCTCATTCCCCGACTGGTCGCTCGAGGGTATAGGCTCCATAGGT
Organism: Nitrososphaerota archaeon; assembly: GCA_027886885.1. Taxonomy (GTDB): domain Archaea; phylum Thermoproteota; class Nitrososphaeria; order Nitrososphaerales; family Gagatemarchaeaceae; genus Gagatemarchaeum. Next base: position 19,199 of record JAPCJP010000032.1, on the reverse strand, counting down.
GATGCTGACTCCGCAGTGACCATGTCAAGAATCTCGTTGATGTCTATCCTTTCCCTCTCGTTCATCGACTTCATAGCCACGCAAAAGTCTGCCGTCCACTTTACCGCCCTCTCGGTTAGCTCCTCCGACACGCCCTGGAGCTTCACTTTCGCAAGAAAGGCGTTGATCGTGTCATCACTGTCCTCCAGCGAATCCAATCGCTTGACAAGTTCCCTGGAGAGCTGTTCGTGGGTTACCCTGATGGCCATGAGTCCTTTGTGCATCTCGTCGTAGACCCTCTGCGAAATCTCCCCCGCTTCCAACATCTTTGTCAGAGCGCCTAGCCTCTTGTCCAGGATTCCCTTTTCCATGCCCACCCGTCTTGAGTCGGCCTTCCACTCGGGCATCGTGACAATACCCTCATCATCAGATGCGAGCGAAATGCGGTCAGCAGGATACTCTTGAAAGGCAGTTCCCAGTTCCACGCCGATGGTCCTGAGGTTCCCAGAAAGGTCGACAGTGTAACCGATGCATCGGCCCAAATCCCTGCCGTAGATGTCCTTCACGTCCTTTCCAATAGCACTGGCAGGGTCTTCGAACTGCATACCGCGGGCATTCAAAAGCATGTCAGTACTAATATCCGTTGCCTAGTCTAGGTGATTACTTCACGGGCTTAGAACAAAGCCTTTTTTTGTGATGTCTCTCGCCCTGGCTTCGACAGCCCGGACCCCACTAGCCTGTAACGTCTATGGTGACATAGATTGAGACCAACACCAGGCCGTTGTTGACGGTCACCGCGGCGAAGTAGTTCCCAGGGGGTGTCACACTCGCCGCCGAAATGCTGATGCTCAGAGGCTGTGACCCATTCAGCTGCGTGATACTCGTAAGACTTGGTGTGAAGGTGATGTTCTGCGGCGTCCCGTCCCCTTGCTCGTTGTCAGAGAACTGTACTGAGAGGTTGTCGCTCGAGTGCCCGACGACCTGGAGCTGGAGGTTCGCCGACCCCCCGGGCGCCAAGCTGACGGTCGGGCTCGCTCCTGCGCTCCCCGTCGGAGAGATGGAGAACGGGGGCGAGTACGACGTGTTCACGAAGCCTACTACGCCTGCGGTCCACTGGGTGAACCAGAGCCTCCCGTCGCCAAGACCCACCGTGAGCGTATTGACTCCCTCGAGGACAGAGGTGAAGTTCGTAATCGGTGGGTTGTCGACGCCGTATTCCGTCAGCCTACCCCCGTTGTCGTAGATTACCCCGATCTTGTTCCCGTAGTGCTCGTTGAACCAGACGGCGCTTGCGTTGGCCACGTCGAAGTACGTCAGGGTCACCGGAACGTACGGGACGAGCGACGTCGGGAACATCGTCCACTTGGACGAGGTCGTGTTGAAGAACGCCAACCCCGAGCCCGAGTGCTCCGTCAACCAGATCCCGCCCTCGCCGACCGCGATGCTCGACGGCTCGTTAAGGCTCACGTTACCGCCCACCTGCTGGAACACCGGGTTCTGTAGTTCTGGGTTGAACGAATAGATGAGGCTGTTCGCGGCGTTCGGATAACGCAAGAACGTGTTGATGGACAGGACGTACCCCGTCGTACTGTTCTGGAAGAGCACGTAGGCGGAGGACCAGCTGCTGTTTCCCGGGAGTTTGAGGTACTGGATAGAATCGTTACCGGGTGAGACCCTCCCGATCTTCGGTCCCTCGTTAAACTGGGTAAAGTAAAGGCGGTTGTCTGGGCCGACCGCAAGCGTGTAGGGCGAGACCTCGCTCGAGAGCGTTATGTTCGTGATGGCGCCGGTCGACGGGTTGACCCCAATGATCTGGCCCGAGTCCTCATCCACCGCCCAGGCACTTCCATTCCACAGCGCGACGCCCCAGTCATAGGTCAGTGTGTCGCAGAGCCCGCTGTCGGGACTGTAGGTGAAGGGAAGTGCGTATTCGTTGAGCGTCCCGTTGGCGTAGAGGTGGCCGATTCCTGGCAAACCGTTCTCGGTGAACCAGACAGACCCGTCCGGCGCGACGGTGATAGCGTTGGGACCGCTTTGATTCGAGGGCAGTGCGAACTCGGTCACCGCGTCATAGGTCGTCGAGTTGATCTGAACGTCTTTCACGGGGGAGAGGCTAGGGCAGGTCGTTTGAGCAATGGTCGTGTCGACGGTGTTAGTGGTGCTGGTAGTGCCCGTTTGTTTGAGCGGCGGATTGAGGGCGAAGAAGCTGACCGCTCCTCCCACTATCAGGAGAGCAACTATGACCACGATTACGCTCTTTGGAGAAAAGGTACGGCACCCTTTTGCCGCGGCTCCCTCGTCGTCTTATACGGTTTATGGCTCGACCGGCGATTCTGTCCCATCAGTGCAGATTTTTTCTGCCGTTTCACAGCGGGTGACAGGCTATTTTGAATAGGCGGGCATGACTCTACCGCTCCGTCGAGAAACGATGGCCGTGTAGAGTAGGCCACCAAGAGAGGCGATGGTGAGGGCTGCAGCAAGGCTCAGAACGACGAGCGTGCTCTCAGGTCGCAGTTGGCTGACGCAATACGCAGAGCAATTAGCAGGTAATGGGACTCTGCTCCAACGGAAAAACGCATAGAACGCGATGAAAGCACCGAAGGCGGCGCTCCCCGCTAGTATGGTGGGTCTCATCTTCAACTCGGCACTATCTCTGAGACAAAATCGGCTTTAAGGATATCCATCCACTTGTTCTTACCAATGGGACCCAACCCGCGCCCGAATCCACTCAGGGGCTAGCCTGAATGGTGATAGAGTCGATGAGGGCGTTAGTTGGGGTGAGTGGCTGGCAAGAGGTGTCGCCGCTGGACTGACAGTTGGCGTTCACCGGTAGGGCGCCGATCGCCTGGACGACGGAGAATCCGCTGATGACTTGACCGAAGACAGCATATCCGTTCCCGAGGCCGGATGTGTTGTTGACGAGGTTGATGAAGAACTGGGATGAAGCGCCGTTCCCGCCGGCTGCGGTGTTAGCCATGGCGATGTACCCCTGACCCTCAGGTAGCCCGGTATTCTCAAAGGGGATGGTGGTTCCTGAGCCGGTCTCGCCCCAGGTGCTCTCGGTGCCGCCGCCGTTCCTGCTGGTGGGGTCGCCCGATTGGATGACGAAGCCGGCGACTATCCTGTGCCAGACCAGGTCGGTGTAGAATGACTGGTTCACGAGCTTCTCGAAGTTGGCCACGGTCACCGGTGCGTCCTTGGGGTAAAGCTGGACCACGAACGTACCCTGGGTCGTGATGAAGACGGCGTATGGACCGACCCCGGGGCCCGTGGTGGTTGTGCTCGTCGACGGAGCCGAGGGCTTCACGGAGTAGACAAAGTAGACCCCGAAGCCCGAGACAGCGATGATCACAAGAAGGGCAAGCGCAATCCACGTGTTCCTCCTGGACTTCTTCCCGCCTCTCCGCCTGGACCGCTTGGGCATGACGGCTTCGGGTCGAAACGCCTCGGGATTAATGTTATTCGCCCTTTCTTTCAATTCCGCTTGCTGGCTTGGTCGGAATCTCCCTGTCCGGCTCCCGTACAAGCGGCTACAATTACGGTGCTCGTTGCGGGGCTTTGTCGGCGTCCTTGGACACAGTCTTGAACTTGTACAGGGGGACGAGCGACCTTACGCAACGATAGAGGAAGTACCCTCCGGCCGCTGCCACGAGGAGGCTTTGCAAGGGGGTGCCGCCCACCACGAAGACAAAGCCGAGGACCACGATCACGTAGACCGCAAACCAGTTCAGGTGCTTCTTCATGAGCCTGTCCTTGGACCTGCGGGCCGCGATGGGCAGCACTACGGCTCCGCCGAAGATCATTATGGCGAGCGGAATGAGCACGAATACGAGGACGATGGGGGGCGCCGTCGTGAAGTCGAATACGCCGAGGATTCCGGCGGCCAGGAAGAACACAAGGGCAACGGCGTCGTAGGCCCAGAAGGCGAGCCGTAGCCGCGTCCAGTGGAAGGTGTCCCTGTAGAGTGGGTCTGTGAGCCGAGCAGCCCCTATTGAGGCATCTATCCAGTAGTATAGCCCGATGAAGGTCGCGTAGAATGAAAGGAACCCAGCGATGAAATCGACCGTCGAAACGGGTCCGGACGCGCTATTGAATCCCGTGCCTTCGCCCAGAATGAGGATGACTATCGCGACAACCGCCACGCCCATGGCTTGTCTCCGATAGATTCCGTTCGAGAGGGTGCGTGATATGGCGAAAGCGGAGTACGCCACGTACCCATAGATCGCGGCCGCCGCTATCATGACCAGGTCGGTCACGACGTCAAGTGCGCTGAGCATATGCTGCCACCTCCATGGCATTCTGTGAGAAGGAGAAGCGGAAGTATCCGGGCTGCGGGGGCATCCCGAGCATCTTCTGTATCGTGAGGATCGGGACATAGCTCAGCCCTCCCTCGCGGTAGACCTTCAGCTCGATGACCCCGTCGAAGAGGGCCTCCATCGCAGTCATCACCTGCGTCTCGTGCATCCCATCCTCCAGCGTCGCGAGCATGACGGAGTCGTACTGCTTCACATCGGCGATGAGCTGGGTGAGAAACTTGTAGATGGCGTCCGGAGGGTTCAGCATAAGCAAAGGCGAGAAGACGTCGGCGAAGACCCTGATTCGTCTCTCGCTGTTCTTCTTCAACACTTCCTTGATGCTGTACGACAGGCCGGTCAGGTCGCGGTAGTCGTACCTGAACCCGGCTCCGTCGCTAGAAATCCAAGATGGGGCCTTGTTCTCGAAGTTCACCCCGAACGCCTTCGCGTCCTTCAGGACCTCGCGCGTGGCAAGGCGAGTCACATAGAGGCAAAAGTCGCCCTGGTCGAGCCCCGAATGGATGAAGGAGTAACCGAGGGCCTGCTTCCCTACACCCGGAGCGCCGGTGACGAGGACTGCTGACCTCTCCGGGTACCCTTCGGGCCCGAGCAGCTTGTCTAGAGCTGTAATCCCGGTAGAGGCCAATGTTATCGGGTTTGCCCGAGTTACGTCATAAAGCTATCCGGGGCCGCATGAAAAAGTCCTTAAGTATGTGCCAGCCGGCCTGAAAAAGTCAAGGGAAGTTTATAGCAAATTGCCCATAGCTGACGTTACCAAGAAGCAAATCGCGCAGAAGAAGCGCCTCTTCCTCAAGGTCTGCCTAAAGTGCGGCTCGAGGAACGCCCTCGCCGCGACCCGATGCAGAAAGTGCCACGCCTCCGACCTTAGGCTGAAGAACAGGTCCGTGGGCCTCAAGAAGTAGGCAGGTCGCAGAGCGACGGGTGCGCCCTTGACCGAAGGCCTCCCCTTCATCCTCGCGGCGGGGCTGATGCTCGGTGTGGTCCAGGGCGTGAGCGAGTGGCTCCCGATCAGCAGCAAGACCCAGGTCATAATAGCCTCGACCATCCTCCTTGGGCTGACCTTCAGCCAGGCCTACGCCCTCGGTCTCTTCCTGGAGCTGGGCACATTCTTCGCCGCGATCATCTACTTCAGGAGGGAGCTGCTCACAGTCTTTCGCGCCATCTTTGGAAAGGGCGGGACGGAGGGCCGCCTGCTCCTCAAGTACCTCCTCGTTGTCACCGCGATCACCGGCGTCATGGGCATCGCGATATACAAGGCGGTCGAATCGCTGTCTCTTGGCAGCGCCATCGGTGTCCCGATGCTCATCCTCGGGTGCGTCCTAATCCTCGACGGCCTTTTCATCAGGTACTCCAGGTCTAGGGCCGCGCCCCGGAAGGAGCTGAAGGACATGAGCCTGAAGGAGCTAGTGTTCATAGGGTTCGCCCAGGGCCTGGCCGCCTTCCCGGGCGTCAGCAGGTCCGGGGTGACCGTCTCGGCCATGCTCGTCCTTGGCACCGAGGCGAAGGAGTCCTTCCGGCTCTCGTTTCTCGCCCTCATCCCTGCTTCGCTCGGCGCGACCCTCGTGACCCTGATATTCTCGAGGTCGGACTTCACAGGTGGGGTCTCCGCGCTCTCTCCGGGCGTACTGGCGATCGCGGTCGTCGTATCGCTGGTCGTGGGCCTGATGATGATACGACTGATGCTAAGGATAGCCTCGGACACTAGGATAGTCATCCTGGTCTTTGCGCTCGGGATACTTGCCATCGCCTTCGGTATCCTCGGAATCATCCTCGGAGCAAACCACAACCTTTCCTGAGGGCTAACGTTAAATCGAGTGAGTGGAGTGCGCCTGCGCAGGGGCCGGTGGTCTAGTCTGGTTAGGACGGCGCTCTCACACGGCGCAACGCGGCGGTCCGAATCCGCCTCGGCCCACCTTCCAAGCCTCTTAGGTTGACGCTTCGTTGGCGCAAAGAGTTGCCACGATTTTCTGTAAGTCTTTGTCGGGCGTGGCTCTTAAAAGAGAATTTCATTCTTCTATCCGTGCGGACCCTGAAATCAGTAAAGCAGCGCTACCTACCAAGCGCGAACGTCACGAAGCTGATGGAAGATTTCAGGCAGATGACAAACGACTGTATCCGAACCGGACTCGAGTTTGAGGGGAGGAGTGACAGCGGTACCAAGACTCCGTCCATGCGGAGACTATCACTTCTTTCTTACGGGCAGCTTAAGGGCTACGGGGGCTATTCAGGCTACAGACTGTGCGCAATCTCGAAGGCTGCCGGCATCTTGTCGTCTCGGAGAAAGTCAATCAGAAGGGGGTTTCAGACAAGGAAGCCTTACGTGCGCAAACTCATGTTGACCTCTTGCTACGGATTCCGGATCGAGAATGGAAGGCTCTTCATCCACCTCGACGCAAAGACTTTCGAGTCCGTTCCGCTGAATTCTCATAGCATCAAGATTCTCTCGGACAAGAGGTTGAAGGTTCGCTCTTTCACCTTGACAGAGACTTCTCTCTCCCTCTGCATATCGAAGGAATGCGCCGACGCGAAGGAGTGTGCCGACCGGATTACAAGCACGATCGGCATCGACAGGAACCTCAGAAACCTCGCGGTCGGCAATGATGAGCGGATCACATACTACGACATGAGCGAAATCGTGAAGATTGCAGGGAACACGAGGAGCATTTTACGCTCGTTTAGACGCACCGATGTGAGACTAACGAGTGAGATAGCCACGAAGTACGGCAGGAGGAAGAGGGAACGGGTCGGGCAGATCCTTCACAGGGTCTCGAAGGATGTCGTCGCGAGCGCCAGGGCGAACCAGCAAGCCATAGTGTTCGAGGAGATAACCGGAATCCGCAAGCTGTACCGAAAGGGAAACGGTCAGGCTCGGGCGTATAGGTCCAAGATGAATTCATGGCCGTTCCACGAGATCAAGAGGCAAATAGAGTACAAGGCAGCCTGGGAGGGCGTTCCCGTGATAACGCTCTCAGCGAAGGAAACGAAGGGAACCACGATGGACTGTCCACGATGCGGGGAGAGACTCCAAGTGCCGGTCCGAGGCGACAACCTACATTATCGCCAATTGTGGTGCGACGCATGCAGGAGATGGTGGGAACGCGATACGTGCGCTGTCCTGAACATCTCCCGAAGGGGGTGGGTGAGGTTCGCCCATTCAAAGAGGGAGGAACAAGGCGAGGCAAGTGAAGCGGTGAAGGGGAACGCGGAACACGAAGGGGAGCCACTAATCCTCAGAGTCGATGCCTCGAAGCCAGGAATTCGTCCTAATCAGACGAGGACCTGACAGAACCACGGCGCTCTCACACGGCGAAAAGTAAACTACTCGCTAGAATCGGCGGTCCGAATCCGCCTCGGCCCACTTACTCTCCTCCCACTTTTCAATGGTCAAGCCCTTTGATGGTGCGACTGGCTGTAGGGGGCCCGTTAACCGCTGCAAGAATTCCAAGCTAAACCGACTACAGCTTCAGATACCTGCCCAGACAAATGACCGGGGCGCCCTGGATATGAATCGATCAGGTCTGTCGAGTCTTGGCTCTTCCACGCCTCTGGAGCCTGGTGTAGATTAGCAGGGCCGGTAGGACAAGCGCAATCAAGAGCAACATCCCATACGGGAACTCTGGGACGCCCAAGGTTCCGGTCAGAGGATAGAGGAACGTAGCCTTCCCGTTGGACCCCGCACCTATCCAGACAGGGTCTCCCGGACTGCCGATGATGTTGATGGTGCACGAAGAAATGGAACTAGTACTCGTCCAGGTCGTACTGGACCATGAGCTCGACACTGTGTTTGTTCCGCCATAGCCATCCCATACCTGTGGGTAGTTGCTGCATTCGTTCACCGTAATGTAAGTGGTTCCTGTCTCGCTTCCGGTCAGAGTCGAGTAGTAGTAAACTGTCCATGTCCCCGGGGTTGGATTGGTGATCGTAACGAGGGGACAGTCAGTGGTTTCACAGGTTGGAGAACCCGGGAACGCATAGGAGGCTCCCTCGGAGCCAGGCATGTAGTCCCTGTAGTCAGAGGAGGAAGTGGAAGTGCAGCCTGTCGGGTTGGTCGCCAGGCACCCGATTTCATGACCATTGGGGTCTACGACGAGCAAGACAATCGGGGAGTGCCCCTGGACGATCATCGCACTGGCGGCCGGCGACACGAGGACGACCAGCAAGACCACTGCAGGCAGTGCATATCTAAGACCCAGTTTCACAATCTACCTAAAGCGCCGTTCTGTTGAGGCTGCGATATAAGCATCCAGAATTTCGAATTCATTCTAATGATTTTCAGATTCACATTGATGGGGGAATCCACTTGAACCGAGGAGCCGTCGGGGATTGCGCTCTAGCGAGTCGAGTTCCTAAGGGCCGGGTGCGGCGATCTGCCTCGGCCCGAGGTTCGAGGGAACCCCTACCTTATCCAGCAACCTTCGGTACCGCTGGTCCGAGGTAATCGGGGCGAACATCGCATCAGGGTTGACGAGCGACTCGACCTCGGCGGACCTGTCCTCCACCGCCCTCTCGGCCCACTCGAAGAACTCGTCCTTCTCGCCCAGGGCAGCGTGAACGATCGCGATGAACCAGGGAGGGACGTACTCCTTCTGGGATAGAGTAGTGACCTCCAGCAGCAAACCCCGCGCCGCCTCTCTATCACCAAGCGCCACGTGCACATAGGCTAGGATGCACTTTGCGACCACAGCCCCCGAGGTCAACTCCATTGCCCTCCTCATGTCGGCCAGGGCCTCCTCCCTCTTCCCCGCCTTCGCATAGAACATGGCACGGTTCAGGTAAACAGGGACATTGTCAGGGCTCGACACAAGGGCCTTTCTCCACTGCATCAGCGCGTCGTCGTCCCTCCCCAGGTAAACATAGAGCCCCCCGAGGACCGTCGATAGCTGCGCCGACAGGGGGTCAGCCTCCAACGCCATTTCCAGTTGGGCGGCGGCCCCGTCGAACTGCCCGAATATGGCCAGATTCAGGCCGTACCAGTGCCTCGCCTGGGCGTAGCTCGGGCTGAGCGAGATCGCGCGCTCGAACTCCTTCCTGGCGGAGACGAAATCATAGTAGTACGTCTCCAGCAGGAATCCCAGGCTCACGTGGGACTCAGCCAGCTCTTCCTCAAGGTCGAGCGCCTTCGATATGTACTCCTTGGCCTTGCCAAAGGCCTGTTTCGCCTGGAGATACCCGTATGACCCTAGGAGCAGGTATGCGTCGGCCACGCCTGCGTAGGCATTGGCGTACCGGTCGTCTTCGAGCGTCGCCTGCAGGAACAGCTTGGCCGCCTCCTCGATGGACTCCTTCGTCCTCTTGTGCATGATGAAGCGCCCCTTGAGGTAGAGACTATACGCGTCTATGTTGTGGGTCGGTTTCTTCTCGATTCTCTCCTTCTCTATCGCCCTGATCTTCGCCTTGACAATCCTCGAGACCTGCTTCGCTATGTCGCTCTGCACTACAAAGATGTCCTCCATCTCTCGGTCATAGTTCTTGGCGAGCAGGTGCTCCTCGGTGACTCCGTCCACCACTTTGATGGCGACCCTGATCTTGGTCCCGACCTTCCTGACGCTCCCCTCCACGATCGACCCGACCTTCAGCTCTCTTGCTATCTGGGAGATGCCCTCTGTGGTCCCCTTGTAGCGCATCACCGAAGTCCGGGCGATGACCCTGAGGTCCCTCACGTTCGATATCGCGTTGATGAGCTCCTCCGTCATGCCTTCAGCGAAGTATTCGTCCCCTGAGTCCTGCGTGAGGTTCACCAGAGGGAGAATTGCGAGCCTCCTCGTCAGCGGGACCCCGTCTGACTCCTGGGGGTGAAGAGGGACCTTGGGCCTGGGCTCCCAAGGAAGGACGATGTGATAGACGTCCACTGGGTAGGAGACGTTCTTCAGAGTCACTTTCTCGGCCTTCAGGAATTCGTAATGCACCTTGTTTCTGACCTGGCTGTATACCTCTCCAGAGACGCATAGGCCCCCCGGCTCGGCAAGGGGCTGGATCCGTGAGGCTATGTTCACCGCATCTCCGAGAACGTCCGTTCCGCTGTGGATGACATCCCCGAGGTGTATCCCTATCCGCAGCTTGAGCTTGGACTGGTCGGCGAATGTATGGTCGAGCTTGTGAATGGTCTCCTGAACCTGGACCGCGCACCTCACGGCGTCGAGCGCACTCCCGAACTCCACGAGGAATGCGTCCCCGATGGTCTTCACCTCCCTGCCCCGATGCTCCTGGAAGATCGGCCTCAGAACCCTGTTGTGTCTCGAAAGTACCTCCATCGCTTCGGCCTCGTTCCGCTGCGTGAGCGCCGTGTACCCGACCATGTCTGTGAACATGATTGCAGCGAGCCTTCGCTCTTCCCCGAGCGTCGGTTCGATTGCCCCACTTTGCCGGGGGGTGGAGGTACCCTGCTCAGGGGAAGACGACGGCGTGACCCCCGTTCAATGACAATCGCCACTTGATACGAGGCGCGGGATTAATGTCTCTTCCGCCATCAGTAGCTCGCCGCTACCATGCAGACCATGATCCCTATCAGGAGCACCAGCCCCACGCCGGTCGAAATCTTGAGCCTCATGGCGAGGCTCGGCAGCCGCGGGTCGTGGGGGGAGTTGTTCTTTATCATCTCCCGAGTTATCCTGATTATCCTCGTGCCGGTCGGGTAGACCACGCCAAGGGCGACCGCCCACGTCGCCAACGACAGCCCCGCGCCGACGGACATGTACAGCCCGAAGCTCGTGCCCGTATCGAAGACTGCGGACACCCCGCCCGAGGACGACAGCGCCGATGCCAGACCCAGGATCGGCGTCAGGAGTGTGAAGAACACGATGAACAGGAGATACTTTGGAAGCATCTTCACGACCACCTCGTTGCTTGTCCCGGGGGTGAAGTCCCCGATCGTCGGCCCGACTATGAGGGCGAATAGCACCGTAGCCCCGAACCAGGTCGCCGCGCTGAAGACGTGGAGCCCTGTCATGATTTCGTTGAACACCATGAAGGTTGGGCGGTCCTTCCGGGGACGAGTAGTTAAGGCGAGAGGTCTCTGATTGGCCGTCTCGGCCCTCCGACTCTCAACCGCCTCAAACGATATTAACCGTGGGCATTCGCGGAGCGACCCTAATGCTCAACGTGGACTTCAAGGTCTCGAGAGTAGGCCTGGGAACGGCCCAGATAGGTTCCAAGGTCTGGAGCTGGGGGAAGGGTTACAACAAAAAGTCGATAATGGACGCCTACGACCGGGCGTTCGAGCTCGGCCTGAACTTCATCGACACGGCAGAGGCCTACGGCGGGGGAGTCTCTGAGGAGACCGTGGGGGAGATCATCAAGGGCAGGAGAGACGAGGTCTTCCTCGCCACCAAGTTCACCGGGGGGCACGCCCACGAATACGACGTGATCAAGGCCTGCGAGGGTTCGCTGCGGCGCCTGAACGTCGACGTCATCGACCTATACCAGATGCACGGGCCGAGCTCCTTCGTCCCGCTCAAGGAGACCATGTCTGCGCTGAACCGTCTCCTCACCGAGGGTAAGATCAAGTACGTCGGAGTCTCTAACTTCCTCGTCCCGTACCTCAAGGAGGCACAGAAACACCTGACCAAGGGCGAGGTGGTCTCGAACCAGGTCAAGTACAACCTGCTCCAGACCGAGGTCGAGCGGGAGCTGGTCCCATATTGCGAAAAGGAGGGAGTCGCCATCCTGGCCTACAGCGCCCAGGCGCAGGGCCTGTTGACGGGCAAGTACGACTACAAGCATAGGCCCGAGGACGAGATCAGGAGCACCATGATGTCCTACTTCAGCGAGGAGAACCTCAAAAAGGTCCAACCGATGCTGGACAAGGTGAAGAAAGTGGCCAAGAAGCGGAAGAAGACCATGGGCCAGGTCGCCGTGAACTGGCTCCTGAAGTACGACTCGGTCTACCCGCTGGTCGGTGTCAAGCGCGCCCAGCAGGTCGAGGAGGCCAAGGGAGCGCTCGGCTGGAAGCTGACGAACGCGGAGTGGAACGAGCTCGCCAAGGTCGCCGAGAAGATTCGCATCGACTACTTCCTCTACGACCAGTAATGCAACCGGGCCAATCGCCCCGTTGTTGATGAGCTTCTTCTGTTAGCTAAGGCTGGAGTGAAAGGTAGTGTTGAGCCTGGCTTTCCCCGGATTGAGAGATTCCAGGCAGGGTAGTGTCTTGACGGCGATCGATGTTTCGCCCCCTGATTACCTCAGAGTACGCGACTGGATTCCGACTATTTGCTCCCGATAGGTCTGGAATCGGGACTGGACTCGGTAATCTTCGTGTGAATCGGCACGCGTAACCGTGTTTATTACACAATTTGTAGTAATCTATTGGTAGAATCAACACTTAAATAATGAACTGGTAGCCTATCGGCCTATTGACTGATCCGAAGGCCACCAAAAACAGGAAAGTCCAGAATCGGACGAACATCCCGTTCTCGAGGGTACTAGAGCAGAGCATTTCCCGCCGACAGGCCCTTACGTCGGCTGCCAAAGTTGGTATCGGTGCGGGAATAGCCGTTGTCGTAGCTGGCGGTGCTGCGGCTTACTTTGCCACAAAGCCCGCGCAGACGGTTACGTCCACGCAAGTTTCGACTTCCGTAGCGACCTCAACGGCCACCACGACGGCGACTTCGACCTCTACCGCGACCTCAACGGCCACAACGACGGCGACGTCCGTCTCCACGGTGAGTCAGACTTCGAACACAGGGCCGGTATTGGGAGGTACATTGGTATCCCTGGAAGGTGAGAGCTTCACGGTAATGCAGGGCCAGATGGACCCGGTTACGGAGACCTTCACTCCCGACTGGTGGACACTTCCCATATACGACAAACTGATGATCTACGGGCCGTACCCAAGCACTTCTCTGGCTCCCTCACTGGGAACCTCGTACTCCTTCTCCTCAGACGGCCTGACCATGACTGTCCCTCTCAGGACCGACGTGACGTGGCACGACGGGTCCGCCTTCACCTCCGCGGACGTAGTCTACAGCTTCAACCAATACCTGAGCACGACGTCCGGGTACGCCAACCAAGGATCAATAGCGGGCTGGCTAGCCTCTGTCAGCGCGCCTGACGCACACACCGTCGCGTTCAAGCTGACTCAACCATCAATCACGGCCCCGTATTGGCTAGCGTCCTTCCTGTGTCCAATCATTCCTGCGGCCAGAGCTGCTGACCCCAAGAACTTCTACAAGAATCCCATGGGGACTGGTCCCTTCATCTACGGCGAAGAGAACGACACAGCGTCCTACATCAGCTACACCGCTAACAAGAACTATTGGGGTGGCGCGCCGTATCTCGACGGACTCCAGTGGACTGGCTCAGCGGATGCAAGCGAGATCATAGCGGGTTTCGCATCCGGTTCATACCAATTCGGCGAGGCACCTGTCCTCGGCACAGCCATCGCGGAGATTGGCACACTAGGGAACGCTCACCTACAGGTGCAGTACTTCCCCATTGGGCAATACGACGTCACCATGAACACTGCAGCGACCGTAGGCGGGAATCCGAACCCGTTCGCGAACAAGACCATACGGCAAGCGGTGTGCTATGGAATCAACTGGGCCCAGATTCTCTCGCTCTACGGCGGACTCTACAACAGAGCGTATCAGCCGGTCACGCCTTCGTACTCCTGCTACAACACAACGGCGCCCAAGTACGACTACAACCCCACAATGGCAGCATCACTGCTTCAGCAGGCTGGGTTCGAGTCGGGCACAGCGATCGACTTTGTCATCTACTCTGGTCGCTTACCTTCTGAACTGGCAATCATTCAGAACAGCCTGCAGAACCTCGGCTTCGTCGTTAACCTCAACATAGTAGACGCCGCTGTATTCTACAACAGCTACATGATAGTGGCCTCGGAACCGGAGGACCCCACCCATCCGTGGAACATCACTATGCAGAGCAACGGAGTATCCATTCCAGACCCAGCGCCTCTGTATGAGGCCTACATGTACTCCAAGTCGACCGACTGGAATCCCGCGCACTACAGCGATCCAGCGGCTGACGCACTATACGAGCAGGCTGTTGCCTCGACTGACGCAACAGAGCGCAACACTCTCTTCACACAGCTCACCGGAATGTTCGTGGATTGTGGCAAACAACCTAGAAGGTCTGTTGCTGAACCCACTCTACCAGATCACCTACAACCAAGCATACTTCAAGCCGTCGACGTAATTACGTCGACGCGCTTCTCTTTTTCTACCGCTAGGGCAACCGGGAGCTTGATGTGCTAAAGTACATCATAACGCGGCTCGCCCTCACTATCCCCACACTCTTTGGGCTGGCTGTCTTCGACTTCCTCCTCCTCTACCTTACCCCCGGCGGGCCGACCGGTGTCATAATTCAGTCGTTCAGGAGCACCGGAACTCCCATCAGTCCGGTGGTAATAGCCGAGCTACAGAAGGAATATGGCCTCAACGTTCCCGCGCCGGTGCAGTTCGCCCGCTGGATATTCAATGCAATTCAGGGGAACCTTGGAAACTCCTACTTCTCACATGAACCCGTCACTTCTCTAATCCTAGCTAGGCTACAGGTGACTCTGGTCCTAGCCATATCGGCAACCCTCATCGCTCTGGCCATCGCCATTCCTCTCGGCGTGGCGGCCGCGGTAAGGAGGAATTCCCTCGTCGACTACGTGGGCACAGCAGTGTCATTGGTCGGCATAAGCATGCCTACGTTCTGGTTGGGCTTCCTCCTCATCGATTTCCTCGCCCTAACGTTACACGCCTTTCCAGCGGTCGGCTACGCCAGCCCCTTCACTTTGAACGGACTCAGGTATCTGATCCTTCCCGCGCTAACCCTCTCTTTCTCGACCCTCGCGATAATCTCCCGCGTCCTTCGCGCATCAATGGTGGAGGCACTCGGCGAAGACTACATCCTGACCGCACGGTCGAAGGGACTGAAAGAGAGGATCGTGGTCTATAGACACGCCCTCAGAAATGCCCTCCTTCCTACGCTGACCCTTCTCGGCCTCTATTTTGGGAGCAATCTCGGCGGTGTGGTCACGATAGAATATACGTTCCACTATCTCGGCTTGGGCGACCTCGCGGTGAGCGCCATGCTCTCTCGCGACTACCCACTCATCGAGGGCTTCGTGCTGTACACGGGCGTTGTCTTCGTCTTTGCTAACGCGATAGTCGACATATTCTACTCGATAATCGACCCGAGGATCAGGTTGCGATAGATGGCCTCGACGAATCCCCCGAGTGCAATGGTCCCGGTGCCGGCAACCAAGGGATACACCGTGCTGGGCAGGAAGGTCCCTCGCAGCGTCTACCGCTTCTTCAGGAACAAGCTCGCAGTCATCGGGATGACCATAGTCCTGATCAACTGCTTCGTGGCCATCTTCGCACAGTTCATCGCCCCCTACAACCCCGACGCCATTCCGCTCACCATCGACGCCTTCCAGAATCCTTCGTGGACCCACCTCCTGGGGACGGATGAGCTCGGGAGGGACATGTTCAGCAGGATCGTGTTCGGGACGCAGATATCGCTGACCGTCGGTCTGTTCTCGGTTCTCCTGAGCGGGACCGTAGGGATTACCCTGGGAACCGTGGCTGGGTGGATGAAAGGAAAGGTCGACCGAGTCCTGGAGGCAATCTTCGACATATGGCTGTCCCTGCCATCGCTCATATTGTCGATAATACTGGTGACCTTCTTGGGTGCCGGTGTCCGAAACGTGATACTCGCCGTCGCCGTTTCCAACATCCCTAGCTACGCAAGATTGATTAGGGCTGAGGTGATTCGGTTGTCAGACAAGGACTTCATCGTGGCACAGCGCCTGCTCGGCTTCAGCTCGTGGAAGATTGTGGTGAAGAATGTCCTGCCGAACGCTGCCACCCCGATAATTGTATACTCGACGTTCTCCTTCGCGGTCGCGATACTCGCGGAGGCCTCCCTGAGCTTTCTGGGTCTCGGCGTGCTCCCTCCCACGCCGAGCTGGGGTGCGATACTCAACGAGCTTCAGGTGACCATATTCGCGCACATAGAACCCACATTCTGGCCGGGCCTCGCCATCATGCAGCTCGTGCTCGGGTTCAACTTCCTCGGGGACGGGCTCAGGGACGCGTTCGACCCCAGGTTGAAAGTATAGAGTGGAAATGGGGAATGAGCGACGAAAAGCCTGTCCTTGACGTGAAGGACCTGGTCACGCACTTTCAGACGCCAGAGGGAACCGTCCAGGCCGTCCGGGGGGTCAGCTTCGACGTGGGCTACGGCGACTCGGTCGGGATCATTGGCGAATCCGGCTCTGGAAAGACGATAACGGCGCTGTCAGTCCTGAGGCTTGTCCCACCGCCATACGGGAAGACCCTCGCAGGACAGGTCAACTTCAAGGGAGAGGACCTACTGAAGGTCACGGACAAGCACATGCGAGAGATAAGGGGAAGGGACATCGGCATGATATTCCAGGACCCGACCAGTTCGCTGAACCCAGTGCTCGCCCTGAACACGCAGCTTGGCGAAGGCATGCGGGAGCACATGCATCATTCATCTCAGGAGGTCGGCCGCAGGATGGTCAACCTCTTCGACAAGGTCGGAATCAAGCCCGCGTCAGAACGACTCCACAACTTCCCGCACCAGCTCAGCGGGGGGATGAAGCAGCGCGTCATGATCGCTATCTCGATAGCGTGCGAACCTGCCCTGGTCATCGCCGACGAGCCGACCACCAACCTCGACGTCACCATCCAGGCGCAGATACTTCGGCTCATGAAGGGCCTCAAGGATGAGTTCAACACTTCTCTACTCTACATCACCCACAACCTCGGGATAGTAGCACAGATGTGCAAGCGCGTGAACGTCATGTACGCGGGGAAGGTGGTGGAGTCGGGAGACGTTAGGACCGTCCTGAAGAACCCGAAGCACCCCTACACGATGGGATTGCTGAAATCGATCCCCAAGCTCGGGTCTAAGGAGCCGCTAGTATCGATTCCTGGCATGCCGCCCAACATGATAGCGATCCCTTCCGGCTGCCCGTTCAACCCAAGGTGCCCGTACGTCATGGAGAGGTGCAGGACGGACGTGCCGGAGCTCAGAGACGTGGGGGACGGACATGCCGTGAGCTGCTGGCTCTATTGAGGCGATGAGATGTCGAACGAAGCCCCGATCCTTGAAGTCAGGAACCTCCAGATGTACTTCCCCCTAGAAACGGGGCTCTGGTCAAGGATCGCCGGGAGCAAGAGGGTCGTCAAGGCTCTCGACGGTGTCAACCTCTCCGTCATGGAGGGGGAGACCCTGGGCGTGGTAGGCGAGAGCGGCTGCGGCAAGTCCACCCTGGCCAGGTGCATCGTGCGGATGTACGAGCCGACCGGAGGAGAGGTTCTCTACCGAGGCAAGAACGTCCTCAAGTTCGGTCCGAAGGAGATGAAGGAGTACAGGCGGAAGGTCCAGATGATCTTCCAGGACCCGTATTCTAGCCTCGACCCACGGACCACCATCAGGAACATGCTCTCCGAGGTCCTCCACCTTCACCGGATTACCTCTTCGAAGCAACAGCTCGAGGAGAAGATGGAGGGTCTCATGATCTCTGTCGGACTCGACCCAGCCCAACTCGGCCGCTTCCCACACGAGTTCAGCGGAGGTCAGAGGCAGAGACTCTGCGTTGCCAGGGCCTTGGCGGTGGAGCCAGAGCTAATAATCGCTGACGAATCGGTCTCGGCGCTGGACGTGTCCATCCAAGCACAGACGCTGAACCTCTTCGAGGAGCTGCAGAAGAAGCTCGGTCTAACCATGGTCTTCATCTCCCACGACCTGAGCGTCGTCGAGCACATCAGCACGCGGGTGGCGGTCATGTACCTCGGCAAGGCCGTCGAGGTCTCCGAGTCCACCGAGCTCTTCGAGGACCCCGAGCACCCCTACACGCAGGCCCTCATCTCGGCGGTCCCGGTACCCGACCCTGACGTGAAGACGAACGAGATCATCCTCAAGGGCGATGTCCCAACAGCCGCGAACATTCCGCCGGGGTGCAGGTTCCATCCGAGATGCCAATCGGCGATGCCGGTTTGCAGCGAAGTCGAGCCGGTCCTCCTGGAGTCGAGGAAGGACCACCTCGTGGCATGCCACCTGATCCACCCCGTCGAAGCCCCGCCAAAGCCGGTCGCACCCCAGCAAGTCAAGTGACAAACGGCTTCAAGGGTTAAATACGCAAAACGCCCTGAAGTGGTCACCGCACATTGAGAGTCGACTGCCACGTGCACATTGATTGCACCTACCTCGGCGGTCTGATTTACGGCGGCGACAAGACCGACCTCGCCGCCATGGCGAAGGAGTTCAAACTCAACAGGATGATGGTCTCCTCCGCAAAGGCGATAATGTACGATTTCGTCGAGGGGAACACCGATACCCTCCGGCTGATGAAGGACCTCCCAGACCGCGTCTGGGGTTATTGCGTGCTGCAGCCCCGCTTCGGGGAGCTCGCCCTGAAAGAGTTCGACCGGTGCGTCGTCCAGGGAGGGATGAAGGGTGTGAAGCTGTACCCGGTGCTCCCGCTCTGGGCCGCGGACGAGGCCAGCATCGAGCCCATGATGGAGAAGATAGCCAGGGCCCGCGTGCCTTCCCTAATACATCCCACGCCTGTGGAGCCCTTCTTCAAGCTCGCCGACCGTTTCCCCGACGCTCCGCTGATACTCGCGCACATGGGCGGCGGGGGCGGATTACAGGGCTTGGTGGGTCCCATCCACGAGGCCAAGAAACACGACAACGTCTACCTAGACACGGCGACCTCGCACTTCGACGCCAATGCAATCGAGGAGGCGGTAAGGGTCGTCGGGGCCGACAGGGTCCTCTATGGCTCGGACTTTCCCCTGCTGGAGCCCGCTGCCCAGATGGCCAAGGTGAGCTCAGCCAAGATCAAGGAAGAGGACAGGCGCCTGGTGCTGGGGGAGAACATGAACCGTCTCGTCAAGGGTCGAAAAGTATGACCAAGATAAT
>JAPCJP010000031.1:18242-20342 GCA_027886885.1 Nitrososphaerota archaeon | reverse complement strand
TCTTCAGGTTCTCCGCCGGAGGGAGCTCCGCCGCTGCATCGACTATCAGGGGGACGTTGTGCCTCCGCGCTATCTCTGCCACGGCCTCCAAGGTGGGCCTTCCACCGGTCTTCTGGACGTAGGCTATCGCAGCGGTCCTGTCGGTTATCGCTGCCTCTATCTCCCAGCCTTCGACGCCACGCACCCCTGCGCCGAGGCCCACATCGTTCAACCCTGCCTCGACGATCTTGACCCCGGTCAACCGGATCTGATGGTCGTAGGCGTTCCGGTGGTGCCTGGCCATGACGACCTCGTTCTTCATCCCGGCGGTATCCGGGAGCCGGTCCATCTTGGTGATATCGAGCCCAGTGACACAAGCGGCTGTGCCCAAGGTGAGGGCCGCGGCAGCCCCGCTGGTGACGATCCCTGCCTCCGCCCCGGTCGCATCAGCGATGACCTTGCTGGCCTGAGCTTGCAGATGCTCCATATCGACCAATGATTTGGAAGCCTCCGCCATCGCCGCCATCGCCTCTTCTCTGATTATCGTCCCTGAAAGTCGCGTTTGCATGCCCGAGCCGTTGATTATTTTCCTCACGTGAAGGCCATCGTAGACGCCCATATCCCGACCACCCCGAAGCGGCCGATAAAGCTCTACTCTTCGAATCGGGCATTCGCGTGGGAATCGCGATACCCGCGACTAGCTTAAATCGAGCAGGGAGGTTCCTCGCGTCCGGATGAGTCACGAGAAACTCAAGCGCCGTCTGGTCGGTCCAGCTTCGGCGATAATAACCCCCCTGAAGAAGGATCAAACGCTCGATAAGGCAGGGATGCGGGATAACATCAAGTTCATGCTCGACCACGGTTTCAAAGACCGCAGAGGTTGGATCATCGGACCCTCGCCCGGCGGCGAGTCGCCGTTCATGTCAATGCGCGAGAGGAAGGAAGCCATGACCGTCATCGCTGACGAGGTCAACGGTGCCCTTCCCATTCAGGCAGGGGTCCACGATAACAGCTTCGAGGCCATCGTGGACCTGATGCGTCACGCCAAGGATATCGGTTTCGACCTGGTGCAGCTGCAACCGCCCTGGTATCACCACACGGGAGCCGAAGAGGTGTATCGCTTCTACGAAGAGGTCACTGACAAGGTGGACATCCCCGTCATCATAATCAACAACTACTGGCAGAGGACGCTCGACGGAGCGGGCATGAACGAGGCGGTCTTCGAGCGGCTCAGCGGTATTGAGAACCTCGTGGGCGTCGCCTGGGGGTCTCCGAACTGGTACACCTACATCAATTCGATCCGACAGTTCAAGGACCGATTCGTGTTCATCGACAACAACTGGCTGGGGCTCGGCCTATTCTGGGGTTGTACTTCCTTCGTCGAGGTCCTCGGGCAGGTGTATCCTGAATACACTCTCGGACTATATGATGTCCTCCGCAAGGGTGATTACAGGAAGGCGACCGAATATCTGTGGAAGTTGACCCTCCCGTACTATCTCTGGTTGGGAAAGGTCCAGGGGCAGGGGGTCCACGGCGAAGGACCGCTCATCAAGGCCACCATGTGGCTCGCTGGGAAGCCAGCGGGTCCCGCCAAGCCTCCCTACGATATAGGCCTGACCGAAGCCCAGCTCGAGGAGCTAAGACAGGTGCTCATCGATGGCGGGGTGCCGAAAGTGAAGAGCACAAAGGACGCGCTTCGCGCCCAGCTGCACTCAGTCAGAAAGAGGTAGGCTCACGGCCTGCCCCCTCGCTGAGGAGAGCTTCGCCGCATCCACCATCTCGACCGCTATCCTTCCGTCATCCCCGGAGACCGTCGGAGGTCTGTTATCGAGTATGTCGTCGATGAACGACTGGAGGGAGCCTATGAAAGGTTGCAGCCGATTAGGGTCCAACGGGAATTTGATGTAATCGATCTTCGGGAACTCGTGGATTGTCTTCCACTCGGTCCCGATTCCCAGCTTCACCTTGCCATAGGAGTTCACGTCGAGGATGGCCTTTTCGCCGACGACGACGTAGCCGAAGTACGAGTCAGGGAGGCTCGGTAGCGCCATGTCCATGGACGCCCAGTTCTGGGCTATGACGCCGTTCCGAAAGACGACCTCGGACATGTCGGTGAGCGCA
>JAPCJP010000031.1:0-18232 GCA_027886885.1 Nitrososphaerota archaeon | reverse complement strand
CTTTCACCCTGACGCCGGAACTCAACTTCATCAATGTCGGTGAGCGCACCAACAGGATTGTTGGTGAAGTTCGCTATCAGGCTGTAGATCCTCGTGGGCTCGTCTCCTGCGAGGAACCGCATGGTGTCAAACGAATGGACGGTCAGGTCGAGGAGGGGGCCACCGTGCTGCGGGAGCTTCGCCCACCAACCCTGGGCCTCGTATCCAGGAAAGAGCGTGTGGGCTCGGATCATCCGCACCTTGCCCAAGGTACCGTCTAGTATCGTCTTCTTCGCCGTGACGTTTGTGGAGCGCCAGCGTTCGCTCTGGAAGACCTCGAGCACCACCCCTGCCTTTCTGCACGCCCTGACCATCTCCGCGCACTGCTGATGCGTCGGGGCCATGGGCTTCTCCACCATGGCGTGCTTGCCGTGCTCCGCGGCGCTAATCACGTGCTCGGGGTGGTTGCCCGGAGGGGTCGCCACGGCCACCGCATCGATGTCGGAACGCTTCATGAGCGCGTCCAGGGTGTCTACGTAGTCGACCCCGTAGGCGGACGCGAGCCCCGGAGCCCGCGACCCTCCGAAGATCGCCATCAGCTTGACTCTCTTGTTGTACTTTGAGAGGCATTCCGCGTAGGTCTTGCCCATGTAGCCGGAGCCCATTATGGCGATGCGCAACTGGCCGCTGCTGTTCGGTTTTGAGACTGCCAAAGACGCACGATTACTCGAGTTTGCGTATTTAGCGGTTTGCTAGGACCGCCTGGCCTTCTCTTCCGCGGCGAGAGCGAAGCGGAGCTTTGAAAAGTCAGGCCCTCCCCAGTGGGGCGGATAGTCGAAGCCCCTCAGGCGGGGGCTGATGACGACGTTGCACGGGAAGGTCAGCAGATAGATGCCCGCGCCTTCCCGGAGGTACCTCTCCTGGAGCGCCGCGTAGATCGCTGAGCGCTTCTTGCGGTCGGTCTCCTTAAGGGCAGAGGCGAACTCGTCCTCGGCCCTATAGTCGTGCCCCGATATGTTGATCCAGGTCATCCGTCTCCTCATGAGGTCGTCCGGATCAGGCACCAGGTAGCCTGACATCGACAGGGTAAGGGCCGGGATCTTCTCCACGGGAATCTCGAAGTACTCCTTTCCCGAGTACTTTCGCAATTTGGTACGTATGCCCACGTCCTTCAAGTTCGACCTTATGATCTCGACCAGGTCCTTGTTGTCCACACCCCCCCAATTGGCCTCCCAGTAGGTCAGGTCGACCTCGATGCCTTTGGGGTAGCCGGCCTTGGCCATCAGGTCTCTTGCCTTGCGAAGGTCCTGTTTGTAGCGAGAGGCGAAGCTCCGCCTGTAGCCAGGCATCCCTCTGAGCACGCTGGTCTGGGCCGGCTCGACCGTCTCCCCCCAGCCACCGAAACACCGGGCGAGCCGGTCGTAGTCTAGGGCGTGCTTGAAGGCGGTGACGAAGTGGCGGTTTTCACCCAGGGGTCGGCCATCCGGTCCCTTGATGTCGTTGACCACTGTGAATGTTGGCTCCAGGAGCGTCGGGACCCTCCGCGTCCCGAAACCCAGTCCTCCAAGGCTGATGAGACCTTGCGGCGTCGCGCTCGAAGTGATGTCCAACCTCCCGTCCTTCATCTTCGTCTCTTCGGTCTCCGGGTCGGGACCATCGAGCAGGACGACCCTGCCTACCGACGGTCTGTCGCCCCAGTATCTTGGGTTCTGAGCGAGCACGACCCGATGCTCCGATATGCTCTCCATCGTGTAGGGTCCCGAACCGGCGGAGTGATGCCTGAGCCAGTGGTGGCCGAGGTCCTTCCCCAGCTCGATGGAGGCCTCATCGACAATGGAGCAGATGAATGTTGAGATCCCGATGAGAGAAGTCGCCCAACGGGCCCTCATCACCAGGTCCACCCGTCGGTCATCGACGACCCGCACCTCCTTCAGGGGGACGTACCTGGAAGATGCCCTGGCGATCGGGTTGGATTTCGGGGGGTTCTCACCGATGTGGATCAGTCGCTCCAGAGAAAACTTGACCGATTCAGAGGTGATCTTGCGCCCGCTCGCGAAGCGCAACCCCGGGCGCAACTTGAACCTGAACTCGAGAAAGTCTCTGGAGATGTCCCATTTCTCAGCGAGCGAGGGGATGAAGCGGTTCCTCCCAATCCTGTCCGTCCTCCTCTCCACCAGTCGGTCGTAGACGTTGTATACTATCAGCGAGCCGATGGGGGTATAGGCTGTGGCTGGGTCGACGTAGGGAGTGACCGGCTCGAGGAACGGACAGCTGAATCGCACTTCTGAGGGCTGGACCTTCGCACCCTTCTTGTCCATGCTTCAACCGTCCAACCCCGAGAGCATAAGAGGATATCCGGGGGCTCTCGCCCCCGGGCTCACCTAGCCGTGAATTCCTGGCTGGAGTCCGACTACTTCGGAGCCTTTACGCCTGGGACGCCGCCCTTGTACAGGATTTCCTGCAGTTGTCCCAGCTGCTTGTCGGTGAACTTCCAGTCGTAGGGTGGGATCGCCGGCCCCGCAGGTCTGCCTGCTAGATGCATCGGGGCCTTCACCAGAGGTCCTTCCCCGTGAATTCCCTGCTTCTGCATCTCGGTTATCCAAAGGTAATAGGGGATCTCGAGCTTCCATAGGTGCTCGATCGCCTTATCCCAGTCGTGAGTCTGGATTATCTTCCAGAGGTCGAGAGGATACTTTGGATAGAACTGCCCTAGGACGTCGAGGAAGGACTGAGCGCCCCACATGCACCCCAGCCCGTGGAAGTTGTTGTCCGTGAAAACAAAGCGACTCGTCCACTTTCTGAGGATCGTGATGTATGTGTACCAGCTTGGGGAGGACCACTTTATCCCGATGATACCGTCGAGCTTGCTAAGCCTCTCGACAAGGGGCTCCTCTAGACCGACGCCTCCGAGGATGCCCAGCCATGTGGCGTTGTAGACCATGACGGGTATCTCCACCGCGTTTGTGACCCCCTCGTAGAACCGGAAAACCTCCTCGGGCGAGGTGCCGTGATACCATGGCGCCTGGAGCTGTATGATGTCGAAGCCGAGGTCCTTGGCGTACTTCATCATGTCGATGACCGCGGCGTAACTATTGTCGTGGGCAGCCGTCTCGATTGGGAGCGCGCCTGCAGCCTCGTCGGCGATTACCTTCATCGCCTGCTTTCGCAGGGGGATGGACATCGAGGGTGACTCTCCGCCTGGAGTCGCCGCAAGTAGGACCCCGACCCCTTCCTTGAAGCCGTTGTCAATAACGTACCTGATGTTCGCCCTCAGGCCCTTCTCATCAAGAGAAAGGTCCTTGTTAAGAGGCGTGATAAGCGAGGTGCACGGACCGACAATGCGTTTCTTCAGTTTCTCGTAAGCCATGGAGGGCCTAGGCGTGCCTCCATATTTTATAAAGATGCTGAGATGAAAAAACTCTCGCTTATCTTCGAGGGATCTCTGGCGGCCCTTCGTTGCGGATCGCGGCGTTCATGTCAGCCAGGCCCTCGAACGCCTCTCTGGCGACGAAGACGAGGATAACCCCTGTCGCGAGGTAATCCACCCACCACAACCCGAGGAAATACTCAGCGAGTAGTCCGCCCAGAAGAGCTACCGACATGAAGAAGCACGTGGCGGACTCTGCCGCGTCCATGGAGAGTGGAAGGCACCTGGTCTCCGACCCCAGCTTCCTCTTCCTTATCCACAAGTACGGCATTATCAGCACCGCACCTGCCGCGACCAAGACCCCAACCGGCGAACCCTCAGGTTTCAGGCCGGAGAGGTAAGAGAGCAGGGCGCCGCCCGCTATCACTGGGATGAGCAGGAAGAGGAGCGCGTTGGCGGCCTTGGCGGTCCGCACCCCCAAGTGACCCGAGCCGCTGGCGTCGTTCCGCAGGTGCCTGATGACGATGGTAGACGACAGCAATTCCACCACGCTGTCGCCGCCGAAGGCGAGGAGCGCGAAGCTGCCAGCCAGAAGGCCCAGGGCGATGGACCCGACCACCTCGACAGCCATCCAGACCGAACTAAGGTATTCGAGAGAAATTGCACTCCTAATGCGAAGCTGCCTCCAAGAAGCGTGTACCGCGCTGCAACAGCACGACACGCAGTTTGCGCACATGCTCGGGACATTGCAGGACGCACACGACTCCGGTGCGCACCCACACGCGTCGCAGCTCGAGGCTGACATGAGGCTCAAGATTCCCGTCACTTTGGGGCGGTCCTTGCTTATTTAGTTGACGATGCGTCCACGCGCTCTTTGGCGACACGAAGCAGGCTAAGAGTGCAAAGGGCTCCACAAATTTATATGGACTGGCGGGCGATGAACGGCTCAAGATGAAAACCGTCCTTCAGTCTGATGAGGGTCGTCCGGTGGCCGATTACGTTCGCACGCTCGAGAGGGCAGGTACGTGGCTTACGTCCCAACAGCGCTCCGACGGCTCTTCCGGGGACGGGCTTTCACTCTGGGCGTACTACACGCAGCCGATGGCCCTGAGGGCGACGGGGCATCCGGCCGCCGCCAACAGATGTCTGCAGCACATCAAGGACAAGTTCCTTCTTGAGAAGGGGACCATGGACGTAAAGCGAGACGGGCTCGAGGGCATAGCCTACGCCCCTGGATGGACCGTGGTGAACGCCCATCAGTGGGAGCGCTTCGACATATCCTTCCCTGTCTCGAGCTGGATTGTCGGTCTCCAAGACAAGGAAACGGGCGCCTTCTACTCCACCTTCGACGATGCAAAGCGCAAGAAGGGGTTGCTCGAGTACGAGGCCACGATAATGGGCGGGCACGCGATGATAAGCACTGGACGCCTCGAAAACGCGCAGAAGGTGGGAGACTTCCTCATCAAGCTCCACAAGAGCCAGCCCGACATCAAGAACAACTACTATTTCATGTGGGACAAGGAGACCGGGGTCCAGACGGACTTCGACGAGAAGCTCGCGATGTTCTATGTCCTCGACAAGCACAAGGACCTCCAGGGCTACTTCAACTTCGGTCTCTCCATATCCCTCCTAGCGAGGCTGTACGGCGCCACCGGCAAGCGCGAGTACCTCAAGCTCGCCAAGGACCACTTCGATTTCGTGGACGCCTGCAGGGGGACTTACAACTCCGCTCTGGCGCACAAGCTCGCCTGGGCCGACGCCATCCTTTACCAGATGACTGGGGAGGAGAAGTTCCTCCGGGGAGCCAAGAAGGTGGGCGATTACCTCATAGGGGTCCAGAAGAAGGACGGGCGGTATCACTACAAGGAAATCGTCCCCAAGTTCGAGGACCAGCCCCTGACTGCGAACCTGGACATCGTCTCTCAGTTCACGACCTGGATCGCCCAGGTCAGAGCCTGCCTGAAGTGAGGCGCGCCTAGACCGTCTCGGGCTCTTCTACCCCGAACCGCTTGGCTGTCTTCATCGTCATCTCCCAAATGGCGTCGTTCAGCTCGATTCCGGCTTTTGACCTCTCTGCGAACGCGCGCCGCTCAGGGTCACCGGGGACGAGCACCTCGGTGTATCCGGGTGCAGGGCGGCTCTTCCTCATTTTGGTGACGAGCTTATCGATGTCCTTGCCGAACTTGGCGAATGGGATGAAGTGCTCCACGTCGATGGCCTGCATGTAGGTCCCGTTCTGGCCGACGAATTCGTCGGAGACCCCCTCCCCCAGCAAAGCCCCGCCTAGAGACTCGACGACGAGGTTCAGCCCATAGCCCTTGTAACCGCCGAAGGTGAGGATGGTGCCCCCCTTGGAGAAGAAGCCCGGGTCGTTGCTAGGATTGCCCTCCTTGTCCTGGACCCATCCGTTGGGCAGCTCCTTCCCCTTGCTCCTGTAGATGTCTATCTTGCCATAGGAGGAGACCGAGGTGGCGTAGTCCATGACGATGGGGTCGCCCCTCCACGCAGGGATGCCGTAGCTTATCGGGTTGGTCCCGAGGAGCCCGTCCTTGCCCTGCCACGGTGCGACCGCCACGCCCCCGTTCGTCAGCCCGAACCCGATCATCTTGTTCTTGATGGCGAGCTCGGTATAGTCCGCGACCCTTCCGATGTGGTTGGTCCTCTTCGCGATGACCGCACCGATCCCGTGGGTCTTCGCCTTCTTCATGGCCAGTTCCATCGCCATGATCCCCGTTATCTGTCCGAACCCCCACCTGCCGTCGACTATGCCTATGCCGCCCTTCTCCTTGATTATCTTCGGCCGCTCCTTGACCTTGTATTGCCCCCTGTCCATCTCCCCGATGTACTCCGTGATGCGGATGACTCCGTGCGAGTCTACCCCACAGAG
Organism: Nitrososphaerota archaeon; assembly: GCA_027886885.1. GTDB lineage: Archaea > Thermoproteota > Nitrososphaeria > Nitrososphaerales > Gagatemarchaeaceae > Gagatemarchaeum. Next base: position 11,999 of record JAPCJP010000031.1, on the reverse strand, counting down.
GTTGGCCTTGACGAGCATGTTCGAGACCGTCTCCGCGATGTCCTCGGGAGTGCCTGCAGCCTCGAAGACTGATGCCGTGAACTTCCTGAGAACGCCTGCCTTTACTCTGCGCATGACACTCGCATCGGGGTTATTGTTATAATGCTTTTTCCGGCCCCGCTGAAAACGACGTTCGGAGCATCCCCTTGGATTGAAAACAAAAGGGGGAGAATAGAGGCATCGTCGCCTCTATCTGATTAAGTTATTTGAAGATAGTTGGGTATTCCTTCGTCTGTCACAGAATTCCAGACTACGCCCTGCACGCTGCTCGCGTAAGCGATCGTGTTAGAGAGCTGGAACATCTGTATGACAGGGCCGTACTTTTGGTATAGGGTGTCGAATTGTGCTGCGTACATGTTCGCTTGGGCTAGTGTCGTCGCGGTTGCCGTCTCGTTGGCGAGCTGTGTCATTTGTGTAAATGGCACGCCTGGACCCTTCTCTGTGCTTGCGTTCCATCCTATGAACGTCGTATCACCGCTCCCGTACCACTCTACTATGTTAGAGCTTGGGGAGAGGACGATAAGGCTGTTCGGGACGGTCCAGATGCCTGCGAGACTGGTGTTCTCTGCGAGTGTATAGAACTCACCGACGACGTAGACGTTGATGTTCAGTGTGATGTTGACCGCGGCTAGGTCTTGCACCAGAATCTCGGCCATGTCAACGAATGTTACTCCGTATCTTGACGAGGGCCTGGTGTAGAGATTGACTGTGAACCCGTTCGGGTACCCAGCCTCCTTTAGCAGCGTGGTGGCGCCAGTGTCGTTCGGTCCGGGCGCGCCGTAGTAGTTCGCTTGTGCGCTAGTGTATCCTTGCATGCCTGAGAAGTAGATGGAGCTGTCTGCCTTGCCGTAGCCGTTTGTCAGGGTCGTTGTGAGGGCGGTGTAGTTGATCGCGTCCTTGACAGCGTCTCTGACACGCCAGTCAGACAACGGACCTACTGGGTGCATGTAGAGGCTGAAGCCCAGGAATGTCGGCTGGGTCAGCACGTTGAAGCCTTGGGTTTGTGAGATGGAGTTGATGGCGTTGGTTGTCTCATCTTGGACCTCGTTGATCTGGCCCTGGAGCAGTGCGAACTGCGCCGTTGTCGGGTCAGCGTACGGGATCATGATGATGGTCTTGACGTTGCTGGTGTAGTTACCGCCCGGTCCGCCCCAGTATCCAGAGAAGGACTGTAGCTCAGCTCTCTGCTCATAGGTGAAGCTCGTGAGCTGGAACGGTCCTGTCCCTGCATCCGTGGGTCCGGCGTCTAGCCAGGCGAAGCCGTAGTCGCTCGTGGTGTTAGAGCCTGTACCGCTGACCACCGTGTGCTGCTGGAGCAACTTGCTGTCTAGGATGCTCATTCCTTGGTTGGCTAGTTCGTTCAGCACGTTCGGGTCTGGGTAGTTGAGCGTCAGGGTGACCTGATAGGTCCCTGTCGCTGCGATGCTCTTGAAGGAGCCGAAGGAGCTTCTGTATATCTCCCCAGCGCCTGGGCAGTTCTGGAAGTTGGCGGATTCATTGTTGTCGAAGACGAACCTGTCTATCGAGTAGACCACGTCCGCAGAGGTCATGGAGTTCCCGCTGTGGAACTTGACGTTCTGCTGGAGGTTGATCGTGTACGTGAGGCCGTCCGCGGACTCGGTGTAATTGTTTGCGAGCCACGGGACAGGGATGTAGTTACCAGCCTTCAACCCGGAGGGGCTGTACTGGAACAGTTGCTCGTAGTTGTACGAGTACCATCCTTCACCCCAGCCGCAGTTCACGTCGTCTCCGATGTGGTTCGTACCCCACTCAGGGCTCACGACTCCGATGGCGAGCTCGCCAGTGGATATCGCTCCCGAGGAGCTACTGGAGACAGTGGTCGTTACGGTAGTTCCGGTTCCCGTCGAGGTGACGGTTGTCGTAGAGGTCGCGGTCGAGTGGTTCTGACTTGCGAGATAGATGCCACCGATGGCGGCGATGATTAGGACGACGATGATGACGATGACGATAGTTGTTGAAACAGCTTTTTTGCTGTCGATTGTCAACATGGCCGGTAGACCGACTGGCGTATATGAATCTTGTCGGAAAGTACGGGAACCTGCGATAATTGCGTCGTCGCGGGGCCAAAGGAATAAAACATGAGGAATCCAACCGAGGACGCTCGAAAGTGAAGATAACAGAGGTCGAACCGATAATCCTGCAGATCGGGGGAGCGCGGAACTCCGATACGGACATGGGGCTGATCGACGCGCTAGTGGTCAAGGTCCACACGGACGAGGGCATATACGGAGTAGGCGAGTGCGATGGCCATCCGCTGGTCATAAGCTCGATAATCCGAGGGAGCGCGTTCCCACACTGGGGGGACTTCGAGCAGCTTCTCATCGGGGAGAATCCGCTCAACATCACCTACCTGTGGGAGAAGATGTACAACTCCTTCGCAAACTCGGGGAGACGAGGGCTCAGCATCTGGGCGATGAGCGGCATAGACGTGGCGCTCTGGGACATCGCGGGCAAGTACTACAAGCGGCCGGTCTACCAGCTTCTCGGGGGCGCGGGGGGAAAGGACGCGGTCACCCCCTATGCCAGCCTCAACTCCCTCGGTTCGACCCCTGACGAGGTCGTCCGGACTTGCAGAGAATCGATCAAGAAGCCCGGCTACAGGGCTGCAAAGGTCCACACCGACCCCAAGACGCTTCGTGACGGCACGATGGCGAAGCTCGTCAAGCTCGCGAGGGAGGAGTTGGGGGAGGAGATACCCCTGATGCTCGACCTCTACATGGCCCTGGACACGGACGAGGCGATCAGGTTCGCAAGGAGCGTGGAGCCCTACAACATTGGGTTCATCGAGGCTGCACTGAAGCCGGACAACCTCGACGGGTACGCCAAGCTCTCCTACTCGACGACGATCGACATAGCGGCTGGGGAGGAGCATACCACCAGGTTCATGCACACGGAGCTGATGGACAAGGGCAAGGTGGACATAGTGCAGGCAGATGCGACGGAGGCTGGAGGGATCACCGAGGTCAAGAGGATAGCAGCCCTCGCCCATGACCGGGGAAAGAAGTATATCCCGCACTGCTGGAAGACCAACATCAGCTTTGCAGCGAACATGAACGTCGTAGCCTCGACGATAAACGCCCCCTATGTCGAGTTCCCCATCATCCCGGGCATCCTGCGGAACCAACTGACCAACGAGACGTTCCAAATCGATTCGAGCGGCAGGATGAAGTTCCCCGAGAACCCAGGGTTGGGGGTAACCCTCAACGAGGACGTAGTCGAAAAATACAGGTATGGCAAATCGCCAGGTTGAACTAATCGCAGGTTAATCGACCGTTTCAAAGCATTTATACGAAGTCGGCCCCCTGCCAGTGGAAGATGGGTTTCTGGCGGTACCTCGCTCGCAGGCTCCTCCTGTTGTTGGTAGTGATGTGGGGGGCCGTTACACTGACCTTCCTGATATCGAGGGTAATCCCAAGCAATCCCGTTGCGCTCGTCATGGGCCACCTGTTTGTAGACCCCGGGGTCGCGGCGAGGTTGACCGCCCTCTGGGGCCTGAACAAGCCCCTGCCCGTCCAATATTACGACTACATAGTCGGCGTGCTACATGGGAATCTGGGCGTATCCTTCCAGGACGCGCAACCCGTGACGAGCGACATCCTTGCACGGCTCCCTGCAACCGTTGAGCTCTCGATCGCCGCCCTCTTCTTCACCCTGTTGATTGCCATCCCGGTAGCGGTCATCTCCGCGACAAGGAAGAACTCAGTGGCAGACCACATAGGGAGAATTTTCGCCATCACGGGCAACTCCGCACCATCGTTCTGGATTGCGATAATCCTCCTCCTCATCTTCTTCAGAGACCTCGGATGGGTCGGCGTGGGCCGTCTCAGCCCTCAGTTCATCCCCCCGCCTACGGTGACCGGCCTATACACCGTGGATTCGCTGATCGCAGGGAATATCCCAGAGTTCTGGGATGCGCTGATCCACCTGGTACTCCCGGGGCTCACTCTCGGTCTCGGGGGCGCTGCTATCGCCATGAGACTCCTCCGGTCCTCGATGCTCGAGGCGATGACTTCAGATTACGTACGGACCGCGAGGATGAAGGGTCTCCGTGAGCGCGTTGTAATCTACAGGCACGCCTTCCGCAACGCACTCATCCCCATGACCACGTACATCGCGCTGCTCATCGGCGGTTTCCTGAGCGGCGCCGTGCTTACCGAGACGATATTCACTTGGAACGGGATCGGGGAGTATACGGTCGCTGCTATCTACGCGAGCGACTTTCCCGCCCTACAGGGAGTCGTCCTGGTTGAGGCGCTGATCTACGCTACAGCTAACCTCATAGTGGACCTGGCATACGGGCTAATCGACCCGAGGATTCGTGTCGGATGAGCACTGAAAAGCCGCAGGGCTTGCGCAAGAGGCTTGCCGGGAATCCCCAGTTCAGGGAGCTCGCATTCACCTTCCGTATGATGAGGAAGAGCAAGATTACGGTCGCGGCGATGATAGTCGTCGCCGTTTCCTACCTCGTGGCGATCTTTGCTCCAATCCTGTCGCCGTACGCGCCCAACTTCCAGCACCTCTCCCAGGCCTTCCTAGGGCCAACCCAGGCTCACCCGGTCGGTACCGACGAGCTAGGAAGGGACATCCTGAGCCGCTTGATCTGGGGGTCCAGGATCTCCATGATCGTCGGGATCATTGTCGTCGTCGTGAGCACAGCCATCGGACTCCCCGTCGGGGCCGTCTCGGGCTACTTCGGCGGCAAGGTGGACGAGGTGATCATGAGATTCACCGATATTGTAATCTCTTTTCCCGGAATAGTCCTGGCGATACTCTTCGCCTACATCCTTGGAAAAGGAGCCATAGCTGCCTTCATCGCACTATCGTTGGTCAACTGGACGGGGATAGCGAGGATCACCAGGGGGGTCATACTCCTGGAAAAGGAGAAGGAGTACGCCACCGCGGCGAGGGTGCTGGGCAAGAACAGCTTCTCCATACTCTTTGGGGAGATCATCCCCAACTCTATCCAGCCCGTCATCGTCTGGGCGAGCCTCTCCATAGGGACCGCTATCGTCTCGCTCGCAGGCTTGTCCTTCATCGGGGTCGGTGTCCAGCCCCCCACCGCAGACTGGGGCTCGATGGTATCAGAAGGGTACGCGTACCTGGTGCAGGACCCCACCCTCGCCATAGCCCCTGGACTAGTGATTATCATAGTCTCACTGAGCTTCAACATAATAGGGGACAGCCTTCAGGACGCACTAGACCCGCAGCTGCGAAGACAGTCCGGTTGAGGCGAGGGCCGGGGGCTCAGGATGCCCTTGGGACGTCCGCCAGCCCTGCGCCATCAGGGACCATGTGACAGGCGACCATGTGTCCCTTTCCCACGTCGCGCAACTGTGGCTCGACCACGTCGCACAGTCCCTCTTTCGCGAGGGGGCACCTGTTGAAAAAGCGGCACGCTGGGAGCTTTCCTACCGCTGAGGTAATCTCCCCGGGCAGCATTATCCTCTCCTTCTTGACATCGGGGTCCACATCGGGGACAGCGGAGAAGAGCGCCTTGGTGTACGGGTGGAGCGGATTCGAGAAGATGGCTTCGTTCGTGCCGGTCTCCACCAGCTTGCCCAGGTACATCACCCCGACTCGGTCGGCGACGCACTGGATGACCTCGATGTTGTGGGTCACGAAGAGGCAGGTCAGGCCGAAGGTCTCCTGAAGCTGCACGAGGTTCTTGAGAATCTGCGCCTGCACGGAGACGTCGAGGGACGAGGTGGGTTCATCAAAGAAGACGAACTCGGGGCTGAGGGCGATCGCCCTGGCTATGGCTATCCTCTGCCTCTGCCCTCCCGAAAACTCGTAGGGGTACCTCTGCGCGTGTTCGGCGCTCAGTCCCACCATCTCCAGCAGGGTGATGACGCGGTGCTCCGCTTCCCGGTTGGAGAGGTGCCTGTGGATCCTGAATGGGTCCTTCAGTATCTGCATCACGGTCTTGCGTGGGTTGAGGGAGGAGTATGGGTTCTGGAACACCATCTGCATCCTAGCCCGCAACTGCTTGAGCTGCTTCCCCTTGGCCTTTGTGATGTCCACCCCGTCGAAGTAGATCTTGCCGCCGGTGGGCTGGATTATCTTGAGTATCATCCTCCCGATCGTCGTCTTGCCGCTCCCGCTCTCCCCCACCAGCCCGAATGTCTCCCCCTTTTCGATGGTGAAGCTCACTCCGTCGACCGCGCGGACGTAGGTCTTCGCCCGTCTCAGCACCCCTCCCCTGATGGGGAAGTACATCTGGAGGTCCTCGGTCTTGAGCAGGCTCACGCTGGCATCGCTCCCTCGTACAGGTGGCAGGCCGCGTACTGGTCGTCTTTGACCTTGGTGAGCCGCGGCTTTACCTTGCTACAGACGTCCATGACGCGGCTGCACCTCGGCGCGAAGGGGCACCCGGGGATGAGGTTGATCAAGTCCGGGACCGTCCCCGGAATGGACGTGAGCTGCTTCCTCGTCCCGAGCTTGACGGCCGAGAGGAGCCCCTGCGTGTACGGGTGGGCCGGGAACTTGAGGACGTTCCGGGTGGTACCGGTCTCCACGATGTTCCCCGCGTACATCACAGCGACCCTCTCGCAGTAGCGAGAGACCACCCCTATGTTGTGGGTGATGAGGAGGACGGCCATCTGCTTCTTCTTGCTCACGTCCGCCAGCAGCTCCATGATCTGAGCCTGCAGGGTGACGTCGAGGGAGGAAGTCGGCTCGTCTGCTATCAGGAGTTCCGGGTTCCCCGTGAGGGCCATGCCTATCATCACCCTCTGCTTCATGCCTCCGCTCAGCTCGTGTGGATACTGGTTCGCGACCTTCGGATTGGAAATCCCTACCTCCGCAAGTATGTCGACTGCCATCTTCTTCGCCTCCTTCCTCGAAATCCCCCTCTTGGCCGCAAAGGCTTCGGCAAGTTGGTCCCCGATCCTGAGGACCGGGTTCAGGGCAGTGGAGGGGTCCTGGAAGATGAGAGCAAGCTTCGTGCGCCTGAACTCCCTCATCTGGTCCTTGGACTTGCCGGAAAGGTCCTCTCCGTCTATGGATATCTTGCCTCCGTCGACCCGACCGGGGTTGGGTATCAGCCCGACGATGGCGAGCCCTATGGTCGACTTGCCAGAGCCTGTCTCACCGACGAGACCGATCGTCTCCTGCTGTCCCACCTCAAGCGAGACCCCGTTGAGGGCGTGGACGACACCGCGATAGGAGTAATACGAAACAGAAAGGTCCTCGACCTCTACGAGCTTCTCCATCTCTTACCGCGATAGACCAAGAGAGAACGATATTAACGTTCTCGTCGATGTCCCTAGCCAGATTGGGGGTCCCATTGTGGGGGTTGTCGCGACAACCCGCGAAGGCGCTCCAGACGCTCGACCCCGGTCGTCCCGACCGTGGAACCGGCCTAGGAATAATTCGCGACCCGAATCTCGGATAGACTTAATGGCCCCAAGGCCCGAAGGGAGGCCGACACAACTTGGTCTATCGGATTGGAATCATCGGCACGGGAAGGATAGCGTGGCAATTCGACGAGAACCCAGGCACGCATCCGGCCTCCATCGCAGGCGCGTTCGCGATGCTCCCAAACGCGAAACTGGTCGCCGCGGCGAGCAGGGGCAAGGAGCGCATGGAGAAGTTCGGCAAGAAGTATGGCGTCACTGCCCTGTACACCGACTACAAGGAGATGCTCGCCAAGGAGAAGCTCGACATCGTAGCGGTGACGACGCACCCTCCGCTACATCCAGAGCAGGTAGAGGCCATCGCCGCAGCCGGTGTGAGGGGTATATTCTGCGAAAAGCCCTTGGCCCTCAGCCTCGAGGAGTGCGATAGGATGCTCGCCGCTTGCGACAAGGCTGGCGTCATCATGCTCGTCAACTGCACCCGCCGATGGGATGGCAGGTTCGAGGCTGCGCGACAGGTGGTGCAGAACAAGAGCATGGGTGAGCTCCTGCACATCTCTGCCCGGTGGACTGGCTGCAAGCCCATCCCGGAGTGGGAGGCTCAGACCGAGGGGCCGATGCTCCACGACGCGGTCCACCTCTTCGACCTCATGCGGTTCTTTGGAGGCGAGGTCGACTGGGTCATCGGGACCGCGGGCAAGAGAAAGAGGAAGGAGTTCCCGGTGGAGGACAGCGCGAGCGCCATATTCCAGTTCAAGAACGGGGTAGATGGAGTCGTCGTGGTAGACGAGCTCACCGAGTACGCCCTGCCGGACATGGAGCTCCAGTTCGAACGTGGCTTGATCAGACTCGGGCTCGAGGATGGGGCGTGGACCTCGAAGATGAGCGAATTCGAGCAGCCCTGGTGGTACGAGCTTCAGAAGACGGAGATGCCCCCACCGCCGTGGACTGGCGCACCCCTGCTCTTCGCGGCGAAGGACATGCTGGAGTGCATGGACACGGGGAGACAACCCAGGTGCAACGGGCGCGACGGGCGGGCTGCCATCGAGATAATCATGGGCATATACGAGTCGGCGAGGCGGGATAACGCCAAGGTGCGCTTCCCGGTCGGGGTGAAGGAGAGGATGGCGGAAGTCCTCCACCGGGAGGGCAAGCTCTAGCCCCTGTCCTCCAGGCCCAGGGGTCAGACGTAGTACCAAGCGTCGTGCTTGAAGCTCACGTCGATCCCCCCTACTTTCTTCAGGGTGATCGAGCGCACCTTCCTCGGTTTGAACACACCAGCCTTGAGTTCGTCAGCGTGCCCCAGCCTTCGAAGCACGGACCAGGTGGCCGTGTATTTGTCCTGGAAGTTGGTGTCCCAGAAGGAGAGTCCATCGACGCCCTGGCGGTAAAGCTCCCCCGCCCTTGTGGCGTAGGCATTGCCGATGTCCCCGCTGCTCCCTAGCGCGCGGTAGGATGAGGCTGCGCTCCCCAACATCACGAAGAACTTGCACTTTGTCCCGCGGGTCAGGCCCGTGAAGAATGGGACGTCCGCTTTCTTGTCCTCCCATGTCGCGTACAGGACATCCCTGGCAAAGACGTAGTCGACCAACCCTTCTTTCACGAACGACTCCACGTCCACCCCATAACGCAAGTTTTCGTCCCTCGTAGGGAAGACCACACAGGCCACCTTTGGCACTTCCCTCCCGACCCTGGCAGAGACCTCGACGGCGCTCTTCCTCAACTCGCGCATGAAGTCCGTCATCGCTCCCGCACGGAACCTGAGCCATCGCTCGTCGTTCTCGGGCAGCTTCCTCGGGTCCTCGCCGCCCTTGGCCATGAAGCCATCGACAAGGGGCTGCTCGTAGAGCACGAACGGAGGACCCCGGTGGAACAAGGCCGTGATGCCGTCCGCCCCAAGCACAATGGGCTTCTCGAATGCCTTGACCACGTGGGAGCGGACCTCCGGGAAGGCGTAGCTGACCGAGGGGAAGGTCGATCCGTCCCTGTCGACGCACTGAAAAGCGATGTTGTTGAGGAAGAACGCGCCTCCGTCCTGCGGACCTATGTCGAACGGCGGGGCGGTCTTGGGCATCCCCAGACGCAAGCTCCCGAAGACCTCCAGTCCGATGCTGTGGCCGAATCGTAGGGCTTCCTCGAACGGGTCTATTCCCGCGGCCTTGAACCGTCGTATGCTGTCGTTGGCGTACTCCTCCCCCACACGAGGAAAGTCGTCGATGTCGTAGACGGACAGCCCTTGCGGAGCCGCATAACCTGCTTCGTAGAACACCTTGCCGAAGTCGCTCCCAGGATACCGGACTATCTGGGAATCGATGTCCTCCCTCGTGTTCGGATGGTTCTCGTATATCCAGCTCCACCCGTCATTGAATGCGACAAGCCGCTTCGTGTCGAGCCTCGCGGCTTCTCGTTGGGTGTCAGCCATCCGCTCGCCCGACAGCGGCACGAGCCTGATGTAGGCCAAGCTCGCCCTCCTAGAGATCCCTTCCGACTGTTGACCCATGACGAAAGATTGCCCGGTAAGGTCCGCGCTCTTCCAGTACACCTCCTCGACCTTGAAGTCCGAGTACTCCTTTGCGATGGTCGTGAATGCTTTCTCGCCGCTCAGCCGTATCTTCAGGAGGTTGCCACCCTCGGCCGCCGACTCCGTGATCATCACGGGGACCTTGGACCAGGCCCAATCCCAAATCCCCAGATAGACCTCGTGCCAGCCGGGAACCCCGGGGGCCAGCGTGACCTCGGGAGCAGCCGTCTTCGAGTTCGCCCAGAGCATCTTGCCCTTAAGGCCTTCCGCCTCGTAGTCTATCAGCCTCCATCGACCTCTTTTCGGACCCGAGCTCAGGGCGCTCGAGGGCGTGCAGAGGGACATGTCAGAAAGAAGGGTCTCGGCCACCATGGCACGACGAGAGGTCGCGGGGATTTTTAGGCTTCCCGTAACGGGCCGCAGCATCGACAGAGATTTAAGACGAACGGGGCGCCGAACGGGCCGTTCGCAGAATGAAGATCACAAAGGTCGAACCCATCATACTCCAGACGAAGAAGACGACCCCCGAGCGGCACATCGGAACTACGAACCTCCCCGACGAGGGTCTGCTCGACGACCTGGTGGTGAGGGTGGAGACCGACTCCGGCATCGAGGGGATCGGCGAGTGCGACGGCCACCCGATCGCGGTGAGCGCCCTCATAAGGAAGGGCTCCTTCGTCCAGTGGACCGGCTTCGAGGAGGTCCTGCTCGGGGAGGACCCGCTCAACGTGGAGTACCTCTGGGAAAAGATGTACCTAGCCTCAGAGATCAACGGGAGGAGAGGTCTCGGGATATGGGCGATGAGCGGTATCGATATCGCCCTTTGGGACATCGTGGGCAAATACTACAACCAACCCGTCTACAAGCTCCTGGGCGGAGCCGGCGGTAAGGATGCCGTCGTCCCCTACGCGAGCCACAACCACTTCGCGACGACCAAGGAGGAACTCACAGACGATTTCGTCGCCGAGAACCTGAAATCGGTCAAGGACGCCGGGTTCAGGGCAATAAAGTTCCACTGCTACCGAAGGGGGCTCCGTGACGGGAGCATGCTGAACATGATCAGGGTCGCTCGAGAGGTGCTGGGCGAGAAGACAGCGATAATGTTCGACGCATACATGGGGTTCGAGACCACGGAAGCCATCCGCTTCGCCAAGGAGCTGGAGAAATACAACGTCTACTTCCTGGAGGCGGCGCTGCAACCCGACAACTTCGACGGCTACGCAAAGCTCTCTGGCTCAACCAGCGTCAAGATCGCTGCGGGGGAGGAGCATACCACCAGGTTCATGCTCACCGAGCTGATGGACAAGGGGAAGGTGGACATCGTCCAGGCGGACGCGACCGAGGCTGGCGGGATAACAGAGTGCAGAAGGATAGCGAACCTCGCCCACGACAGGGGCAAGCTCTACCTCCCCCACTGCTGGAAGACCAACGTCAGCTTCGCTGCAAACCTAAGCCTCGTCGCATCCTCTGTGAACTCCCCATTCATGGAGTACCCCCTCATGCCCGGGCGCATCAGGAGGGAGTTGACGAACGAGGCGTTCACGATGGACTCGGACGGGACCATCAAGCTACCCGAGAGGCCCGGCCTCGGTGTGACCCTTAACCAAAAGGCGCTCGACGAGTTCCGATACGACGTCCCGCGCTTCTAAGTCGACACCCAATGTACTACGGATCTTCCAGTCCATTCTCTAGTCACGCAGAAAAAGGGAGGAATAGAGGCGTTTTGGGCCTCTATCATTCAACTTATGTCGCTAGGTTTTGATAGACTGGGCTGTCGGTGAGGGAGTTCCAGACGACTCCTGTGACGGAGCTCGGATACCCTACCGTGTTGGCTACCTGAAGTATTGGGATTGTGCAACCGTATAGATTGTAGAGAGTGTCGAGTTGTGCTTCGTAGGTCTGAGCTGATGTAGCGCTGGTGGCCTTTTGTGCCTCGCTGTAGAGTGTTTCCATCTGCGCGAAGGGCACGCTAGGTCCCTTTTCTGTGGAGGCGCTCCAGCCGATGTATGTCGTGTTGCCGTTGCCCAGCAGTGTGCCACCTGCCGCAAAGCTCAGCGTGCCGC
>JAPCJP010000083.1 GCA_027886885.1 Nitrososphaerota archaeon | reverse complement strand
CGTCAGCATAGAAGTAGTCCGCGACGCTCCCCGACCCGGTGTTCTTTGCGTAGATCTCCTACTCTTATCAGCCTCACACACGAGGTTCCGAGGTCAAACTCGCTCACTTCGACATCGGAAGCAGTCGCAGATGCTCAGTAGTCAACGGCGCCTTGAGAGTTAAGGACTACCATTGACCCGCTGGCAGGATGCCGTCTCACGCGCGCAGCCTCGCTTCGAAGGGGGCCATGCGAGTACCTCGTCAGCCTTATAAATTGAGAAATCCTGTGTTGGCTGAATGAAAAAGTCATTCGTGGCGGCGCTCTTCGTTTCGTTGTTCCTTGCCTCCGTCATCGGGGTCGCGTTTGTGCATGCCGACACGGAGACTTCGAGCGTGAAAGTCGGTACGCGGCCGCTCGCGATGGCGTACGACAGTTCCAACAACTATGTCTATGTGGCCGACCTCTTTTCCAAGAGCGTCACGGTGCTCTCCGGCTCGACTGTAGTCAAGAACATCACGGGTTTCAGCCAGCCCGCGGCACTCTTGTATGACCCGGCCAACAACGACGTATACGTGGCGGACTACAACAGCGAGAGCGTCGTTGTCCTATCAGGGACGAGCGTGGTCGGGAATGTGTCCATCGGCATTGAGCCGCAGTCGCTCGCTTACAATCCCTCGAACCAAGACGTGTATGTCGGATATGTCAAGTCTCTTCTATCCTCCGGAGACCTGGTGGCGGTGCTTTCCGGGACGACCTTGACTGCCACGGTCTCGGTTGGTGTCACCCCCTTCGCGATTGTCTACAATCCTTCGAACAACGACATGTACGTGGCCGACCTCGGCTCGAGCCAGGTTTCGGTGATTTCGGGGACGAAAGACGTCGCCAACATTTCGGTCGGCGCCACGCCAGAGGCCCTGGTCTATGACCCATCGAACGGCTACGTGTATACGGCAAATACAAACGGGGAATCGGTCTCCGTGATATCCGGGACTCAAGGTGTCGCGAACGTAACGATCAGCGGGGTCCCGGTCGGGCTGGCGCTCAACGCGCAGAACAATGAGGTCTACGTCGCGTGCCACGAGATTGGCGACCACGGACTGGTGGTGGCAATCTCCGGCACATCGGCCGTCGGGCAGGCGAGTGTCGGTCAGGACCCGAATTCCCCGGTCTACGACCCTGCGAACGGCAACATCTACGTCGCCAACTCCAACGGGCTGACGCTCGGGAACAACCCGAAAGGCTTCCTGTCGGCCATATCCGGGGCGAACCAAGTGCAGAACGTGACCGTTGACTTTGGTCCGGATACCCTCCTGTATAACCCATCGAACTCGGAAATCTACGCTACCAACGACGAACTCGGCACCGTGATGCTCGTAACGACCGGCGGTTCGTCTGCGACGACGGCCAGCACGCAACAATCGCAAAGCACCGTACAACCTTCCTCTAGTGCTGCAACTACATCCGGCTCGTCCGGGTCATTGGCACTGCCCGTATCGTACCTGGGGGTTCTGGTATTCGATGTGGTGGTGATACTATTGCTCGTGGCGCTCATGAGAATCGCCCGTCCGTCATCGAGGTTCCGTCCAGCGACGGGCTTGCCATAGTCTGTCGCGCGCCTCAGTTCCGCCCTCCGCCTGACATCGCTTAAATCAAGCCATCCTTTCAGCCTTATTCGTTTCTCTTGCGGTGTCTGATAGCGCTAGATGACACAGACTCGAGGATGGGACACTGCACCACTCACCTCGGTTATCAGATTGTCAGCACGCTTCTCGCGCAAGGGTGCGCCTTCCGGCGCTATCCGCGGTTGGTCAGACTCAACCCTAACGTCCCGTTCAAGACTCGGGGGAACGCGGCGGTCGCACTAGATTTCGAGTCGGAGAGCCCGGACGATGCCTTCGAGACGGCCGACTCGCTGCTGAGCGAACTGTCCGACGTCGAGAACGGCGCCAACTCGGGCGCCGTGTTCCTCAAGGGGGCTCCTGATGCCCGCATCTTTCGTCCGCTCTACGAGGCGGCCATCTCAGGGGTGGTGAACTCGAAGAAAGTAGCCAAGATACTGCAGGACAGAGGTATCAGGAGCTCTACCCTCGGGAACGGCATGGGGATCGTGGGAGCCGCGGCGAGCCTGGGATTCAACGAAGAGGATGACCACACTTACGAGGTCATAGCGTACAGGCAGCCTGGGAATTGCGGCACGCCTAGGATGGTGGACTCCGATTCGGTCAAGCGTGCGGAGCGTGAGACTTACCCTCACTCCCTCAACAACTACGATTATTGTGCCAGGAGGGTGCTGATAACCCCCCATGGCCCTGACCCAGTCTTCCTTGGGATCCGGGCTAACTCGCCGGGCGCTGCGCTGACGACGTTCAAGATGGTGAGATACGAAGAGGAGCTGGCAGGGTACATGGTCTACCTGTCAAACCAGTGCACGGACGCTCATCTGACAAAGAAGCTCGCCCTTCCGTTGAGTGCCTACTCAGCCGGCTGGGTGGGAGGTCAAATCGTATCGATGGTAGAAGGAGAGGGCAGGCACCTGTACATCTCTCTCGATGTTGCAGGGTCGTTGGTGCCTTCCGCAGTCTACGAACCGGCTGGGGATCTTCTGAGAATGGCACGGATGTTGATGCGAGGAGACAAGGTGCGCCTCTTCGGGGGCGTACGCCGGGCGACGTCGAAGCATCCCGCCATCCTCAATATAGAGAAGATTGAGGTCGTTTGGGTCCAGCCGAAGGTGAGGTATGCAAACCCTGCGTGCGAGAAGTGTGGGAAGGCTACAAAGTCAGAGGGGACGGGAAAGGGCTTCCAGTGCCGGACATGCGGCGCCAAGGCAGTCGGGAAGATGAAAGAAATTACCGTCGTTCCTAGGGACATCCACGTTGGGATTTACCTGCCCTCTCCCGGCGCGCAGAGGCATCTCACGAAGCAACTCATACGATACGGCAGAGAGGTATGTTCGCCCCATCCCATTGTTGAAGGCTGGATTCAGCCGGAGCGATTGAGGAATTTGCAGTTGCCGACTTGTTAGGATGCTTGAGATTAGGTAGCGAGGGGTGGATTTTCAGGACCGGAATTAAATCCACGATCCGTTTGAACCACCGTTCTGCGGGTGTCTCAGTGGGAACTTATGAGCCCGCCGGGATGACCTGGCTTCCCCACCTCGCTAACTTGTTGACGGCCCTCGCCGCACATATAAAACGATTTAACGAGCTGGGAGAACTACAGACTCGGGGTCCGCGCCTAGTGCTTCAGCTACGTCGCTCTTCAGTCGCCGCAACCTCTCGACATCGTGTCCCTTCCTCAGGAACCGCTTCACCTCCTCTTCGAAGGGCCTCACCGCGTCCGAGCTGACCATCTTGTCCGAGAAGCAAACGACCTTCTCCTCCAAGGTCCTGGGAATGTAATCTCCCTTGGGGAAGCCGAGGGATGTCGCCTCCTCGCTTGAGATGCCCGCTCCAACATGCCGCTTGACTATCTCCACGACGACTCCATCGAGCCCTTCTTCTTCGAGAATCTTCGCGCCGATGTATCCGTGCTCCACCGTCTGGGTCCTGCTCCTTCCTATGTCGTGCAGAAGCGCCCCCGCCAGGACCGCCCGCCTATCGATAGCACTTCCTCTCGCGATGAAGGCATCCGTCAACCTCCTTGAGACACCTGTAACGGTCAGACAATGGGTAACCACCCGTTCGTTGCTCCCGTACTTGGCGTGAAGAGCTAGGGATTGCTCTTCGTCCGGAATCACTTGCTGATGTCCTCTTCCAGCTGCTTAATCTTCCAGCGGAGTGCCGACTTGAGCTCGGTGTTGTCCACCCTGTTCAGAGCCTTCTGACAGGTCGGACATCTGAAGAATGACTCCATCGACTCTTCGAACGTGCGCGTCACGCAGGTCGGTGTGCCGCAGTGGTAGAACTCGTGCGCCTCTTCGTACTCGAGGCGCTGCTTCAATCTGTTCAGGATTTTCTTCTTCTGGGTCTGTATGAAGCCATCAGTCTGGTCTCTCTGCGCCTTCCACCTGTATACGAACCAGCCTCTCTTCGGGTCCCTGACCCTGACGCCCGTGATAAGGGACCTCCCGAACAGGTCGTAAAGGGCCTTCCTCACAGTCTTGATCTTCAACCCTGTCGCAGAAGCTATCTCTTCGTCGGTGGCGTTTTCGTTGTTTAGCAGAGCTCTCGCTACCCTGACGTAGTCGGGGCCTCCTATCAGCCCGGCCACTTTGACGAACGTATCTTCATATTCTATTTTCACGTTGGTTTCTCTACCCTCTTGCCTTTCTCGGAAGGAATGATCTTCATCTTTGCGGGCCCAAACTCCTTCTTAAGCTCTTCCCCCCTTTGGAGCTCATGAAGTACGATTGCGAGAGCCGCGACCTCCGAATGAGGCTGCGAGGTCACCGCGATATTGTAATCAGCCAGCTGATAGACATCGCCTGGGACCTTGGGCCCTCCCACCGCGATCAGGAACTTATCGTGCTCCACTAGTTCCTTCGCCTTGTCCTGCACCGGCAGGCCGTACATGGTCAGGTGAATGACTACCCTTCCTTCCTTCTTCGCCTCAGTGATGGTCGATTTCCAGGAAGGGACCTTGTGTACTTCGAAAGTGCCTCCCCACGCGTCGTTCACTTCCCGCACCCCTTCCATAAGCCCGTCGTCAATCTCCTCGAGGTAGATAGCCTCCGCCCCGAAGGCGCGTGAAACGAGGCAAAGATGGGTCAATGTCCGGTAGTCTCTGACATACCTGTGTCCGATCCTCAGGACCCTTATGCTCTTCCCGGTGCCCAAAGTCATACCTCCTTCTAGGCGAAACAGGTTACGATTGCGACCCAGCTCGCGCTCAGATGCCCGTACCGCGTCCTTCCAACTCAGATAGAGGAACGAGAAGATTCACCTTCAGGTGGTGCATGAACTTTCTCGTCAGCACGAGGTCTGGTTTCAGCTTCTTCGATTCGACCAGCCTTATCACGGAAGGCTTCTCGTTCAGCATCCTTCCCAGGTCATCCTGGGAAAGCCCCAGCTTCTCTCTAGCCTGCCTGATCTTCAGGTAATAATCGGGGTCTACGTCGTACTCGGGTGCGGAAGAACCAGAAGAACTCGATGCAGACCTGAAGGCCGATTGGATAGGGCTCGGCCGCGCGTCCCTCACTATGGGGCCCCCCACGGGTCTCCCGAGCCTCACGCAGTTGTTGCAGACTATCATGATAGCTCCATCGATCTCGACCTTGTTTGGCCCGG
>JAPCJP010000030.1 GCA_027886885.1 Nitrososphaerota archaeon | reverse complement strand
CTGTAGTGCTGGGGGTCCTGCTTCAGGATGTCGTAGAGCGTCGTCTCGACGACCCTGCCGCCGGGCTTCGCCACGTCGGTTAGGGGGACCCTACCTATGGGGGCGTTTCCGAAAGAGGGTGAGGCAAGGACGGTGACCCACTGCTTTGCCTTCCATTTGTCCTTGACCTTGGCCGGTCCCTTCTTTACCAATCTGATTCGGCCCCCCGTTTTTACCGCCTTAAAAACTACGCTCGGGCTACCTGGCGCGCAACCGGTCCCTTCCGCCCATGTAGGGTATCAGGGGCGCTGGTATCAGGACGGAGCCGTCGGGCTGCTGGAAGTTCTCTACAATCGCCACAAGCGCCCTTGTGGTCACCGCGGTGGAGTTCAGCGTGTGGACGACCTTGGGGTCCGTTCCCTGCTTCTCTCTGTAGCGGGTCATGAGCCTCCTAGCCTGATAGTCGGTGACGTTGCTACAGGACACCATCTCCCGGAACCTCCCCTGGACGGGCATCCACGCCTCCAGGTCATACTTCTTCGCCGCCACCGTCCCCATGTCCCCGGTGCACACGTTCACCACCCTGTAGTGCAATCCCAGGCTCTGGAAGATGCCTTCGGCGTTCCCGATCAGCTCCTCGTGGAGCGCCCAGCTCTCCTCCGGACGAGCGAGGACCACCTGCTCCACCTTGTAGAACTGGTGGGTCCTGAAGATGCCCTTGGTGTCCTTGCCGTGGGCACCGGCTTCCACCCTGAAGCAAGGACTGTAGCCGCAATATTTCAGCGGGAGCGATTGGCCGTCGATTATCTCGTCCATGTGCTGGGCCACCATCGGGTGCTCCGACGTCGCGATGAGGTAAAGGTCGTCTCCTTCGACCTTGTAGATGACCGGTCCGAAGTCGTTAAGGTCCACCACGCCCTCGTAGGCCTTCCTGTTCATCATTATCGGCGGGCTCACCGCCGTGAAGCCCCGAGCAGCGAGGAAGTCGAGCGAGTAGCGCATGATGGACTGTTCCAGCAGCATGGCGTCCCCCTTCAGGAAGTAGAACCTGGCGCCTGAAATCTTGGCCGCCCTCTCCATGTCAAGGAAGCCCATCCTGGTGAGCAGGTCCACGTGATCCTGGAGCTTGAAATCGTAGGTGGGAGGCTCGCCGAGGGTCCTGATGGTCACGTTGCCACTGTCATCGGGACCGATTGGCACGGACTCGTGCAGTATGTTCGGTAGCCCCATCAGAATCTGTCTGAGGCGGGCCTGGGCGGCCTCTGCGCGGGCGTCCGTCTCCTTGATCTGGAGGGGTATCCCCTTCACCTCTGCGACCTTGGTCGCGATGTCGGCGCCCGACCTCTTGAGGGAAGCCACCTCTTCGTTGAGGAGGTTTTGGCGGTGGCGAAGGTCGTCCACCAGTTTCTTCAGCGACCTCCACTCCCTGTCCAACCCGACGGCTTCGTCAACCTCCTGGACCCTGGGGTTCATACCCCTCTTCACGAGGTCCTGTCTGACTGTGTCCGGGCTCTCCCTGAGGAGCTTGACGTCGAGCATACTGGGCTCAGACTACCCCCGGAACGGCTGGGAGATAATCATGACGCCAGGGTCCAGACCTGCTGGAAGAGGCTGGCGTCGGATAGCAGACTGAGCGCCGAGGCGATGCAAGCGGGCCCGGGGGACTCGATAACGAACGTCAGCCTTCGGCTGTCCCGCTCGACCCTCAGGCTCTGGCCCTTGGGGATGGTCCTGTTGTCCGCGTGCAGGGTCGCCGCCAGCGAGCGAGCCTCGCGCGCTCCTGCGCACTCGAAGACGACTCGCGCTCTCAGCCTCAAGCCGCGACCTTCTCCAGCACCGCCCTCGTGAACTCGTCGCGCTTCGAGATCGGAATCTTGGCTCCCGCCGCCATGCTGTGGCCTCCGCCGACCCCGCCCACCTGTTCGGCCGCTTCCTTCATTATGAGCCCCAGGTTCACTTCCTTTGGGAAAGAGTCGCCCAGTCTGGAGGAGAACTTCAGCTCGGAGTCGCCCGAGCGAGCTCTCACCAGCACCATCTTGTCCTTGAACTTCTCAGACGATGCGAGGAGCGAGGATATGGAACCCGTCATCCTCTCCTCGATGAATTCCTCACCCATCACCACCGTCACATCGCCGTGCGTCGAGACCCGATCGCCCCCCATCTGCAAGGCCTGGATGGCCTTGTTGAGCTTCGAGCGGTATTCGCCCATGAGCCTCAGCGCCTCCGAGAGCGCAGTGTACCTGTCCCCAAGGCAGATGGAGATGCCTATGTCCGTGGCGTCCATCCTCCCGCAGGCATTGAGCAGGGTCCCGTACTCCCTGGCGTCGCGCAGCGGGGTGAGCGCATCCTCGAGCTGGAGCGTGTAGACCTCCCCGATCAGGCTCGAGACCAACGCTGAACCGTCGCCGCTGGACCCTGCGAAACTGGTCAAGACCTCCATGAGCTTCTGTTTCTCCTCGGTCGAGAGTTCGGAGATGCTCCTCCACCTCCCCCGCTCCTTGAGCACGAGACCCGAATTGGAGAGCGCCGCCAGGCTCGCGTCCTTGGCACCAGACAGGCCAGGGATGTATGGGGAGTAGGTCATGGCCATCGCCTCATGGATGGGCCTCGTCTCTCTCCCGTGAAAGAGGAAGTCCTTGGCGACGGTAACCAGACCCAGCTCGACGGAGTCGTCCAGCGCCTCCCTGTTGAGCCCCGTAAGAGACCTGCCAGGACCCCCGTCCTGCCTGTCCCCGAGCGCACCCACGACCGCCTGGACTGAGAGGTCCCTGTTGCGCTCGTCCAGAGTCTTTGCGAGCAGGTAGGCCATCGTCGCGGAGCAGACATCGGTGCCCCCGTCGTAACCGAAGTTCCACGCGTTCAGGATCTCGGGCCTACTTGCGTATTCGGGGGGGAGCTGATGGTGGTCGACGACCATGAAGCTCTCCCCGAGAGCCGCGGTCAACTGCTCTATCAGGCCCGAACCGAGGTCTGTGAAGAGGTAGAAGTCGAACCTGTCGTTCTTGAGGAGGTCGATCCCTCTGGGATCGAGGTCTGGGAGCGCCCTGACGGATGTGATCGCGCCCTTTCTCGCGAGGGACTGGAAGGCTATCGAGCCTGAGGAGAGCCCGTCCGCGTCGATGTGGGTGACGACCAGGATGCGTTTGTGTTCGCGCGAGAGCTTCGTAAGGAGCTTGGATGCCCCCTCCGCTCTGGCTCCCAGGGCGTTGCGGTCTGCCTCTCCCATCGAGAGCGCGCCCCCGCCTAGGTCAGCTGGGCGACTACCGCGGCGTACTTGAAGGTGCTCGGGAGCAGTCCGATCTTCTTGTAGTGCTTTGACAGGCGGTATATCTTAGCCTCAATCAGCTCAAGGGAACGGACGTTCCTTCTGTCGGACTTGTAGGCCTCGAGGTGGGACTGGACCCGCTTCGCCCTCTCCAGGAGGTTCTGAAGGTCCTCGGGGATGGCAGGCGCCAGCTTGTTTTCTCTCAGGAGTTCCGCTATGGACTTGCCCGTTACCGGCTTTACGAGCGGGATAGAGTAGTCATCCCTGAGTCGGGTACCTATCTGGCTCGAGGTCAGGCCTTCCTTCCCCAGTTTAATGGTTAGCGCGACGACCTCTTCAGGACTGTATGTCAGCCAACTCGGGGCCCTTTTGCTCGTCGGCCTCGTGGAATGGCTCTTCCCGTGCCGATGAGAATGAATCCTAGCCAATCTTGAAACGAAGAGGACTCCGACCATGACCCGTTTAAAACCATTCGCTAGGGTTCCGTGGTGACGAACCATGACCCGAACTTCCTCATGGCCCGCCCCCGATGCGACACCGCGCACTTCTCCTCTAGCGTCATCTGAGCCATGCTCTTGGCCGAGCCGTCGGGCAAGAACACCGGGTCGAATCCAAAACCTCCAGAGCCCGCTTGCGCCTCGAGTATCCTTCCCCTGACGACGCCCTCGAAGACCTTGGGCTCTGAGGACGGTGTGCAGTATGCCACGGCGCTTGCGAAATGCGCCCGCCTCGAACCTTCTCCCTTGAGCAGCTTCAGCAACCCATCAATCTCTAGGGTCTTGAACGCGTAGGAAGAGAACGGACCGGGGAACCCCCCGAGCGACTCCACGAAGAGTCCTGCGTCCTCGACGATGAGCGCCTTCTTGTACTTCCGTGAGGCTACGCGCGCAGAGTACGATGCGACCTCTGAGACCGTGTCCGCCTGAATCTCCACGCCCTTGCCATTGAGCGCGACCGGGCGTATGCCGAACGGGGAAAGTATTATCCGCGCTTCCTCCATCTTGCCGTTGTTGCCCGTGGCGAATCGGACCGACCTACTCGACGCGGGCATATCTCCCTCTCCTCTCGATCTCTGCGAGCTTCTTGCTGACCTGCTTCGCTCTCGCCTCCCCTACCACCCCCGCGTAGCCCTCCAGGAACGCCTTCATCACAGCTGACGCCACGGTTGAGTGCGCCCCGATGAGCGTTTCTTTGATGAGCCTCAGGTCGACCGCATGGTCTTCCAGCTTGGTTGAGCGGACGGCCAGTCCAAAGTCAATCAGGTTCACACCGTCGCCGTTCACTATGACGTTCGAAGTGGTCAGGTCTCCGTGCATTATTCCGGACGCGTGCAGCCTCCCCACGACGTTACCGAACGCCTCCGAGACGGCCTTGGTCTTCGCATCGCCTGACTCCAGCACGGTCTTCAACCTGGGGCCGATGACCTCCTCCATCACGATGAGGGACTCGGGCGCCGACACGTAATAGAGGGTCGGATTTCTTATGCCCGCCTTCTTGGATTCGTGCAGGAGCTCGGCCTCGTGGGCCGTCCGCTGGCTCCTGATCACCCTGTCCAGTTCGGGCAGCCTGTACGGGAGGGCCTTCCTGAACTTGAAGACCGCCCTCTGGCCGGACCACTCGCCGGAATAGACGTCGGCCTCGGCGCCCTGATAGACGAGCTTCACGCGCCGGACCTCCAGGGAAGAGGTACCGTATCGAGCCTCCAGGATTGCCGAATCCCGGCGTCTTCCACGGCGATGGTGTGACCGGCCTTATACTCCAGCAGGCCGGTCCAAGCAATCTGAGCGCCGCAGTCGCCGCTGTACTTCAGCGGGACGACGTGGAACTCCGCTGAATGCCTCTGGGCCATGATTCCCAGCATCTGGGCGAGCCGCTTGTTCGCCGCGACCCCTCCCACCACCATCACCTCCTTGTTGCCAGTAAATGCGAGGGCGCGTTCCGTGACCTCGACAGTGGTTGCGAACGCCGTCTCCTGGACGGAGAAGCAGACGTCCTCGAAGGGTTCGCCGGCGTCGACAAGCCGTTTGGAAGCCGTGAGCAGCCCGGAGAACGAGACGTCGTTGCCCTTCACGGTGTAGGGTAGGGGTAGGTAGCGGCTCGACTTGGAGGCTGCCTCCTCTATCCTCCGACCGCACGGGGAAGCGAACCCGAAGTGCCTTCCCAGCTGGTCGAGTAGCTGCCCAAGGGTCAGGTCCAGGGTCTCTCCCAGGACCCTCCACATGCCTGACGAGCAGGAAACGACCATGGTGTGACCCCCCGAGATCAGTAGGACGAGCGGAGTCTTTGCGCCGGTCAGCATGCAACCGAGCTCTATGTGTCCGATGGCGTGATTGACCGGGACCAACGGTTTGGAGAGGGCGAGGGACAGCGTGCGTGCAGAGACGGCCCCCACTCGGAGACACGGGCCGAGACCAGGGCCCATGGCGTATGCGACACCATCGACCTCACCGAGGCTCGCGCCAGCAGAACTGGTCGCCTCTGCTATCACCTTCGAGGCGACGGCCGCATGATGGTTCGAAGCCTCAGTGGGATGGATGCCCTGTCCCTCCGGCGGGACATAGATATTCCGGACGTCGGATAGGAGGCCACGCTTCTCGCTCACCAGGGACACTGAGAAAGTGTGCGCCGTGCTCTCTATGCCCAGGATGCAGAGGTCTCCCTTCACGAACGTTCTGTTTTCGCTTCGCTCCCGAACCGCTGATAAAGTTTGCAGGGAAGTGGGGCTAAGGTTATCAATGAAGCCCTCGCCCTGGCGGAAGAGGAGCATACGTGGTGCAAAGGGAAATCCAGTCGGTGGAGGTCTCGTGCTTCATCCAGGCGACGGAAGACGAAGACAGGGTGACCGGGAACATCCGCATGTCCCTCGGGATAGACCAGGCGCCTGAAGAGGAGACTCTGGACGGGCACTTCGGGAACAGGATCCTTCGCGTCAGGTGGCACCTGACGGGGGAGGACGGCTGGAGGTGCTTCGGGGCCTTTGTCTCCCTGCTTGGAAAAGAGGGCAGGGGGGCGTTGCTCGGGGACCTTTCTGGGCACATCGACGAGCATCGGGCCCTCTACGTACGCCTGAACAAGCAAGCCCTAATGGCAGGGCGCGGCGAGATTGCAGACTCAGACCCTGTGAGGGTGAGGGTGAAGCCCCGTAGCTTCATGATCAGGGGCGACATCCAAGACTTCTATGCTGGTCTTCTGAAGGGGGGAGGCTGATGGTCGTCGGACGCAAAAGGAAGCGCTACGTCTTCCTCGAGACGAGCAACCCCACGGATGTCGAGGTCAGGAAGGAGTTGACGAGGCTCGTCCTCGAGAAGCACCCCAGCATAGACCGGAAGAAGATGGTCTGGGTCGAACGAGGACTCATCGTGCGCACCGACCCCGAGCACCTGATCGAGATGAGGACAGGAGACCGCGTGAAGTTCGGGGAGACCGAGATGGTCTCCAGGCTGACCTCCGGCTCAATCAGCAAGCTCAAAAGGATGGCATCGGGGACGGCCAGGTAGCATGGCCGCGTACTTCAGTGATGAGTACTTCAAGGAGATCGAACAGAGACTTGTCGCGGACCCAAAGTGGCAAACGGACACCAAGGGAGTGAAGACCACCATCCTCCTCAACGCGGTGGACCGCAATCTCGTATTCCTCTTGAGGGTGGAGGACGGGAACACGACCATTGCGAAGACGGAGCCAGGCACCACGGCTGAATTCTCCTTCGAGGGCCCCTACGAGGTCTGGACTCGGGTGGCCAAGGGTGAGATCGATTTCCAGTCCGCCGTGTTGAAGGGGTTGCTGAAGTTCAGGGGCTCGATCACGAAGATACTCTTCTACAAAGACAGGTTCACGAGGATAGCGGACGTCATCAAGTCCGTCCAGACAGATTTCTAGAATCCTTCAGCCTGCTAGCGTAGCACGAAGACGTAGTATGGGCTTCCTTCGCTCCTCGTGCGAGCCTCCAGCCTGAGCTTCATGCCTACCTTGAGCTGCTCCCTCGTGAGCCCCTCGGTCCAAGCAAGTACTTTCTGCCCTCCGGGTAGCCTGCAGACGGCCACGGTGTAGGGGTCGCTCTCCACGAAGCTGGTCGGAGTGACTTGGACGTAGGTGAATGTGAGTAGCTCGCCGTCGGTGCCCATGTCGACCCACTCGGCCTCGCCGCTCATGCACTTTGGGCAATCCGCCTGAGGCGGGAAGCTGACCTCCCCGCAGCTCTTGCATTTTGTGGTGACGAACTTCCCTTCCTTGAGTCCGTCCCAGAACCGGCTGGTCTTCGAGATCGGGACGTTATAGCGGAGGTTGAGGGACTTGCGGGAGTGCAGCGTCAGGGGTTCGGACTCCAAGGGTCTCGTCACCTCTTCCTCGAGAGCACGGTCACATAACAGTAGTGGCCCGTCCCGCCGACATTGTGGACCAGCCCTATGCCATTCTTTATCGGTGCCTGTCTCTTGCCCGCCTCGCCCCGGAGCTGCTTTGAGATTTCCACCATCATCGAAACGCCGCTAGCACCCACGGGGTGCCCCTTGGCCTTCAACCCGCCGTCGAGGTTCACGGGTATCTTCCCACCTATCATCGTCTGGCCGTCCCTGAGCAGCTTCGCACCTTCCCCCTTCGCACAGAAGCCAAGGTCCTCATAGGCCATTAACTCGGCGATGGTGAAGCAGTCGTGGACGTTGGCCACATCCACCATCTCGGGTCCTATCTTGGCCGCGGAGTAGGCTTTGCGGGATGCATCCACCGCTGCCCCCAGGCCGACGTAGCTATCCCTCCTGCTCATGTCTGCGGAGTCGGACGAGGCTCCGATACTCCTTATCCAGATTGGCGTGTCGGTGAGCTTCCTAGCAGTGTCCTCGCTCGCGAGGATGACGGCGGCCGAGCCGTCGGAAATCGGCGAGGCGTCGTATAGTTTGAGGGGCCAGGAGACGACCTGTGAGCTCAGTGCCTTCTCGATCGTGATCTCCTTCTGGAATTGTGCGAGGGGGTTCATGGAGCCATAATGATGTGCCTTGACCGCTACCCGGGCGAGGTCCTCCTCGGTGGTGCCAAAGCGGTTCATGTGGGCAACCGCAAACATGGCGTAGTATGAGGCAAAGGTCATTCCGAAGTTCTCAAACTCCCAGAGGTATGAGCCGCCTCTGCCCATCAGTTCGACGGCCGTCAGCGTGTCCACTTCGGTCATCTTCTCCAACCCTACGGCCATGGCGATGTCGGCTTCGCCGCTTGCGATGCTTAGGTATGCGTTCTTGACGGCAGCACTTCCGCTCGCGCAGGCCGCTTCCACTCTCATGCTCCCGACGCGCTCGAGGCCGGCGTACTCGTTTACCACCGTCGCGGGGACGTTCTCCTCGTACCATCCTCCCACGCTCCCGACGGTGACGTTCTGTATCTGCTTCTTGTCGATGCCAGCGTCCTCGACGGCACCGTGGATCGACTCGAAGGCGAGCTCGGCTATGCTCACGTCGTTTCTCCTGCCGAACTTCGAGTGTCCAATCCCGACTATTGCTACTCCTGTCATCGTCACACCTAGTCCAATAGCTCCCTTGATAATATCCACCGCTGCACCTCGGAGGCGCCCTCGACGATGTCGAGTACCTTGGCGTCCCGCATGTACCTCTCCAGTGGTAACTGTTTGCTCAGACCGATACCCCCGTGTATCTGGATCGCGCGCTCGGCCGCCCACACCGCCGTCTCGGTCGCGAAGAGCTTGGCCATGGACGCCTCCTTGACGAAATCGTCACTCTCGTCACGGGTAGCCGCTGCACGGTAGGTGAGCAGCCTCGCGGCGTCAATCCGGGTCGCCATGTCCGCGATCAGGAATCGGATGGCCTCGAGCTTGGCCATGGGTCGGTCGAAGAGCACACGTTTCTTGGCGTAGGAAATCGATGCGGCCAGTGCAGCCTGAGCTATGCCCACGGCGCCGGCTGCAGCTCCCACTCGTCCCTGGTTCAGCACTGCCATGGCGATGAGGAAACCGTCGCCTGTGGAGCCGACCATGTTAGAGGCAGGGACGACGCAATCGTTGAACAAGAGTTCGGCCGTTCCCGTCCCCCTCGCTCCCATGACTTCGAGCTTACCCCCGACCTCGAAGCCCCGAGTCCCTTTCTCCACAAGGAAAGCGGTCATGCCAGCCGCGCCCTCCTCCTTGGTGCCGGTCCGGGTGAAGAGGACCACGACGTCTGCGCACATGCCCTGCGAGATCCAAAGTTTCGAACCGTTAATCTTGTAGTAGTCCCCTACCTTCTCGGCCCGCGTCTGGATGTTGGCCGCGTCGGAGCCTGCTCCGGGCTCCGTGAGCCCGTAGGACCCGATGAGTTCGCCCCTGATTAGCTTCGGGAGATACTTCTCCTTTTGAGCCTTGGTCCCGAAGTGGGCCAAGGGGTAGCCGACGAGGCCATTCTGCACTCCGATGAGCAGCCCTGCGGAGAGGCTCACCTTGGCGATCTCCTCGCCCACTACCACAGAGCTGAGCATGTCCAAGCCGAGCCCTCCGTACTCAGTGGGTGCGTTGATCCCGAGCAGACCATACTCACCCATTTTTCTGAGAAGGTCCCTGGGATACCAATCGTCCCTGTCAATCTTGTCGGCGAGAGGCGCTATCTCCCGGCTCGCGAAATCCCTTGCCCAGCTCCGGAGCTCTTCGTGCTCGGGGGTCAGGGAGAGTTTGGTCGCGGTCAAGGCGATAACCGGACCGACCTGGAGCAGCTTATTTACCTATTCATCCGCCTTTGAATTCGGGGTCTCTTTTCGACAGAAAGGCGCTTATCCCCTCGCTCGCGTCGTCGGTCCCGACGAGGAGACCGAACGCTCCCGCCTCGAAATATTGTCCGACGTCCGTTGGGACCTGCCCCGCCGTGTTAATGGCGAGTTTTGCGAACCTGAGCGAAAGGGGAGCCCTCTTTGCCAGGCTGTTTGCAAATTCCTCGACGCCTTTCTGAAACTGGTCGTTTGCGAGCACCTTGTCTACGAGGCCCACCCTGAGAGCCTCGTTGGCCTGCAGCCTCAATCCAAAGTAAATCATTTCCTTGGCCTTGCTAAGGCCGACGAGCCTCACGAGGCGTTGCGTCCCCCCCGCCCCCGGAATGAGCCCCAGGCTAGTCTCCGTGAGACCAATCTGACTCGACTCCGACGCGAGCCGGAAGTCGCACGCCAGTGCGAGTTCGCAACCCCCGCCAAAGGCGTAACCGTTGATCGCTGCAATCACGGGCTTGGGCATCTTCTCGAAGAGGCTGAAGACCTCGAAGAGCCTTCGCGCGGCGTCGAACGCCCCTGTCGGCGAGCTGAACCCGAAAGCGGTAAGGTCGGCCCCTGCGCTGAAGGCCTTGGCGCCTTCTCCTCGGATCACGACTACCCGGATCGAATCGTCCGACACGGCGTCCTTGGCGACCGTTTCGAGCTCGTCTATCAGACGCGGGGTGAGGGTGTTGAGCCTCTGCGGTCTGTTCAGGGTTATCCAGGCGACGGGCGGACTCTTGGTCAACGTCACGTCCTCGAGCCTCTTCTCAGAGGCCGAGTAGTCGTAGAACCCCTTACCGGACTCGGCGCCCAGTTCTCCTCTCGCCACCATCTCATGGAGGAGTGGGTCTGGGGTGTAGTCCTGCCCGTATACCGACTGTTTCGCCTTGAGCACCGAGACCACCCTGTCGATGCCCCAACCGTCCGCCATACGGAGGATGCCTTCGGGGAAGCCGAGCCCTAGGCGGACCGCGCGGTCGAGGTCCTCCTTGGTGCAGACTCCGTTCCTGATCAGCCATGCTGCCGAGTTCACAGCGACTGAGAAGAAGAGAAGAGGGTCTAGGCCTTCTCCCTTCTCCTTGCTTATCGTCGGCCGAGGTTGCTTGTCGCTGTAGAGGTAGAAGCCCTCGCCCGTCTTTTTCCCGAGCTTGCCCTGCTCGAACTTCTCTCGGAACAAGGGCGCCCCTAGTATGCTCGACGGTTCCCTGGATTTCACCGCCTCGGCCGCTTTGTAGATCACGTCGATTCCGGTGTAGTCGGCGACTTCGAAGAGCCCCATCGGGAGCCCCACCTTGTAGACTGCGGCTGAGTCGATTTCCTCGACGTTCGCTTCGCCGCGGCCCACGGTCCAAGCGGCTTCATTCAGTAGGGGACCGAGTATCCTGTTCACAAGGAACCCCGGCACGTCCTTGCGGCAGAGGACTACCTCCTTTCCGAGCCTCTTGGCGAGCGCGACCCCGAGGTCGAGCGTCTTATCGTCGGTCTTCTCACCGCGGATCACCTCGACGAGAGGCATCAACACCGGCGGGTTGAAGAAGTGCAAGCCCACGAAGGATTCCGGCCTTCCGGTCGAGGCAGCGATCTCGGTTATCGGGATGGTGCTGGTATTGGACGCCAGCAGAGCATGATGATTGGAGCGGACGAGCGAGCTGAAGACATCTGATTTGACCTTCAGGTCCTCGGGTACCGCCTCAATGACTGCGTCCACTTGAGAGAGCTGCTCGAGGTCGAGCGTCCCGTGCACCCTCTCCAGGGCTGCGTCAGCTTTCTCAGGGGAGATCATTCCCTTGTCGACCAGCTTTGCGATGCTCCATCTCAGCTTCTCCAGGCCACCGTCGAGGAAAGATTTCTGAACGTCGTAGACCCAGACATCCAGCCCTGCCAGGGCCACCACCTCGGCGATCCCGTGTCCCATGGTCCCGGCGCCGAGCACCCCGACCGAGCGAATGTCCTCCACGTTCAAGCGTCTATCGGTCGTTTTTTGGGTGGAGGGGTTTGTAAAGATGACCTAGTAGACCGCGAAAGCCCGCTCGCACAAAACCTAAAAAGAAAGAAGCGGGCGATGGAGCTTGACGATGAGGTGTACGCCGTCCCAGACAGATCTCCAGATAGCTCCGGAGAAGATGATGAACTCGCGACGATGCTGAGTCAATTAAGCACTACCTGAGAAAGTTTTCAAGGGGCCCGACTGGAAAGGACCCGAACGCGACCATGCAGATAATCAGGGGAGTGAAGGTGCACGACGATACGCATCGCGTGCTCAAGCAGCTCAAGGAGCAGAGGAGGAGCAAGAGCATGGATGAAGTGATCAGGGACCTCGTCAAGGGGGCCACGGGGAGGAGCGTCGAACAGCTCGGTCCCCAGAAGAAGAACACCCGGCTGACCACCTTTATCGAATGATGCCGCAAAAGACAGAAATACGAATCAGTGAGCGGTGGGCGAGATGGCCAAGTTCGACAGCATCGTTGAGAAGAAGCTCCTCACGGTCACAGAAAAGGAGAACGAACTCACGCTCGTCTTCGAGGACAATAGGTTCCTTTTCGTCTCCCTCAAGAACGGAAAGCTCTCCTCCGAGAGCGTCCCCGAATAGACCTAGCCTTCTTTCTCTAGAATGACGACTTCGGCCTTGTTACCAATCAGGCCCCTGAACTTCTCGGCGTCGGCTCTGGTGCCCACGACGGACCCTATGTGCATGGGCACGAGGACCTTGGCCTTCATCCATCCCGCGGCCTGGGCCGCTTCGTCCGCGGTCATGACGTAGGTCCCCGACACGGGAAGGAGAGCGACGTCGACGTCTACGGTCTTCATCTCCGGTATCGCGTCTGTGTCTCCGGCGTGGTAGAAACGGACGCCATCCAGCGTGACGATGAATCCCAGCCTGCCGTCCTCCTTCGGATGGAAGACCTTCCCCGGCTCCCTGAACTTGGTGAGGTTGTAGGCGGGCAGGGTCTCTACCGTCACCCCTTCCAGCGTGGTCTTGGAGTTGGGGGGGAGATAGGCCACGTTGAGGTCGAGTTTGGATAGCTCCGATTGGGCGACCTTCGGCGCGATCACCCGCGTGGAGGGCGTGCGGAACCTCTTGATGTCATCGGGGCTCAGGTGGTCGCCGTGCTCGTGGGAGATGAGCAGAACATCGGCTTTGTAGTCGCCCTTGGCCTGGAAGGGGTCGATTACGATGGTCTTAGAACCGACCAGTACGAACGAATCGTGCCCGAGCCAGTGGACCTTGACTCTTCCAAAGGACCAGGTCAAGTCGCTCGCCCTAGGCTTCTATTTCGTCTTCCTTTATTCCTGATTTGTCTACCGTAAGAATGTCGATGCCGTTGCCGCTCATGGAGTCCCTGGCGATGGCCGCCCTCATGGAAGAGAGGAGCAACTCCCTGGCCTCCTTTGCGGACATGTTGGGTGTGTAACCCGCCTCGATGACACCGACCGCCATCTCAGCGCCCGTACCGACAGCCGCGTAGTCGTCGGAAATGACACTGCCGAGAGGGTCGAGGACGTACACCTTGGGCTTGTCGTCGATCCCGCCGAGTATGACCTGGGTGATGAACGGCGCGTAGCGCCTCTCGAACATCAGCACCGACATGAGCTTCACCACTGCGTGGGGCTTTAGCGTCCTCTTTACCTCGAGCTCCTTCAGCTTGGTATAGACACCGACCTCCCGCACGAGGTTCTGCATGTCCGAGATCATCCCTGCGCAGACGGCCCCCACGCCGTCCGAGACGATGAAGACCTTCTTGCCGGTCTTGCTCAGCACGTAGTTCGCTAGCGTAATCCTTCTCTCCGCGGCCATGATCACCCCGTCCTTGTAGGTGATTCCCACCGCGGTCGCGCCGGGGATGTAGGCATCAAATGACAAAATGAGTTACCTAAATCAGCCGTCCCCGGCACCTTATTAGCTATTTTGCTGCAGGGTTGATGGATATCATGGCTCCGCCGGACTGCAGCGTGGTTATCTCGCTTCGGGCGTCGACAAACAGCTCCGCCACCTTGAGGCCGGTCTGCAGGTGATTCGTTATCCACGAGGTGAGCAGACGGGAGGGCCCGGGAGACAGGAGGAGGAGCGGCGCGACCATGTCCGCCAGGTTCGGGTCGACGCAGGCCGAGGTGTTGTAAGCCTTCGCGAAATTCAGGGCCGCCTCGGCGCCGACCCTCTCGGCTGGCTTATTCCTCTCGCCGATTGCGTCCGAGCCAATGTAAGAGGAATCTGTCACGCAGCCTATCATGATGGAGCTCCCCGGGGAAGAAGATTCCTCGGAATAGACGGACGTGGTCTTCGCCTCGAGCCCGTACTTTGTCAGGGTCGTCATGGCTGACGACGCCTGCCTCTCCGCCACGTGCCTGGGAAGCATCCCTGCCCTGCTGACGATCGCTATCGGCGGACTTTCGCCGTTTGCCCTTGAGGTTAAGACCAGAGGGCGGAGCTCGTCGCAGGCCTCGATTTCTACGCTCGCCTTCCCTCCTCCCTTAGGGTAGTACCCGCGGCGGGGGACCCTGAGCCTGAAGGGGATTCCGACTCGGCGAAGACAAGGTCCCAAGACCCCTCCGATGTAGTCGCAGGTAGGGCTCCAGGGGACATCGGTGCCACCTGTGAGATTGAGCTCGAGGGAACCCTTCGAGAGCGAGATTGCGGGAACCAGCGCCTGGAGGACCAACGAAATACTCCCTGCTGTGCCAAGGTCAAGGGACACGGGCGAGATGTTCTCGACAAACCCGGGCACGAAGCTGAACTCCGTCGAGCCGATCTCCCCTCCCTCTAGGGTCGCGCCGCACACGTCCCGGAGAATCCTGAGCGTCGCAGCGTGTTGTGGTCTGAGGCCCGGGATCTTCCTTCCTCCTCTGACGTTGGTCACGTGGATCGGTCGATTCAGTATTATGGAGAAGGCCGTGGCTGTGCGGATGGTCTGCCCACCACCCTCGCCGAATGAGCCGTCAATCTCAAGGAACGTTACCAAGTGTTGTCTACGCCGGTTTCGCCGTCTGGCGAGCGTTGCGAAAACCGCTTAAATAGTCAACGAAAACCGGAAACAAATTCGTGGCAGAGAAGGTAGGGCTACTCGTCGGCAGGTTTCAGCCGTTCCACAATGGCCATCTCGCGGCCGTGAAGCACGCCCTGAAGAAGGTCGACTATCTGTACATAGTAGTCGGAAGCGCCCAGCGGAGCCACGAACGCCTCAACCCATTCACGGCGGGGGAGAGGATCATGATGATAAAGGCCGCCCTGAACGAAGCGGGAGTAGACCCAGCCAAGTGGATGCTCATCCCGGTCCAGGACGCCATATCCCACTCGGTCTGGACCGCGACGCTAAAGTCCACGGTCCCAAGGTTCCACGTGGTCTTCTCGAACGACACGCTGACCATCAGGCTCCTCAAGGAGGAGGGTATCAATGTGGTCCCGATCCCGTACCTGGACAGGGGGACATACTCTGCGACCAACGTGCGAAGCAGGATCCTTGAGAGGAAGGACTGGGAGAAGCTCGTCCCGCCGGCTGTCGCTCGGATGGTGAAGGAGCTGGATGGGGTCGAGCGCGTGCGAAGCATGATAAACAAGGATACGGAAGGCTCCTAGAACATGGACTACCCGAAGCGGAAGCTGATCATGCTCCCCGGGCCCACGAACGTGCCCGACCGGGTCATGGATGCCATGATAAGGCCGATGATCAGCCACCGAGGCGAGACTTTCACGTCTCTCTTGAAGAGCGTGACCGAGAAGTCCAGGCACCTCTTTCAGACGACCCTTGACCCCGTCGTGCTGACCGCCTCTGGCACCGGAGGGGTCGAGGCCGCCGTGTGGAACCTGGTGCGCCCGGGGGACAAGGTCGTGGTCCCGGTATTCGGTGAGTTCAGCACTAGGCTGGCGGAAACGGTAGAGCTGGCCGGAGGAGAGGCGATAAGGGTCACATCAGAATTCGGGACCGTGCCCTCGCGGGAGGCCGTAGAGGACGCGGTCAACAAGGCAGGCAACCTGAAAGCGGTTTTCATCGTCCACAACGAGACGAGCACCGGTTGCGCCGTCCCCTACATCGAGCAGTTGGCGGGGACCGTCAGGGAAAAGGGCGCGTTCTACGTCGTGGACGCCATCTCGAGCCTCGGTGGGTACGCGATTCCTGTTGACAAATGGGGTGTCGATGTCTGTATCACGGGGAGTCAAAAGTGCCTAGCCGCGCCTCCGGGTCTCTCACTGTTATCCATGAGCAAGCGGACGGAGGAGTACGTGCGCAAGAACCCCCCGAAGGTCAGATACTTCGACCTCGCGCGGCAGCTCGACTTTCTGGCCCACGGCGAGACGCCGTTCACCCCTGCCATACCGCTCTACTGGGCCCTCGACGAGGCACTTACCATGCTGGTGGAGGAGGGGCTCGAGAATAGGGTCGAGAGGCACGCCAAGCATGCGAAGACCTTCTATTCGATCCTGGAGGCGATGGGTCTCAAAGGGTTCGCCGACCCCAAGGTCAGGTCTAACACCGTCATCTCAGGGCTGTACCCGGAGGGCATCGACGAGAAGCAGTTCAGGAAGAGGATGAACGAAGAGTACGACATCATCCTGGGTGCAGGTTTCGGCGCACTCAAGGCCAGGATGTTCAGAATCGGGAACATGGGCGAGGTGAGCACCGCGCACGTCCACAGGACCACGGCCGCGATGGCTCTGACCTTCAAGAAGTTCGGCTACGCTGTGGACCTCGGAAGGGTCTCAGCCGTGCTCGAACAGGCCGCTTAAAGGATTTAAAGACAGCCAAAAGGACGATGATGCTTCAAAACAAATGCCATTCGAGAAAGGTACCCTGATCTACGTGAATTATACGGCCAAGGTGAAGGACACTGGGGAGGCCATCGAGAGCACCGTGGCGGACGAGGCCAAGAAGCTCAACATTTACGATTCCGAGAGGACCTACGCTCCGAGGCTCGTCTCGGTAGGCGAGGAATGGGTCCTGAAGGGGCTGGACGAGGAGATTGGCAAGATGGATACCGGCGAGAGGAAGACCGTGGAGCTCGCACCGGAGAGGGGCTGGGGTAACCGGGACCCGACGCTGCTCCGTATGATCCCCATCAGGAAGTTCGGCGAGAGGGCCGACGACCTTAGGGTCGGAGACCAGGTGGAGGTCGACAATCGCCTCGGCGTGGTCAGGTTCATAGGGTCGGGACGGACTCAGGTCGACTTCAACCATAGGTTGGCCGGAAAGACACTGGTATACGACGTCGAGATAGTGAGCAAGGTCGACGGTGACCAGGACAAGATTCGCGCTCTCATCAAGCGCAGGTTCCCAGGGGAGGTCGGCGAGAAGATGGAGTTCGCCAACGAGGGCGGAGATGTCAAGATAGAGGTCCCGGAAGGGGCGTTCATGGTAGAGGGTCTCCAGGTCATCAAGCGCGGTGTCGCCAACGACGTCGTGCACTTCATCCCCACGGCCACCGCGGTCAGGTTCGAGGAGGTCTACGCCAAACGGGAAGCACCAAAACCGGCGGTAACACCCGCCGCCGCCGGCGAAGCAGCCCCGGCC
This sequence comes from Nitrososphaerota archaeon, assembly GCA_027886885.1. Classification (GTDB taxonomy): domain Archaea; phylum Thermoproteota; class Nitrososphaeria; order Nitrososphaerales; family Gagatemarchaeaceae; genus Gagatemarchaeum. Next base: position 3,178 of record JAPCJP010000030.1, on the reverse strand, counting down.
GCAGCGGAATCTTCAGCGGCCGAAGCCCAGAGCCTTCCGCCTAGATAACGCCGGTCTCTTCGGCGAGCCCTCGGGCGCTCGCCTGGTCGAGTTTGACCTTGGAAAGAATCGTGTACCTGTCTGGCCTTATCGCCTCCGCGCCGACGAGCCCGTCGACCACGTTTTCGTCTGTCAAAGACAGCTCTGATGCTTTGGTGGGGGCACCGACCCGCTTGAGGGCTGTTCTGACCTCTCTCCACTCGAGACCCTGTAGCTTAGCCATCATTATCGTCCCGACTCCGCACTGCTCCCCGTGAAGCGCCTTCCCGGGAGCGATTACATCCAGGGCGTGGCTGAACATGTGCTCCGAACCGCTGCAGGGCCTGCTGCTACCAGCGATGCCCGCTGCCACCCCGGCGCTGATTAGCGCCTCGACGAGGTCCCTCGCTGCCGGCACTCCGCGCTTCCCCATCTTCGCCTGCTTATCCAGGACCACCCGCGCGCTCATGAGAGCGAGGCTGGCAGCGTATCCCCCGTAGTACTCGCCCTTTGTATCGTGCCCCAGCTGCCAGTCCCTGACCGCGGTCAGCTTCGAGACGAGGTCTCCGCACCCGGCTGCGAAGAGGCGGGCGGGCGCAGCCGCGATGACATTGACGTCCGCCAGTATGCCTACCGGGGGCTTTGCCTTTATCGAGTAGTGCCTCTTGGAGTCGTTCACTGACGCAAAGGGGCTGGCTATCCCGTCGTGGGAGGCGCTAGTAGGCACGGAATAGAATGGGACTCCCAGCTTGGAGGCCGCGAGCTTCCCGACGTCGACGCTCTTCCCTCCTCCCAACCCGATTATGCAGTGAGCCCGGCTGGACGCTTTCATCACATTGCGGACGTTCTTCATGTCGGAGCGGTCCACGCCCACCCACTCCACGCTCCCATGCAGGGATGAGGCCACGACCTCGCGCACCTTCTCTTGGACGTTGGTGCCGGAGGCAACGGTGACCCGCGCGGCCCTTGGTACCTCTATGAAGCTCCCTATCTCCTGGAGGACGTCCTCCCCGATCAGTATCTTCTTTGGTAGCTCCATCAGATGGGAGCGAGTTACCATAGAGTGTCGTGGCGTCATGGCGATATAAGCTTCGTTCCCCAAAAGGGGGAGGTCATGCCGAGCGGGGCGGCCTCCACCGGCTTGCCCCTGCGCGCGTCCCGACGGTCGAACCGGCCGATGTTACCCAAAAGTTAATTAACTGACCGCCCACAGTCAAATTCGTCCCTTTGCTACTGTCGGATTATGGGGACGAACGAGTCGAACACAAATTGAGCCAGAAAACAGCGGTGGCCAACGCCACCTATCACGGGACCACGACGGTTGGACTGGTCTGCTCAGACGGCGTCATATTGGCGACCGACACCAGGGTCACGGCCGGTGGATTCATCGCGCACAAGCGTGGAAAGAAGCTTCTTCAGGTCGACGAGAACATGGCGGTGACGATCTCGGGGGGCGTCGCGGACGCTCAGAGTGTCGTCGACAGCCTCAGGTACTATGCAAGAATGTACAAGGTCGAGAAGGGTATCCTGCTCCCGATAAAGTCGGCGGCGAGGATCACGTCAAACATCCTGTATTCGTCCCGTTACTATCCCTACATCGCAATCGTACTCGTGGGAGGAGTCGACAACACAGGAGGGTCAGTCTATAACGTGGATTTCTTCGGATCCGTCCTCAAGGAAAACGTCACCTCCACGGGCAGCGGCTCGCCGGTGGCCCTCGGCGTGCTCGAGGAGGGCTATGAGGAAGGAATGAGCATCGCAAAGGCGCTCCCATTGGCAGCGAACGCGATAATCGCAGCGACACACAGGAACGTTGCGACCGGGGACCACTTCGACATCGGCATAATCGACAAGTCCGGGTTTAGAGAAGTCTCCGAGCAGGACAAGGACAAGCTCCTGGCTCAGTTCCCGGGTCGCAGTTAACGCTTGGCACAGCAGAAGGCGAATCAGGTCGCCCTCATGGGCACGATACTCAACAGTATCCCAGCGGAGGCTCAGATCACCCGCATAGAGTATGAGGGTCCCAGGATAGCGCTCTATACCAAGAACCCGAAATACCTGCACCAGAACAACTACATCATCTCGGAGATAGTCAACACGGTCAAGAAGCGGGTTGTCACCAGGACCGAGAAGTCAATCAGGAAGCCCGAGCAGGACGTAAGGGCGATCCTGGACAAGACCCTGCCCATGGAGGCCGGCGCCAGCAACTACTTCTTCGACGACGCCATAGGCGAGATAACCGTCGAGGCGAACACCCCGAGGCTGCTTACGACGGAGGGGGGCTTCGACGTCGCGAGTCTCATGGAGCAGACGGGATGGAAGGTCAAAGTGAGAAAGGCACCTCACATCGCGTCCTCGGCGATCCAGAGCATCTACTACGCCCTGAAGACGGGGGCGGACCAACGGGAGAAGTTCTACAGGGACCTTGGCGAGACAATATTCAGGCCTCGCTACACGACGAGCGAGCAGGTAACCATCAAGATGCTGGGCGCTGCCCAGGAGGTCGGGCGGTCGTGCATGATGGTCGAGACCTCTGAGAGCAAGGTGCTCCTGGACGCGGGGATACACCCCGGGGCGAGGAACGCATGGGACGCTTATCCCAGGCTCGATTGGGCCGACGTGCAGCTAAACGAGCTCGACGCGGTGATAATCAGCCACGCTCACCTGGACCACATGGGCTTCCTCCCAGCGCTCTACAAGTTCGGCTACGAGGGCCCCGTCTACTGCACCGAGCCCACCCTGCCCCTGATGACGCTTCTCCAGACGGACTTCATCAAGATAGCACAGATCGAGGGAGGCAGGATACTCTACGACCAGAAGGACATCAGGGACATGGTCCAGCACTCCGTCCCTCTGCAGTACGGCACGGTCACCGATGTCTCTCCCGACATCAAGCTCGTCTTCAACAACGCGGGGCACATCCTGGGTTCCGCCACCGTCCACCTGCACATCGGCGAGGGGGTCCACAACATCGTGTACACGGGCGACTACAAGTACGGAAGGACCCAGCTCTTCGACTCGGCGACGTGGAACTATCCGAGGGTCGAGACGCTGATCACAGAGGGCACCTACGGTGCCAAGGAGGACATCATGCCACCGAGGGAAGAGGTGGAGATGAACTTCGTCAACGCGATCAACAAGACTCTGGCCGAGGGCGGGA
>JAPCJP010000029.1 GCA_027886885.1 Nitrososphaerota archaeon | reverse complement strand
GGTGCATCTCCTTCGGGCCGTAGACCGCCCCGATGATCTTGTTCTTGCCCCACTCGATGTAGGCGGATCCATCGGCATTGTTGAGTATCCCGACCTCTATCTTGATGGGCCTCAGCTCATCGCCCTTGCGGCCATCCGTGCGGATGCCGTTCTCATCGATCAGTTTTCTTTTTGCTTCTCCCAATTCTATTCACCACTAGGTTCTCCAGCGTTAGGACCAGGACCAGGGGCGGCGGGGGTCGCTCCCTCGGCTGGCGCTTCTTGCGGGTTGCCTCCCGTAAGGAAATGCTCGACCTTCTGGGTCAGGTCGGCCATGTGTGCCTCCTGTTCAATGAGCTCAACGGCCGCCACTGCCTTCACGATGCCGTCCGGTGGACCGGCCAGCACTACGAGACCGTTCTGCCCCACCCTGATATCGGTGTGGGTGAGGTTGCCGATCATCTTGATCATGTATCCCTTCTTCCCGATGAGTCTGGGCACCCGGGTCGGCGAGATCTTGACCAGCTCGCCTCTTGGGATCTTCCCGAGTCCAGGACCCCTGATGGAGAGCTGGGGGTCCCTCGTACGGTCGGAAGCCTCTATCTTCGCCAGGAGGAGGTCCCCGACCATGAACCTTGAGCTAAGGTCGTGGGTTCCCGGAGAGAAGTCCCGTCCGAAGACGAACTGAGCAGGAAGATATCCGAGGAAGCACGAGTTGATGTCGATTTCCCATCCGTATCCGGTTGTGTTGACCACTTTTCCGACCACCTGGTCCTCGACCCTGGGAAGGTACGAGCCCGAGAGCGGAATGACCTTGACATCGCTCCGGATTATCTCCGCGAGCCCGATCCTGAGGGCGATGAGCTGGTCGCCTCGCCTTTCCACGAAGCTGCCTGGTCTGTAGTCGCCGCTCACTATGACCTCTCCTGGGATTACCTGCTTTCTTACTATTTCTGGCAATTTATTTCACCAATGTTACTTGAGCCGACCCCTTCGTCACGGACCCCAGCCTCTCCAAAAGGCTAGGCTGGGTGGCGGCCGGGACCTCTAGCACTATGGACAGTCCACCGTCCTGCCCCCACTCCTCTTTAAGTATCTCGCCGAACCCCTTCACAACCCCCAGCGCCTGCCCGGAGTACTGGGCCGGGGTCCTCACGTTCAGCTTCACCTTCTCTGACTTTAGCGGGATAATCAACCGAATCTTCTCCAGTACGTCCTTGGTCTGCTCGTTGACGTCCTTGAAGGGGTCGATCGCGACCCTCGCGTCGAGCATGGCCTGCTCTATCCTCACCGGGGGGTGCGGGAGCTTGGTCTTCGGGTCCACGTAGCCCCTGGCGATGATGTTGACAATCTGTTTCCTCTTCTCCTCCGTCAGGCGCTTCCTTTGCTCCTGCGTGAGCTGTAGCTCGCCCCTCTTCAGTATCTCGATCGCGGCCTTGCCATGGTCGGTAGTGCCAAAGTGTCTCTTCAGCTTCTCCTCTGTCGCCCGGAGGCCCTTGTTGGAATCCGTGTAGACCTCGTCGACGGCTATGACCTGCGAGGGTTCTACGTTCTTACCCGCCCGGTAGTTCAGGGCGGGGTCCGGATAGACGAGAATCTCGAAGTGGTCTCCTTCTAGGGCGATTCGCACGGTCGTGAACTTACTGCTCATGACCGATATCAGGCTCAGGAGCCCTTTGCGGGTGGTTTGTCGCTTCGAGTCTTAGCGTTCGCAGCGTGCTTTGCAATCTCGTCCTCGGTGAGCTTCCTCATCATCTTGGTGTCCGCTTCGACCACGGCGGTCTTGATGTGGGCGGTTCCTTGCTTGTCCTCGCTTACCAGGTAGATACACTCTATCGCCAACGTGACGCCTTCTTCCAGGCTCATCTTGGAGTCGTAGTTCTTCTCGAGGTACTCGTTGACCTGGTCGCTGCCTGCCCCGATGGCGATGGCGTCGAACCCAAGGTAGGCACCGGTGGGGTCTGTGAGGTAGACCACTGGGCCTCTGTTCTCATCGACCCCCGAAATGATCAGCGAAACACCGAAGGGCCGAACCCCGGCATACTGGGTATACTGCTGGTTCAGGTCGGCTATCCTCTTGGCCACGGTCTCGATGTCGACGGGCTCGTCGTAGACCAGCCTGTTGCTCTGGGCCATGACCCTCGCGTTGTCCACCTGGATCCTGGCGTCTGGGATGTATCCGGCGCCGACCGCGCCGATGTGGTCGTCGATCTGGAACATCTTCACGACGGAGTATCCGCTCTGAAGCTTTCTCCCCCTTTCCTCCACAGCGAGGACGACGCCATCGTTGGTCCTGATCCCGACGGCAAGACTGCCTCTCCTGACGGTCTCGAGCGCGTACTCGACCTGATACAGCCGTCCGTCTGGCGAGAATATCGTAATCGCCCTATCGTAGCCCGCGGAGGGTGCAAACATTCTATTCTAATCTCCTAGATAGTTCGAGGAGGCTTTCGGGGTCATTTTAAAGGATTCTATTCAACTGGAGGGCTCGCGATAGCGAAAATGTCGAGGATTCGTCGATGCCAAACGCATTTTATCATGGCTCGGGAGCGTCCCGCCATTGCCAGTCACGGGAGTCATCCTTCATAGGGATGTCGCCGATAGCATCCTCACGTACTCGAGGTCCGCCTACCCCCGCGAAGGGATACTCCTGCTCAGGGGAAAGAGTAAGAAGGGCATAGTGGAGGTGGAGAGCGTCGCCATCCCGCCCATGGCAACCCACGGCGAGGGTTTCTCGAGCTTCAACTGGAACCTCATCCCCATAGACCTCTCCTTCCTCGGGGTCGCGCACTCCCATCCGTCGGGGTACGCGGTGCCGTCCCACCAGGACCTGCTGCACGTGATGGGGAGGATAATGGTGATAGCAGGCTATCCTTACACGGACGCCGACTGCATAAAGGTGTACGACCAGCGGGGAAACCCCCTTCACTTTGAGGTAAAGTAAAAAATCCCTCATCACTCTTAAATATCAATCGGGCACCTCGCCCACAGAGACATGCCCAGCGCTTCGCACACCACTGGACAGACGTGGGCCGCCTTGAAAAAATCGTGGAAGGCCTACAAGATTGCGAAGGTGAAGAAGGAAGAGAGCAACATGCTCGAATATGCGAAGAGGATACGGACGCTGCAGAACGAGCTCGGCGTCTCCCAGGCAAAGTTCCCCGAACTAGACCTGAACTAGCTCTATCGGTTCTTTTCCGGGATCATCCCGGTTGTGTAGATCGTCATGACCGTGTCCCTCAGGTTCGCGGCCAATGCGAGGTCTATGTCCGGTTCGGTAGAGATGAGCATGTAGTTCTTGCCGATGTTGAAGGTCAGCATGTTCACCTTCTCCCTCTTGATGAACGTGAACTGGGCCGCGCCAAAGTACTTGTCCCAGGTCTGGTCGGTCCCGATCTGGATGGTTATGTTCGCCATCAATCTCAGGTCTTCGCTTGCTGGCTCCAGAGATGAGATGCCCTTCCGCATTCCTCCGGCGACGACCCTGCCCATGTCGTCGAGGATGCTCACATGGCGTATCCTCCTGTCCATCTTGAATATGTAAAGGCAGAGCTTGTCGAGCGGATATGTCATACTTGCAGAACTGAGTCTTTAGCTTAGCCATGAGAAGATATAAGATTTGTTGAGGAGCGTGGATACGGCCTGCTCTCGCTCTTCCCAGTTTTTGATGCAGTTGTGAAATCCCTTTGACTCGGCCTTAGAAGTTGGCGCCCCTCCCGAGAAGTAACAAGGATATTGGAAATGGCGTATGAAACCATACTCTCCATTCTCTTCGCCCTAGGCTTAGGGGCTGCAATCATCGTCTATGCAGCGCGGCCGAGGCACTCGGCCGCGCGGATATCGGTGGCTCACGGTTCAACAATCGAGTCATTCGCTCCCGCGCAGACCTTCGTGTCCGCGCCGACGCCGCAGGTGACAGCAGTCCAGACCTCCGCGGTCGAGAGCTCAGAGACAGCTCAAGAACACACGATCTCTGAGATATCGACCCCCGTGGCAGTAGCCGATGTCTCGGCAGCAGGGCCGAGCGAGATCTCATCGATCGCGACCGCTACCATGGATGTGTCAGCAGCAGGGTCGAGCGCGACCAGCGTGTCTGACGCTGTCCCGACGCACACGGCAGCGAAGGCTCACAGGACCCAGAGAAGAAAGAGTACATCGACAAAGACGCATGCCAAGCCTGGCTCCAGAAGCACAAAGAAGCACAGCCAGACTCACGCATGAAGCACTCGTGGGTTCAGAAGGTAAGGCGGTAAGCCTTAAACCCACACCCTCATTATTTTAGGTCGTGAAGGGCAAGACACTCCTGGGGTTTCACGTCTCAATCAGCGGCACTATCGACCTCGCAGTTGACAGGGCCGTCGAGGCTGACTGTACGGCTTTCCAGATGTTCACGCGCAACCCGAGGCAGTGGAATTTCAAGCCGCTCGGGGACGAGGAGGTGACCAACTTTGTCGCCAAGAGAAAGAAGGCGGGGTTCGAGAGGGTCACCGTCCACATGCCGTACCTCCCCAATCTCGCCTCCTCCGTTAAACTCTTGCAAAAGAGGAGCCGCGAGTCGCTGGCCACGGAAGTTGGCAGATGTGGGCGGTTGGGCGTCGATTACATGGTGGCGCACATCGGCTCACACATGGGAAAGGGTTCGGCTGTGGGAGTCGAGATGGTCGTCGGAGCTTGCGGTGAGGCCCTGGATGCGAACCCCAAGAGCAAGACCATGTTGCTGGTCGAGAACATGGCGGGTCAGAAGAACTGTGTGGGGGCGAGGTTCGAGGAGCTCAGGATGATCTTGGACGGGGTGGGTAAGAAGGAGAGGATTGGGGTGTGCTTCGACACCTGCCACGCGTTCGCCGCGGGCTTCGACCTCTCTACCAGGGCTGGCGTCGAGGAGACGCTGAGACTCTTCGACGAGACCGTCGGCCTCGAGAGGATGAAGGTCGTTCACCTTAACGACTCAAAGGCGCCCGTCGGGAAGGCTCAGGATAGGCACGAGCACATAGGGATGGGACACATCGGGGAGAAGGGGTTCAAGGCCTTGCTCGCCCATGAAAGAATCCGCTCGCTCCCGCTTCTGATGGAGACGCCTCGGGATGAACGTCGCAGCGACTCGGAGGAATTGGCTGTCGTAAGACGATTGATCGGGAATTAGTTCTGTTCGACCGTGACTTCCTCTTCCTGTTCCTGCTCTTCTGACCAGGGCCTCCGGGATTTTGCGGCCCAGGAGAACTTCCTCTGCAGAGCCGTGGTGTAAAGCTTCCCCCAGTCAAGTCCCACGTAATCACACCAAGACCTGTAGATGCGCGGGTCGATGTAGTTCTTCATCGAGGTACCGAGGTTGTAGTCTTTGGTCCTCTTGGTGAACTCGACGTTCATGGACATCTTCCGGACCATGCTCTCCTTTCCCTTGGCTTTGTACTCCTCCAGTTTCTGCTCCTTCTTCTTCAGGGCCTCGTCCCAGTTCTTCGGGGGAGTCCGCTTGTGGTTGCAGAAAATCGCAGCCGCGAGGTTCGCTTCCTTGGCAAAGTAGAGCTTGTCCATCTCGTCCGACTCCCTCACATCCTTCGTCCTTAGGACCTTCTCCGTCGTCACCGAAGCATGGAACGTCCTGAAGACCTTTGCGGTCGTCTCTGGAACTATCCCGGATAGGAACTGGTTCACCATGGTCGATGTCACTACCTCGAATATCTCCTCGTCAGGTTTCTTTCCTTTGGTGAACTTTCTCAGATTGTCGACGAGTATCTTCTCCGCGTGCTCCATCGTCTTTATCCATCTAACCGAGTCCTTACCGAGAAAGTCTAACTCCACCCGTTCCTCCCCGATCTTGAGGTGCTCTACCCTGAGCGTAGTGGCGCCCACCGTATCTGCTTCGTCCTCGTCCTTCTCGTCGCCGACCCTCATCCCGAGGTTGTCTATGAGGTAGCAGACCGTGGCGACCTTCGCCTCTCTGAGGTCCTTCGAACCCATGGAAGTCAAGATCTTCTTCCGCAACTTTCCTATCTTGCTTCCGACCTTCTGCGCCTTGTCGTACTTTTGCTTGTTCCTCGACTGCTGGATCTCCGAACCCTCGTGGGGCCAAACATACTTCTCCTTCTCCGTCAGTCTATCCTCCCACTTCGCAATCCAGATGGAGTCGGGGTCGTGGACGACCTTCCCCTTCCAACCCTCGGGCGGGGGCGTCGACTTGTCCAGGTTGAGCACCACATCGGCAGGGTCGACGCGAGGTTTCCAGCTCCCCCTCAATGGATGAGCACCCCTGCCCATGAAGAGCCCCGGAGGCTCCACGAGCCAGTTGGCTATGTCCACCTCTTTTCCGTCGATGAACGCCTTGCCGTATTTCGCTTTGAGCGCCTCCTTGTCGGTCTTTCTTGAGAGTGCCTGAGATTTCTTGGCGTCCTTGGTCATGGCCTCCTTCATACGCTTCTCCTGATCGACCACACCGTAGAAACGCGACAGGTCGATGTCTGAGAACTTGGCGCCTCTGAGAGGTCCTGGGAGCTCCTTGGAGAAGTACTTCATGAAGTTCTCGACGAACACGGGGTCCTGCACGTAAGGCGTGTCCTTCTTCTTGGCAAAGTTGTAAGCCATCTCTTCCCCCAGAACTGAGAGTGCGACGGTCTGACCATTCACGATGACAGGTAGCCCCTTCACGTTATAGGGTGGAGGAAAGGCTATCCCGTTGTGCCTGAAGGTCTTCCACTCGGGCATCTCGACCGAGTCGAAGTGGGATGTTTAAAAACGAAACCGTCCCTTGAGGTACCAATCATGCCTGGATGGATGTAGGTGGAGCGCCCTTGACATACCAGATAATCATCCAGGTTCTCTTCATACTCGCGGCGGCCGTCGTCACCGGTGAGGTCTTCGAACACTTCAGGCTCCCCGCTGTCCCGGGCCAGCTCCTCAGCGGGATAGTGCTAGGGCCGACCGTATTCGGGGTGATCTCGACCAACGACCAGATACAGGCCGTATCCTCCGTCGCGCTCTTCTTCGTGGTCTTCCTCATCGGATTCGAGATCAATACGGACGTCCTGAGGAAGCACCTGCGCGGCGGGATAATCATCTCTCTCAGCTCCTTCGTCATCCCGTTGTTCGGTGTCTTCGTCATCGCAATCTTCCTCTTCCCCTTCGGCACTGCGTCCGACCTGGTCGCGGCTCTGGCCATCACCGTCCCGTCCATCTCCATAATCTCGGTCTTGGTCCTGCAATACAGGTTGCTCGAGAAGGAGTCGGGCGGAATAATCCTCTCCTCCGTCGCCGTCGCCGATATAGTCGCCTTCATAGCCCTGGTCTCGGTCTCCAGCTCAATTCTCAACACCATATCCGTGATTGGGGACACGGTCATCTTCTTGGCGGTGTTCGCAGCCGTGGATATCCTCCTGAATTACAGGCCGGGAGCCTTCAGAAGGCTGCTCGAGAGGGCCAGTGGGTCGGTGAGGACGCAGGACATCTCGTACGCCGCCATCATCCTCGTGGGTCTGGGGGTTGCAGCCTACTTCCAGGCGATCGGGCTCAGTTACATTCTTGGGGCGTTCTTTGCGGGGCTGATCATGCGAGAGAGCCTCATAGGCGGGAAAGCCTTCCAAGAGGTTTCCTTGACGTTCACCAGGATGAGCCGGGCCTTCTTCATCCCGATCTTCTTCGGAGCCGCGGGGCTTCAGGCCGACCTTTCCGCTTCTGGATACTATCTGATACCCAATCTCGGGATCATCATCGCGGCGACCCTGGTGCTTTCTCTGGGCATCACATTCTACGCCAGCGGGTCCATCCTGAGGCTCTCCCAGACAGACGCCAAGCAGGTCTCCGTGATCCTGGGAGGCAGGGGCGCTGTAGGCATCGCGGTAGCCACAGTGGCGCTGGGCAGCGGGATAATCAATGGTTTGGCGTATTCTCTAATAATCGTCGCGACCCTGGTGATCTCGCTGATAGTCCCGCTGCTCCTAGGCAGGAAGGCACCCGAGCCGCCGCTCCCCTCCCAGGACTCCGGCCTTCCTAGTTGACGACTGTCTGCAGGACTACGAATGTAGTCAAATACCTGGGGCGTGAAACGCTCTCGGCGGGCCCGTAGCTTAGATCCGGATGCGAAGAGCAATCAGGTAGAGCATCGGGCTTTTAACCCGAGGGTCAGGCGAAACCCCCTAAACGGGTTCAATTCCCGTCGGGCCCGCTCTTAATCAGCTCAGAATATACTCTGATTAATCGGAGGAGCCAGATTTGAGCTTTTCAATCTTGAATTCAAGTCCACATTCACGCCAAAGCCATCTTATATTGGCGTAAGCATAATCCCCCTGTCCTAGGGGAGACTTGGAGAATTATGAACGACCAAAGTTTCACCGCCGCATTCACGGTGGACCAAACTCCAGAGGAAGCCTTCGCTGCCATCAACAATGTTCGTGCATGGTGGTCAGGAAATATCGAGGGTAGCACCGACAAAATCGGCGATGTGTGGACATATCGTTACGAAGACGTCCACTATTCCAAACAGAAGATAACAGAACTGATCCCTGGGAAAAAAGTAGTTTGGCTTGTCTTGGATAGTCACTTGAACTTCGTCAAAGACAAAACCGAGTGGAATGGCTCCAAAATCACATTTGTGATCACCAAAAAGGGGAAGAAAACCGAGGTCCGCTTCACCCACGTGGGCTTAATTCCCGAATACGAGTGTTTCGATGCCTGTTCAAACGCATGGGGCTCTTACATCAACGGTAGTCTAAGGCGCTTGATTACTAGAGGGAAAGGGCAGCCCAACCCGAAAGAAAAAGGGAAAAAGACCTCTCCATGATTTGGAGATTGGTCAAATCGAGATTATTCGGTATGTATAATTCGAATCCGTCAAACGAAAGTATACTGGTCGAATCTCACCGGCTCCATTAAGAGTTACATTCAATTCCGACTTGGGAAAGTAAACCGGGTGGGCCCCGGCGGGGCCGCTAACAATACCCCCGAACCGCATCCGAATTCTGCTACCTACCATAATAAGCAAACTGTACGCAGTTCATCTCCAGAGTTGCTTCTTATGCTCGAAGATATGCGTCTTCCTGAAGTGTTCCAGCCCCGTTATTGAGATTCAGCAGCTCGAGTAGCTTCTCTGGAAACGTCAACCACTTGACGAGAATGTCTATCCTGGCGCTCGCAATGCCGGGTTGCGACTTCGCCCACTCTAGGTGGTCTCGTACGTCGTTCATCGTGGATGCGAACAACCAGATGTATCCTCTGTCTGGATCAGAGAACATGATCGATAGATATTTCGTTTCGAAGTGGGAGAGAATCGAGCTGTCAACCTTGCTTTTCGGTTCGCTCATCGAATAGGAGTAGGAGAGGTGGACCGGGATGAGGCCTGGGATACCACCCATGTTCAGTGTCGGAAGCGCGTGGATAGTATTCTCTCTCCGCAGCTTTTCTACGTGGTTCCTCACCGTTTTGGTCGAGAGACCAAGCCTTCTTGCTACCTCGTCCAAAGGCATGCGGGCATCGTTAGACAGTGCACGGATTATGGCCACGTCAGTCGTTGTTAATCGCTTCGTCCTAGACGCCGGGAGAACCCATCTAACTTGAGTCATCGTTTCGGCGTTTGTGATCCGCGAAATCAATTCGACGGCCCGAGAGCGGGCCTCATCACTGCGGTACATGACTATCGTCTTCAGACCCCTGCCGTAGAAGTCCTGTATCCCGACTACCTCGTTCATCAAGGAGAGTTTCCTGATCATGTCTGGCTTCCCAGATTCAGGCTGCACGTCCACTGTCGCGTCTAGGGACTTGCAGCCGAAGAGCGTTGGGTTGAGTGCTAGCCGCCATCCGGACAACGCTCCCGACTCCCGCAGTTTCTTGTATCGATAGTTTACCGTTACGTCGTCCGCCCCGAGGCGCGCCGCTATGGACCTCAGTGATGAACTCACCTGATGGTTAGAAGGAGCTACAGTGCGCTCGCTGAGCAGAGCACGGATTATCTTCATGTCGAGCGCGTCCGTCACGGTCATTGGACGAATTCGACCATTTGGTATTTATCCCTGCTTTCACTTTTGCTTAACTCAATCGAGCACGCCTTGAAGTAGCTTCACCTCTAACGGGACTCATGGACAAGATTGAATCAGTCTCACTTATCGTGAGGGATAAGGCGAAAGCCTTAGAGTTCTACACGGAGAAGGTGGGATTCGAGAAGAAGACCGACGTTACGAACTATGGCTACAGGTGGGTGACGGTGGGCCCGAGTGGGCAGGATCTGCAACTTGAACTATGGCAGGTCGGTTCGCCAGACCCCATGGGTTGGTCGAAGAACTGGAAGCCCGGAAACGCACCACCAATAGTCCTCCTCGTTGATGACTGCTACAAGACATTCGCGGAGCTGAAGGCCAATGGCGTGGAATTCAGGAGAGAATTGGAGGAGTACCCACAAGGTGTCTCTGCCACCTTCTCTGATTCCGACGGAAACCTCTTCACCATCCGCGGGCTCCCGCGAAGGCCCTCGTGAGACTATGACTGAGAAGAAGACTGCAAAGTCCAGGGGATTCACGGAAGAGGAACGAGCCGCGATGAAGGAGCGCATACAAGAGCTGAAGGCGGAAAAGGAAAAGGTGGATGGGGAGAGCGCCGTTCTCGCAAAAATCGCCGGGATGTCGGAACCGGATCGCACCATGGGCAAGCGACTCCATGCCATCATCAAGGCGAGTGCGCCACGCCTCACGCCGAGACTCTGGTATGGGATGCCCGCGTATTCCAAGGACGGCAACGTCGTCTTCTTCTTCAAACCGGCGGAGAAGTTCAAAATGAGGTATGCGACGCTGGGCTTCAGCGACGAGGCGAACCTCGACGAGGGCGCCATGTGGCCAACCGAATTCGCGCTAAAGGGGTTGACTGCAGCCGATGAGGCACGGATCGCCGCGCTCGTGAAGAAAGCGGTGAGCTGAGGACCGAGCTCACCATTGGGCCGGCCATAAGCGGTCCTGGCCCAGCCGTCCCATCCATTATGCATGATCCAAATCTATCAAACGGAAGTATACTGGTCGAGCCTCACCGGCCTCATCAAGAGCTTCAGTTCAATTCCAGATGAGAAAGTAAACCAAGCGGTTCCCGTCGGGACCCGCCTAGTCATTACCTCAAAATGGACTCAGATTGGCTTGTTAAGCCCAAATTGGGCTTAAGCGCTAGACTTGCCGGCCTCGGTTGAATCCGCACTCTTGGCACCATGCCTAGGAGGTCGCGAGCGCCCCTTCGCTTCCACTCTTCCATGGTCTCGCGCGACGCCGAATGAGGAGAAATGAAGCGGCAAGAAGCGTTGTGAATACCGAGGCTATCGCGAATTGATAGGGGAAGACCGGGACTCCGCCACCCCCTGATGAGCTTGAGGTCTTGGAAGATGACGAGGACGACGAGCTAGAAGACGCGGTGGCGCCACTGGTATACTCCAAGACCCTTCCATGGGAGTAATCCGCGACCCATAGATTGTTCGCAGAGTCGAACGCGATGCCCTGAGGGTCGCGCAGACCCGAGCCTGGCGTGGTGGCGTTCCCCGTGCCAGTCTTCGGGCCTATCACCTGACTGACTGTCTCGCCACTGGAGAGCGGCGCCAGAGACTCGCCGACTCCGCTGATCCCATCTGAGATCCAGAGGTTGCCGCTCGAGTCAAACGCGATGGCATAGGCGTTCAGTCCGGTCGAACCTCCCGTCAGGCTCGGCTGGCCGATGACGACGCTGGCAGCTTCATCGGTAGAGAACGGGGGGTAGTATTCGAGGACGCGGTGGTCCGCACTGTCGACTACCCACAGGTCTCCCCCGGAGTCGAACCCTATTCCGAGAGGCTCAAACAGACTCTTCGCTGTTACAGTCGATGCAGGGGCGAACGCGGTGAAGTTCGCCTGGCCGATAACCACTGAGGCCTTCTGACCTGTAGAGAACGGCGCGGTGAACTCGAGGACCCTGTTGTTGCCCTGGTCGGTTACCCACAGGTTGCCGCTAGGATCGAACGCCAGGTAAGCGGGGGAGTTCATGCCCCCCGCAGACGTCGTGCCTACGTAGCCGCCGAACGTGGGCTGTCCCAGCACGAGCGATGCCTTCTCCCCGTCGGAGAACGGGGACTTGAACTCGAGGACCCTGTTGTTGCCAGAGTCGACCACCCAGAGGTTCCCGCTCCCGTCGAATGCGATGCCGGTGGGGCCGAAGAGACCTCCCGCTGGCGATGAGTCGCCCGAGCCGGTGAGGCTCGTTTGGCCGATTACGAGACTGGCTCCCTCGCCGCTCGAAAAGGGGGGCGCATACTCCAGGACCCGGTCGTTGCTGGCATCGACCACCCACAGGTCTCCCTTGGAATCGAAGGCGACGGCGGTTGGGTTACCTATAGCGGTGGAGGTAGGGGGGCTACCAGAGGTCAGGGTATTGAGGCTCTCTTGGCCAATGACGACGCATATGCTGAGGGTGCCAGCGGTCGTCGTCACAAGACAAGAGTAACTTGCCGCGCCTATGCAGCGATATGAGGGAGCTGTTAGGCTCGTCCCTGAGGGGCAGGCCGGTATGGACTGGCACGTCCTCTCGCCGTCGTTGTATGTTCCTGCCTCGCACAGATAAGGCGTCGTGGTAGACGGTATGCTGCACACGTTGTAGGCCGTGTCGAAGGTCGTGCCTGCTGGGCACGTCGGGACGGACTGGCACGTCCTCTCGCCGTCGTTGTATGTTCCTGCCTCGCACAGATAAGGCGTCGTGGTAGACGGTATGCTGCAGTCGTCATAGTTCTTGTCGAACGTAGTATCAGTACCAGCGGGGCAAGTCGGGATGGACCCGTCTGAGCACTTCGAGCCTGTGAGAGTCGTCCCGGATGGACAAATCGCGGGCGTCGCACAGAAGTTGCCGGCAGAAGGATCGAAGTTCGTCCCTGAAGGACAGGTGGCGCAGGAGTCGAAGACCGCCTCATAGGTGTACCCCGATGGGCAGTATCCGGTGCCATAGCCTTCACACTTGGGTCCGATGTTCGCAAACCCGGGAGGACAGATGGGAGGCGCCGAGCAGAAATTGCCGGCCAACGGGTTGAAGTTCGTCCCTGAAGGACAGGTGGCGCAGGAGTCGAAGACCGCCTCATAGGTGTACCCCGATGGGCAGTATCCGGTGCCATAGCCTTCACACTTGGGGCCAGCGTTTGTGAAGCCCGCCGGGCAGGTGGCCGACCCACTGCAGTCGCCTGCCACAGGATCATAGGATGTCCCCGCAGGGCAGGCGGGGATAGGCCCTCCGGCGTGAGCCGGCTCCGCGGTCAGTATCGCAGTCAAAGGTACAACGACGAGAAGCGCGATTAGGATAACCGTCCGACCTCGAAGTCTCAATATCTTGGGCTCTCGAGTCGAGAGACACGATGGCCTGCCTATAAGCGTCGCCAGTATTTCCTTGTGCAGAATCTAGCCACGAGTCTTCAAGGATTTAGCCGGGAAAGCGTTACCAATTTCAGCACCGTTTTCGGTGTGATTCCCGTCGGGTCCGCTAAATCAGCGCAGAATGTGCTCCGATTAATCATAGAAGCCGGATGTGAGCTTTTCAATCAAATTCAGCAACGATTCCGATTATTGAGGATAAGGAGTACATCCAGACTGCTTCCAAAGCTTACCACCCCACCGAGAACTTGCCCGAATGTTCCCTTCGGGCATTCGGAGGCTCCTTCGAGTTAAACGCCCTGATCACCGTTCGGCGTGTGCATGAATCAGGGACTGCCTCTGGATTCCGGCGGAATGGACGCGTAATGATCGTTATAGTGAACCGCGAGCTATCGTGACATCCGTCTTCTGCTCATGAACAGGAGAAGTGGAATCGCCACAAGAAAAACAGCCGCCACACCAATCGGGAACTCAGGGACACCAGCAGGTTGCGGCGACACGATGAAGGGCTCGCAATCAGATGTCAGCGTACCACCAGCGGGGTAAGCGTAGACCGCTTGGAAGCTGTATGTGCCGGCTGTCGTAATGGTGTATACACCGGTGCTGGGAATTGAACTGCCAGAAAAAGGTGCGGTTTCTATCTCAGTCTGGGTACCGGTGCAATCTCCAGTCGGATACAAGTAATACGTTATTCTCCCACCATCCGCTGGCGGACTAAGCGTCGCCGTATCTGTAAGGGGACAATGTGGAGCGGAACATGGCAACCCAAGGATAGCGGTGCTGAGAGGGCTAGGGACTGCGAATGCGGGTGCCGGAGAGGCAAGAAACACTAATCCAAGGAGCAACAGACCTCCAAACATGCCGACGCGGACGGGCGAACCTCCAGCCATTGTCTGGTGTCATTCCCGTTTTGATATTTAATGTTGATGGAACAATCCTCATTCTGAGATGAAATTGCGACCGCAAAATATGTGAAATCCAGAACGTAAGGATTTGTTACGACGCCTTCAACAGCAAACAAACAGCTCTTTTCAGTCTCCCAGCAGGGCACGCGCTTCCCCATCCCGGTTAGGACAACCCATTTCCTAGGCCCGCGTTCAGGACCGATTCGGGGTCGGGCCGTGCCGGAACCGAATCTGGAAGCCCGCTTAAGATGTGAACTGGAACAGTAGAGTCGTCGAAGCCCGCGGCCCTTCCGAAATCGGCGGGCTCGAGTGCCGACCACGCGTTCTAGGCGCCGCCCTTGCGATGGAATCACCGGGGCACGGTCCTGCCCTTGGCGCCAAATAGCGGCCTCCCGAGCATCATGTTCGAGTCTCCAAGGATTTGAACCCGCGAACGGTACCAGTTTGAGCTCCGTTTTCGCTTCGATTCCCGTCGGGCCCGCTCACAATCAGCTCAGAATATCCTCTGATGAATTGTTAATAATCGAAAATATTAAAACTCTCATCCAAGGAGAGAACCAAGACACGCTCCTGGCAGATCTTGTTTCCTTAGACAGTTTTCTTCCGGCTGACTTGCGATGAGACTTAGCTCGACTGGCTCGTCAGAAAGAGCTGTAATCGCGGTGCTGATTCTCGGGATCTTCGCCATGTCGTTGACTGTCATCCCCCTGGCTCCTCACGCGATGGCTTCACCCTCCTTTTTGTCCTCGGTATCAAGCGCCGCCTGCGAGAACGCCGATTCCCTGTTCAGCAGCTCCTTCTCGTGCTCGTTGAGCGTCACGGCCCGCAGCACGATCGTCGTCTTCCTCGGCTGCCTTAGCGATACACCGGCGAACTGCGACAACCCATCGGTGGTGGACTCCCAGAGCTTCAAGTATTCCTACATAGCTCTGGGGTATCTCGCCCAAGTCACATGCTCGGGGGACCTATGCATAGAGTACGCCTTCGTGGCCACGGCAACCGCTACAGGGACAGACACCCTGACATTCTCGACCGCCGGCAGGGGTTATCTGGGCGGTGACGCCTACGATATCATGGACATCAACGCGTCGAACTATGTAGGGGGTATGGGTGCCTCGCCTATGAACCTGTATCCGGAGCTCACTTATGGACTCCCGGATACAATGGGCAGATTCGTCGCTGCGGGGGTCATCGCGAACAATGCCCTTCAGTACTCTCAGCAGTTTACTCTTTTCAACTTTATTCCGGGGCAGCCGTGTTACCCGTGCGGCCAGAACGGCGGATGGCAGGCCAGCGTATACCAGACAGTTGGGAACAACGAGCAGACGTACATTCCCTTGTACTACGGTAATGCTTTGCAGACCAACGACGGCTGGGCGATGATGGCTCTTAGCTTCGCTCCTAACGTCTCCACCACCTCGATATCCTGCGCTCCTTCGCCGGCGATGGTGACCTTGGCTTCCACCTGCACCGCGACGGTGAGGGGCGACTTACCGACGGGGAACGTAACGTGGACGGCCAGCGGGACCGGGAACTTCTCCGAGTCGTCTTGCACCCTCTCCTCCGGCACCTGCTCCGTCTCCTACACGCCTTCCGCTCCGCCGTCTTCAGTGAAGATATCCGCCAGCTATGGAGGGGACCTCTACAACCCCGGAAGCTCCGCTAGCTATTCCCTCACCGCCGTCAAGGACGTCACCACAGAGACCGTGCAATGCGAGCCATCGCCAGCCGCCGCGGGCTCGACCGCTACGTGCACGGCGAGCGTCTCAGGTGACTCTCCGAACGGGACGATAAAGTGGACCACTAGTGGCGTCGACAGCTTCTCCCCCGCCGACACTTGCACCCTCTCGTCTGGGGCCTGCGCTGTCTATTACACGCCTTCGCCCTCGGCAGCTCCGCTGACCATCACGGCGGCATATTCAGGGGACGGCAATAACGACCCAGTCACGGGGACGTTCTCGCTAGGTGTCGGAGCCGCTACGTCCAGCACTTCCGCATCCAGCTCGACGTCCACGACGACATCCTCCTCCGCGACTGTTTCCACATCGACCTCGCCGACCACGGTCACACAAACATCGACTGCGACGACGACTGTCACTCAGCCCGCCACCACTTCGACGCCTACGAGCGCTTCCACCTCTTCCTCGAGCTCGACCACGGCGTCTTCCTCGGAGCAGTCGACCGGCTCTGCTACGACGTCTTCTAGCTCCGGCGGAGGGGGAGTCCCCGTCTTCCCCTACCAGTTGGGGATAGCGACCGTCTTCACTGTGATACTTGCCGCATCGTACCTGCTGGTGCGGAATCGGACCAAGACGCATCCGGGTCCCCTACCTTAATCACGAGGCGCCTTGGAAAGGGACCCTGAAAGAAGTCAGGTCCGTCGGCTACATGGAGCGCGACTGTCCACTCTTGACCGCTCCGTCAAGTTCGCTGTTGTATAGGTCCTTGCGCATTTCGATTCCAAACTAAGAAAGTATACCGTGCAATTCCCGTCGGGCCCGCCTCAGTTTTCAGGTTCGAGTCCCGTGTGTCCCTCGCATAATCATTACTCGATTCGGGCACAACAGCAGGTAACCCGAGGCAATACTAGGACCGATTCCAACTTGGAGCACGAGATTGACCATCACCCAAATCGAATCTCCACTCGTGGTTCTTGATGTCTCTAGATGTGCGGTGGGTCAATGAGAGCATTCGATGTCTCTGAAAACGAGGCCGTAGTGAAAAGGGCCCGCCTCAAATGGCCTGAGGACGCAGAAACCATTCTCGGAAAGGATAGTCCTCGCCTCGGATGCGCTCAGCCGAATCCTGTGCGGCGGGCCGGATTCGGTCCGGGACTTCTTCCAGTCTACGTCAACGACGGCCGCGCCCTTGCGGCAGATGCGCCTGACCTCCTCCAGGAAGGACCGCTTGTCATCGATGTCGTGCAGAACGTTGGCGAAGAGAGCCACGTCGACTGTGGCAGCCGGGATGCCCGTCCTGGAGACATCGGCCTCGATTATCCTGAACGCGCGCTTGCTCACCCCAGCCGCTTTAATGGAGCGGCGCAGGTGCCTCAGCATCGTCGGGCTCGAGTCGATGGCATACACGAGCCCACTGGGCCCAACGATTGAAGCCACTGGGAGCGTGAAGAAGCCGGGCCCGCACCCGAGGTCAGCGACCGTCATGCCCTTCGCGACCCCCGCGCTCTCAAGGATTGCTTCCGGATCCTGCCATTCCCTCCTCTCATCTGACATCAGCATTCGAGCGAGGTCGTCGGAGTCCACGACTCCCCCTGCGAGGCAGGGCGAACTAAAGGGTACTCTTCGTCCTTGCCTTTGGAAGGAGGGCGGCCTATTTTCCCGTTCTCGCCAGGGGTTGCGCCGCGGGAGGTAAGAGAGCACGCCCAAATAGCGGTCGACTGTTGCCCCAAGCTGGGTCTCTAGGTTCGAACTTGGCTAGACTGAGCCTCATCGCCTGGCTCGAGAGGAACCGGGTGTATCTCTTTCTCCTCGCCCTCGACCTCGTCTTCTTCAGCGCGTGGTCCGTACTCACCGGAATCGCGCCAGCCGGAGATATTCGCGCCCACATATTCCGGACCTTGGAGTTTGCGCAGGGGATTTCAGGGGGTGACTATACTTCAATCCAATACCACGGCTACGCGTTCTTGGCAGGGTACGGGATAGGCTTCTACGCCTTCACCTGGAGCATATACTTGCTTCTGGTTCCATTCGTCGCCAGCTACCGCGCGGCAACCATAGCTTGCAATGTCATGTGGGTCTTGACCCCGCTCGTCCTCGCTCTATCCGCCGTCGCCCTCGCCGATGAGCTCGGAATGAAAGGATCAAGCCACAGACGCCTGATGCAGACGCTTCTGGGCGGGACCGTCCTGCTCCTCCTCGCAGGGACGACCGACCTCACGGGCGCAGACCCGTACATGCTCAGTTTCTCATTCTCCCTCTTGGCTCTGGTCTACGGACTGCGCACCAGGGGAGAGAATCGAGGCGCCCTTCTCGGTCTGCTGGCCTTCTCCGCGCTCTCAATCTACACCGAAAGCTACGGATATTTCTTCGTCGGCGCCGTCTTCCTGGGCCTGGTCGCGACTGGGAAACCCGTCCTCAAGGTTCTCCCCGTCCTCGCCGCCGTCTGCGCCTTCTCGTGGGTGCAGCTCCTTGAGGTGAGCGGCTACACGTCGGCGTACATCGAGGAGCTACCGGTCCTGGGAATAAGCTTCCCCGCCCTAGTAGGCGGAGTTGTCTTGGTTGTCTGCGCCTACTCTATTTTCGCCTTCGGTCTTCGTGAAAAGGTCGACGAGCGCTACCAAGCCGTCTATGTGGTTCTCGCGGTCACCACGGTCGCGACCTCTGCCGCCGTGTTGAGGGCGTCTTTCGGATGGAACTTCGGGATCCTGAACTCCGTGGTGGACAGCATCTTGCCCTGGAGGTTCCTCTTCGTCAACCTGCCCATCCTTCTGCTCGTCTCGATCTGTGCGCTGGTCGGTCTGAGGGTCCACTCCAAACATCTGGGAAGGGTCCTTGTCGTCCTCTCGATTGTGCTCATCTCGGGCACCGTAGTTTTTGGTATGTACCCGGTGACCTTCGGCGCGGTGCCACCGGCCGCCCACTACCACCAGTATTCGGGGGACCGTTTGCTGGTCGCAGGCCCCGCTTTGACGATCCCCGCGAGCGTGGTCAATTACTCCCCGGCGTTCGGCTACTCCACAGTAAGCGGGCCCTTCAGCGAGGGCGACCCTTCCTTCTTCTCACTGACCGCATACTATGAGTGGTCCGACCACCTAATTGCCAACCCGGTGGTCGCGCAGAATCTCATGCACCTCACGGGCGCCAACGAGCTCCTGACGAATCCCGATGGTGTCCCAGAGACCTTCGCCAACTCTTCGAGCTCAATCGTCCCCTACTCTCAGGCAGAGGCGGTCACCCCGATCCTTCTCGAGGCTGCGAACTCGACGGAGGCGCAACAGTTCGCCCTCTTCGTCAACCTTCTCGGCATCAACGGGTTCACGCTCGATTTCGTAACTAGCGCCCCCGCCGGCGAGGCCTATGGCGCGGTCGTGCTCCCGGGATATCACGGGACGACTCCTGCCGACGTGCCTGTCTATTCAGTGGACAACGCGTCTCAGACGAGTGCCGACCTAAGCGCGCCCATAATCGAGCCCTTCGTCACCCCGCCGTTCGACCTGTTCGGTCCGGTCTCCAACGCTTCGGTGGCGGCTGCATCCTCGGTGGCGACGGCCTTGATTTCATTCTTCCACCCCACATACACTCCAGTCCAACTCACACAGGGCGCCGACTACTACTCCGTATCCTCAAACTCCTCGTTGCCGATACAATTATCGGTGAGCTACTATCCTTATTTCACGCCCGACAATTACACGGAGAACGTCTATCACTTCATACTGCTCCCCGGAACCGAGACGATTACCTGGCATCTTCCCTTGTACGAGCTCGCTGCAGCCACGTCTCTTTTGGCGACCCTGGGAATCATGGTGTTCTGGCTGACGTCGAAGCGCAGGTCGACCCAAGACCACGGCAATCCTGCCCCTTAGGAAGCCTTCTAACCTTGATTCGATATTAGGTCAAGGGTTGTCCAATCAAAGCAGGGGGAGCAGCTTGTCGCTGACGGTCTCGAGCGGCCAGAGGAGGGTGTCTCCGATTATGCGCGGTATGAGATACTCTATACCCGCATCGAGGTAAGCCCTCAGCTCCTGTGCGCACAGTTCCGGCGTTCCGATGATGCATCCTTCCTCCTTCAGCTTCTTCAGGCACTCCTGGGGCGTCAGACCGAACCTCTCACCCTCGTGCTTCAAGACCTCTTCGACCTCCGAATCGTTCCCGATGAGCAGCTCCGGCTGGGCCGAGTAGGCAACCTCCTCCCTCCCTCGACCACTCCTGACCCTCGTCTCCTCTGCCCGGTCGACCATCTTTCTGCAAACCTCAGGTGCCGCCGTGGAGTTGAAACCGTCTCCCAGTTCAACCGCCATCTTGGGGAGTGTTCGCGTCCCGCTGTTGATTCCGATCCAGATCGGCAGATTCCTCTGGACAGGCTTGGGATAGCACTGTGCGTTGGTGATGCTGAAGTGCTCTCCCTTGAAGGAAGGACTGTCTTCGGTCCACATCAACCTGAGGATTTTCAGCGTCTCGCGCAACTGTCCGAGCCTCTCCGACACCGGAGGGAACCTCAATCCATAGGAGGTTGCCTCGCCCTCCCACCATCCAGTCCCGATTCCCATGATGAAGCGACCCCCAGAAATCACGTCCACGGTCGCGCTCACCTTCGCTAGGTAGGCAGGGTTGCGGAAGGTGACGCACGTCACCATCACTCCGAGCCGAATCCTCTTGGTGTCTCTTGCAAGCGCCCCCAGAGTCGTGTAGGCCTCGAGGGTCGGGTCAGTCGTCCGGTTCGTCGAGGAGAACAGATGGTCGTGGAGCCACGCCGAATCGAAGCCGAGCTCTTCTGACTTCGCCCAGATTGCCGACAGCTCTTGGTACGTGTATCCGCTCAACCCCTGACCCGTTTTCACACCAAATTTCACCCGCAATGGGAGGCCAGCCGGAGAGTCGA
>JAPCJP010000028.1 GCA_027886885.1 Nitrososphaerota archaeon | reverse complement strand
CCCGAACTGTCCCGCAGGACCGCCATGATGTCCACGGCTTCAGTCGTGGCAGACATTCTCAGTGCGCCCTCGCTGAGAGCTGCACGGAAGTCGTGATGGGAACGGACTGCTGAACGAAAACCATCCAGTCCAGCGCCGGGATTGTCACATTTATGGATACAGGGGAACTGGTGCCTGATATCACCTGTCCCGTGTTAGCGTCCCTCAAGACGTAGTTCCAGGGGAACCCGAAAAACGCCGCGTCGAGGTCGAAAGCCACCTGCTGCGCTACCGTCTGACTGTTGCTCAAAAGCAGAGTCTTCCCTCCGTTCTTCGGGCCGATTAGATGGATACCGACCCCAGAATACTGGCCTTGATCGTTCGGCCCCATGTTTGGATTAGCCCAAGATGTTCTCTGCACATACTTGGGAAGCCACATCGCGGGGGTCGGTTGGCCGCCAGCCCAAAGGATGGCGTTCATCGTGAGCCAAGCGAGTCCGGAGGCGAGAGAGTCCGAACTGCCCTGGCCGTTCGCGCCGAAGCCGTCCCCGTACCTGTTCTCGGGAAGGACGATTACCTTCCCAGCGCCGTACTGGTTGATGGTGCCGTATCCGTTGGGCATACCCGTATTGAGGTCGTCCTCGGCATAGGGTTGGGTGATCGGGTGCCCATAAGGGATTGGGATGGCGGTCGTTCCCTGGCCGGTGAGGTCCGTTGCTTCGCTCGGGTACGACCACAGGATGAGGTTCGTTCCCGCGTTGACCGCATCTCTGAGCTGCGCCATGTCCTGCGCATACGTGAGATCTTGGCCGTAGGCGGGGAGGCCGAGCAAGACCTGGAACTGGCTGAGGTCCCACCCAGAGAGTGAAGCGTATGAGTCGGTGGCCCACTGACGACAGATCAATCCGAGAGCCGACCACGTCTGAGGGACTGACGAGTAATGGTCGATGGTGAGCACATGCAAGACATTCTGCTCATTGCCGAACCAGCCTCCGACCGGAATCTGCTTCCAGAGGGAGCTGAAGTGGGGCCAAGAAGTCGCTGCGGCCTGGGCCTCCAGCTCCTCAATCTCGGTGTCGACGTCGAAAAAGTCGAGATTCGAGAGGTATGGGACGCCGTTCAAGAAGAAGTTGAGGACAGTCTCGGAGGTCGCGATCCCCACCTGCTCGCTCTGCCCCGGGTTAGAGGAGTTGTCGGAACCGTTCGCCCAGTTGAAATATGGCACTCCGGCAATGCCGCCCCCTCTCGACTGCATGACCGCGTAGGCATTGGACGGGTCGGTCCCAATATCGACGACCGGCGAGCCATAGTATGCGGGGAGGTTAGCCACGATGTCCAGCGGAATCGCCGTCCTGGCCATTGCCCCCAACCCTT
Source organism: Nitrososphaerota archaeon (assembly GCA_027886885.1). Classification (GTDB taxonomy): domain Archaea; phylum Thermoproteota; class Nitrososphaeria; order Nitrososphaerales; family Gagatemarchaeaceae; genus Gagatemarchaeum. The sequence goes on along the minus strand of JAPCJP010000028.1, from coordinate 19,821 downwards.
TGGCCTGCACCATCTGCAAAAGCGTGAGCTCAATCGTTGCGTCGCCTGCTGTCGCATAGTAGTTGACGAAGCTGCTCGCCCGGTGGTAGGTCGTGACATCGTTCGCCATCGCCACAGTGGGGATTATCCCGCCCGAGTACGTCGCCGACGATCCGGCTCCCGTCACAGTCACGGTGGTCTGTCCGGTGAACGCCGTGTCGCTCTGTTCCCGAAGCCCCCACAGGAGGCACGGCGTACCATCTCCCACATGCGCCCCATCCGAGGAGACGTCCCGCGAGTAGAAGCCCAGACCCGTTGAATCGGTCAAGGGGCTGTTGACATACCTTGTGTATGTCTTCATGTTGTGGCCTCCGTTTGCGCCCTGAGCTCCGGCGTAGTTGACCCCATGGTCGCTCGCGGGCCAGCCTGAGATACCGAGTACCTTGTCTAGACCCAGCCCAGCGTCCATGGCCGCGTACTGCTTGACCCACTCGGCGAGGTACAGGGGCGATTCTTGGACGATACCGGGAATTCCGTATGAAGTGGCCTTGACCAACGCTCCCGCGATAAGATAGTACTCCTGCTCGTCGGGGTACTTCGCTGCGCAGTCGAATTGCATCCCGGTCGTATAGCCCCACCCGGTCACGCCGCCTATGACCCCTCCCCCGAGGGAGCTGAAGGCGGCGTAGATGTCATTTATCGCGGAGCTGTAGCCGTCGCTCATATCCTGGTACGGATAAATCAGGAAGCCCATCTGCGCGTACAACTCTGCCCCGTCCTGGAGAGCGGAGAAGCCCGCTCCGGTCAGGCTCGGCTCTCCGTAGGCGATGAACGACTTGGCGGTAATCCCATGCGCTCTCAGAATGTCCGAGAAGACGGTCACATCAGTGTGGCCTCGCTGTTACACTGACCGAGGTGGGGATGAGGTCGACCCCTGAGCCGCCGGGCTGGACGCCCACCATGAAGATAGTGGTAGCGACCTCTGTGGGGTGAGCGGGGTTCCAGGTCTGTCCTCCGTCCTGGGAGGTGAGGGCTTCGTATCCCGAGGGGACGGGGGGATCGATCGGCCTCATCCAGTAGTAGTCAATTGCGACGTAAGCCGTTCCATTTGTCGTAGAATAGACGATCCAGTATTTGGTATTCGCCAGAAGTGGGGCCGGATTCTCGAGCGACAATATCACCGAGGAGTTGAAATATTTTAGCGCAGTATTGAAACTTCCGCTCCCTAGCGGCGTGCTCGAGAGGTCCGGCCCGGAACCAGAGCCGTTGTCTGGATAGATTGCTGCGTTCACGAAGAAGTCGTTGGTCCTGCTTGTGTATACGAGGTAAACGAAGACTGAGGTGACTGTAGCGGCTCCGGAGAGGATAAACGGTTGGGCCACCATATTCAGGGAGGAGTCTATTGTGGCCTGCAATCCGTCGTCGAACGGGTTGGCAATTGTCTCCTGGCTGAGGGTCGCGCCCCAGCTGATCTCGGAGGGGCCGTCGGCGAAATAACCCCAGGTTACTCCAGCGTCAGTGCTCACCAAGGCGAGAAACCGAAATGGAGAGACATCACGTTGCCAGTTGAATGCGACACCCGGCGCTGAGGTTGGGGCAGACCAGACAATCCAATAAGGTTCGCCGGCGGAGAGTGCAACGTCGAGCCCTGAGACCTCGAACCACCCATTCGTGGGAATGAGCGAGCTATCAACGGTGATCGAGCTCAGAGAAGCACCCATCGGCGCCGCCCCTATGAGGCCAGGCGCGTTGTCGTTTCCCTCGTAGACCGATACGAGGACCGGGGTCCCGCCGGCATAGTTACCAGTCTTGCTAAAGCTCTTCATCTTCAACTTGACCTCCGCAAGGCCTTCGTCGAAGTTCGGGACGAAACGTACTCCGAGAAGGGTATTCCCCCTGCGACTGCTTCCGATAGGGTCAAAGCCGTCGACAGTTTGAGGGCCAGGGTAGTCTAGGACTCTGTAAGCTGAGAAGTCAGCCAGAATTATCTCGCCGTACCAATATGGGGATACCCCTTCTGGAGCCACTTTGGTCGGGTTGCACGTAGAACCTCGCAGAAGTGTACTGTAGACGTCGAGGGGGTCGTTCACGCCAATCTTGTAGTCATGGCCCGCCACGATGGTGACCGGCGCGAGAAACTGAAATGGGAGAATCCCTCCCATTCCGTGCGAATTATAGTACTGGCTTGCGGGAGCCACTCCCAGGACCGCCCCCGAGGTCACGTCTGTCAGAGTCCAGCTCGCAGGGTTGCTCTTGAAGACGAAGTGCATGTCGGAGAGCCACGGGACCACACCATTGATCTGATAATTTCGCTCCGCGGTGAAATTCATCGAGGGAGGGGGAAGTATCGCCTGCCCGAACGGCATTATGGTGAGGTCGTTCCCCGCCGGGTCCTGCACCCAGATGACGGAGGTGCCGGTATTGTTGCCGCCCATCCCCGCAGGTGGCTGGTAGCCTCCCACGGCAGAGTTGTCTATCCAGCTCTGCTGGAAGTTGATACACCCGAGGTAGTACCCCGAGGCGTCGCTGTCGGGGCTCGTCACGATCAGCCAGTAATACCCGGCAGCCAGGAAGTCCCTACCGGGGGCCAATGGGAGAAAGGGCGTCCAGCCTGGGGCGGCGCTCGGGACCTGGGCCGGGTCGAGCGTCCCACTTGCGAGCGTTTCCCCTGGCGACCCGTTGTTGTCGACTTGAAGCGTGAAAACGAGCGGACCGGCCGGGCTGCCGACCGCCCGCGCGCAGACAGCCACACTGATTTGCTGTTGCTGCGAGGGAATCGAGAACCGGAGGGTCACCCTAGCGGTCGGGCCATAGACGGGGAGGTCGACTGGCCCAGTGACTATATCCCCACTGAAACCGCATGCGATCACCTGTCCAAAAGCGAGAGGGACTTGAGGTGTGGGGGCCCAATCGCCTACCAAACATACCGTCCTCTCCTTTTGGACGTCACATAAGGACCCCCGAATGGTCGTTCGTGACGGAGCACACTGCGTTAGGTTTTGCCTTCGGAAGGGGTACGTGTTTACCTGATGGCGTAGATGTTAGTCTGAGGACCAACTCATACCTGACCATAGCGTCGCCGTCTGGCCCTCGATCGACGCCCCCAGGTAGAACATGGCTAGAGCGATCGCCTCGCAAGCAGGCCTCGGAGGGCACGATCGGGGTTTCGCGACAACTCAGCACTTCCGGGCTCGAGCGGTGTCTCCATCGCATCGTAGGTCACCCATGAAGTCTGATGAGCGCGGGTGACGTCTCGGCGACGAGTTCGAACGCGGTCAGCGTCCCCGTGCTGGCCCCGTAGCCTCTCGTCGCGTCGCCACCGAACGGCGACTGAGCGTCGATCTTGTTTGGGATGGAGACTGAGACGGAGGAGCTCGTGGCCACTCCGTTGGTATCGGTAGTGAAGGTGCCGATATATTCGAACGCGCCTCCCGAGATTCCCCACATGAATTCTACCGGTTCGTTGGCAATCGGGTTGCCGTTCGAGTCTGTAAGTACGGTCTGAAAAACGACGGATCGTACCGCATTCGACACTTCCGACGAGGAAGTAGAGGAGGTTGAGTTCGTCGAGCTATCTGCGGTAGCGACAGTGCTGGTCGCAGTGTCCGTGACAGATGTGGAGGTCACGGGGACGCTCTGAATTGATGTCGAGGTCGTCACCCCATGACCCGAAAGAGAGGACTCCGCCAACACTCCGCCTCCAGCGGCAACTGCCACTGCCCCGATGGCGATTATCACCCTTCCCGTCCGTGAGAGAGCCTTCCTTCTTGTGATTCTCTGGTCAAGAAAACCCCCACTGACGCCCCGCCGCTTCCGTTCGTCGGGGTCAGAACCTCCTACAGTCATTTACGACGTACTTGATGTTTACTTGTAATAAGAATTGCGGGAGATCTATCCCTAAAGGATTGGACCCCTGGAGTAGCGGACGACATAGACCGGCCGCCAGCTCCCCGCCGCTAGGTCCCCTCCAACGACGGTATCCGAACGCTACCCCGCACACACGGCCATGCCGTTCAGATCCAGTGTCTTCCAGTTCGATGAAACCCCGTAATGGTAGCGTTCAGGTCGAGGGAGAACGTGACGTTCTATGCCCCCTTGTTCACCGACCACGCGAGAATTGGGCCGCTGCCTGCCTGCTCACGCCGAGTCCCACCGAAGGATCCGACTGGGGCGAGCCGGCGCTGTCGAGAAATGGGCTACGATTCATGGTTCAATTCAACAGCAGGACGACAACCACCCCCTTATCATGACGCTCGAGACTCTGTCACGCATCCGCAAAAACCACGCCTCTCGCAGCATGATCGACCTTATTGAATCGCCTCACGGCTGCTGGGTAGCGCTTCATGAACCTTGATCGCAAGTAAGCCATCGCGTCGATAGGGAAATTCGAGAGGCGGAAATGAGTTCCATCGGAAGGGCTTCTGCCGAGAACATAGAGATCTCTCGCCCTCTCATACTTGTATTTCACTCGATGGAGGAATGAACCTGAGCCGTGAGGCTTGATATATGTCCGCGACTCGTATGGTACATACACCAGCTTGTCGATCGAAGCGGCACGATCCCAGAGATCCCTGTCCTCCCCCCACTGGAGGCTGCGCCACCCTCCAAGCTCTTGAAGCAAGCCCCTCGGTGCGATGAGGAACCCATTCGTCATCATCATTACCCCCTCGAAGTTCTTGTGATAGAATTCCACGAGTCTCGTCATGCAGGGTTTGTAGTAGTCGTCCAAATCCACCTGGTCGATGATGTACTCTCCGGCGGAATCTTCGAAAGCCAGCTGCCGTCCTCTTCCGCGATTGCATTTCTGTTCGATCAGCCGAATTTTTCCCGAACGCTCCAGCCGCCTCAATAGTTCGACCGAACCATCGGAGCTGAGGTTATCGACGACAACGACCTCGAACCGCGAATCCAGCTGTTGGAGAATGGACCCAAGCGAACTCTCCAGTGTCTTGATAGTATTGTAGTTCGTGAGGCAGACGCTGTATTTTGGTCCACCATGACCCTCTTCAGTTCCGCTCAACGATTGGTCATCGACCGGTTCCCATCAACGGTGTATTAAGTCAGGAAGCGACGTGTGAAGACGCACCGGGTGCACGGGGACAACGCGTTCCCTCCCTCCCTCCCTTCCTATCTCGCTATCTCTCCGTACACGGTCTCGACTCGGTCTGCCACGGCCCTCCAGGTGAAGTCCGCCTCGACCCGCTCACGGCCATAGCTTCCCATCCTCTTCGCTAGGTTGTCATCGTCCAATATGGTCAGGATGCTATCCGCCAACTCATCTACGGAACCGTAGTTAACTAGGAGCCCTGACCTGCCCTCGTCTACGACCTCTGCCAGCCCTCCCACTCGGGAGGCTATAACGGGTCTCCTGCACGCCATTGCTTCCACGACCACTTTACCGAAAGCTTCGTAGTAGGAGGGGAGGACGAAGAGGCTCGAGAGCGAGTAATAGACAGGTAGTTCTGCGTGCGGCACGCGGTCGAGGAGGATGACCTTACCCTCTAGTCCGTTCTGGGCGATCGTCTTCCTGAGATACGACCAGTAGTCAGTGCCGCCGAGCCAGTCGGGGACCCCTCCGATGCAGAGCAAAACCGCGTCGGGATGCTCCTTGACGACTCGCGCCATCGCCTGGATGAGATATATCAGACCCTTCCTCAGCCCGAAGTGTCCAACATAGAGGACTATCTTCTTCCCCTCCAAGGTCTTTATGGGGGATGGAAGGGTCGGCCGGTCCAGCTCATGAAAGACGTCGGTATCAACGCCGTTGAAGACGACGCGCACCTTGTTGCTCGGCAGCCGGTATCGAACCTCAAGGTCCTCCTTAATCGCACCGCTAACGGTGACGACCCGGTCAGCCTGCGACCATAGCAACCGCTCCCGCTCGTAGTAGTAGGCCATCTTCACTGGCGAATAATCATAGACGAGATCTCCGAAGGAGAGCTTGACGGGCATGTAGTGTGAACGGCTCGTGCCGTGCACGTGGGAGACCATGGGAATGGGGAAGACCTTCCTGAAGGGGACCAGGAACAACCCGGCGGTGGCATGGGCGTGAATCACAGACCGCTTCTTGCTCGAGGTCGTTAGGTTTCGTAGCAACCTGAGCGCGGTCACGTTGAACGGGTCTTCCACCCGGTGGACCGTCACCCCGTCAAGGACCTCGAGTCTGGGTTGGGAGCCTAACCTTTTGGAGATTACTATTACCTCGTGCCCGAGTCTAGCCTGTTCCTTTGACAGGTAATAGAAGACAGGCTGTAGTCCGAAGGAAGGTTTTCCGTTCTCAGGGTAGTCCCTCGTTAGTCTGATGACGCGCAGATCTGATGCGAGGACCAACCGACCACCACTAGAGAGCGCGCGTTCGGGGCTATTTTACCAGTTCCCCAGGAGATCCGGGGAGCGATACCACCTTAATTACGGGTCGCTTTCGGAACGAGGCTGAATCCCCGTGAAGGTAGCATTCCTATCGGGCTCCACCCACAAAATCCCGAGGCTCGGGGGCGAGGCGCGCATATACTTCATGGCGAAATGCCTTGCCGCAAGCGGCATCCAGGTAGACCTGTTCGGAAGCACCTTCTCTGATGAGTTGATCGGACCCAACATGTCCCAGTCCCGGTCGTTCAGAGGCTGGTCCGGTGGTGACTGGTATCCGATCTCCGCAAGGGGCATCCCCACTGTAGTGAAGAACGCTCCCTCGCTCGTACACCAGAACAGCGTCCTGCAAGGCTACGATGCTATAATCTCGGAACTGGGGTCTGCATGGCAGGGCCTTTGCTTGAAGCCCGTGAACAGGCTGCCAATGGTGCTCAACGAGCACAATGTCGAGTGGCATTTGATGCGCCAGCAGGAGCAATCCCTCGGTAGGCCGTTTCCGTGGCGGAGGCTCAGAGTCTACGAGAAGGTTTGCCACGCTACCTTTGACAACGTAGTAGTCGTTTCAGAGCTTGACAGAGACATCTTCGAGGCGGACGGGACACCGGGTCGAAAAATCACAGTCGTCCCCAATGGGGTGGACCTCGACACCTTCAGTCCTGCCGCGGGTCCTCGACGGGAGGTGAGGGCGCGGTATCAGCTCGAAGAGGAAACGCCACTGTTGATGTACATGGGGAGCATGAAGTTCTTCCCTAATGTTGACGCCGTCAGTTCCCTCCTAGATGTCATATATCCTAGAGCGCGCACGCTCGTGCCCAACCTCAGACTGATGCTCACCGGCCCAGGATATGAGGACGCCAAGGTTTCGATTCCGAAGGACGTAATTCTGACCGGGTCGGTGGAGCACTTCTCCATGCCGCCCTACATCAACGCCTCGGACATCTGCGTGGCCCCACTAAGGTATGGGTCCGGAACCAGACACAAGATAATCGAGTGGATGGCATGTGGAAAGCCCATAATAGCCACAAGGAAAGCAGTGGAAGGGATCGAAGTAACGAGCGGCGATAACTTGATCCTGGAAGACAACCTCGACCAATACCCTTCCCTTATCTCCAACCTGTGGCGCGACCCACTTCTACGGAACAGACTGGGAGAGAATGCCAGGGTCTTCGTCGAGAAGACCTATGGGTGGGAGGCGTGCGTCGCTCCCTTGGAAAGGTTCCTCAGAAGCGTGTAGCCATCGCGTAAGACTGGGAGTGCTGACGTAAGCGAAGGAATCTCCAGGAGATTTTTGGAGCAGGGAAGACAAATCTCTTTATGCTCTGGTCGCTCTCCTGGCCGCATCCTGCATGAAACCCGCCGGGAGGTCCTATGTCCTGGAGTCGATTCCCCAGCCTCTCCTTTCCTTCCTCTTCGCGGTTTATCCGGAATCTAGAGGCATCCTGCGCTATCGCCGCGTATTCGGGCGGTTGCCGAAGGTCATTCGGCCCAAGACGCTAAACGAGAAGATCCTGCACAAGATGTTGTTCGACAGAAACCCGCAGATGACAATCTTCGCAGACAAGTTCCTGGTAAGGGCGTTCGTCAGGTCCAGATTGGGCGACGAACGTTGCCTTACCAGACTGTACGGGGTCGTAACCTCCCCCAAGGAGATACGAAGCCTCAGCCTCCCCGCTCAATTCGTGATGAAAGCCAATCACGGTTCAGGGTGGGTCAAGATGGTGAGGGACGCAAAGGGGCTCGATGACGGCGAATTGGAGTCTCTCGCCGCACTTTGGCTGGGGCAGAACTTCTATGACCGGTATCAGGAGTGGGCCTACAAGAACATCAAGCCTTTGGTGCTCTTTGAGGAACTGCTGAACCCTGAAGGGAAAATCCCCGAGGACTACAAGTTCTATTGCTTCAAGGGGGAACCACGTTTTCTCAACATCGACAGAGAAAGGTTCGTCAAACACAGTCGGAACTACTATGATTTGGGTCTGTCCCTTCTGCCCGTCCGACACTTCAAATACGAGAACTTCGTCGAACAAGTGAGCCCTCCGCAAAATTTTGACAGGATGCTGGAAGTTTCACGGCGGCTGTCAGCGGGAGCAGACTTTCTGAGGGTCGACCTCTACAATGTAGCAGGTCGGGTTGTCTTCGGGGAACTCACCAACTATCCAGATCATGCCATGCAGCGGCTCCTTCCCCCCGAGTGGGACCTGAAGTTCGGTAACCATTGGAAGTAGAGCGGAATCCCGTCACCGGTAAATCTAGGGGTGATCGGCCAGAAGGCGACTGGAGGGGCTGGCTTCGGATTTGCAGCATCAAGGTCCCAATGGGACTTGATTCGGAGTCCTCCTTTTCCAGTACAATATTGCGGCGACCGACAGAACAGCTAGCTCTGTGCACACCAGAACCACGAGGATGATGAAGATCGACCGCATTGGGAGGACGGCCGGCGCCTCAGCCGGCGCAGTCAACGCCTCAAATCGCAAGGTGCTCGGCCCGGAGGACACAAACTTCACGAGAATTGACTTGGTAAGGTTGTTGTACACCCAACCCCCGGACGCGTGCGAGAAGGCAGCGATAGACTGGAGTTCGGGTAGCGATTGGTTGTCGTCCACAACAACCTGGCCGGCGATGACGTTCGAAGAAAGTAGAAGAAGCACCTCTTGCCCACTGACCGCAGACAGCTTGTAGAAGGATTGGCCCGGGTAGACAAATTGTCCGTTGATCTGGGCACTCGAGTAGTCAATCAACGCCGCCGACGAGTATGGGACGATGAAGATGGGCAGCCAGCTCCCGGCTGTCAGATTTCCTCCGACAGCGAGCTCCGAACCCGAGCCGGTAGAAACGGCCAAGTCGTTCAAGTTCAGTACCTTCCAGGTTGAGGGGACTCCATAGTATGTACCGTTCAGATCGAGGGAGAACGTGGCGTTCTGATTCCCGGTATTCGTCACCCACACGAGAATGTGGCCGCTTCCCGTCTTCAGCACATTGAACTGCATCGAGGGATTCGGCGACGAGGAATCGAGTCCATACCAGAACGGGTCCGGAAGACCACTCGCGCTGGCTACGATGTTGGAGAGGAGGACCACTGGGTCAGACACCTGGGTAACTTCACTGGCTGAGAACCAGACAAGGTAGAATCTCCCTGCGTCATAATTGCGTATTATTATCGAGACGTCTGCCGACTCTCCCTGTGTCTCGGTCGAGGAGCTGTTAACCGAGAGGCCATTGTATGAGGTGTGGCTCGCGAGCGCGGTCAGGTACGCTGGACCGGGCGGAGATTCCGTGGTATTGCCGTTTGGCAGCGACGCGGACAGCGAGGACAGGTTGCTCTCGTCACCACCGAATTGAGTCAGGATGAGGGTGCCTCCCGCCTTCACGTACCTTGCCAGATGTGACTCCAACCCCGGAGACGGGTTTTCACTGGAAGTCCAGACTATCGCAGTGTACTTCGAGAGATTTCCTTGGTGATTGAGGGAAGGGTCCAGACTCAATTGAGCGTACGTCGTGTTATATGCGATTGAGAGGTATCGCGTTAGATTAACTGATATAGCGTCGCCCACCACCAGTACCCTGGCTTGGGAGGTCTGCCCGTAGGTCTGTCCCGTACCGAGCACGTGCCCGAGTTGTTGCAGAACAGGTCCAAGGGTCGATTCAGCGCACTCTGTGATGAGGCTGCTGTTCGATACGTCGTAGTATTGGACTCCTGATACCGGCATCTGGGCCGTCAGCTCTGATTCGAGGCCGGAGCAGGAACCGCGCGACACAACTGCGGGGATGAGCACATCACTCTTCGCGACGAGCTGGTTGAGCACATTTGTCTCTCCCCGTCCGTAGAAATCAAAGTTCCTTCCGGTATCGGCGTTCAGCCAATGTGTAATCTGACCGAACAGCGAGAGTTCTGATGCCGCGATGTATCCTGTCCACCCATAGACTAGCCCATCAGATACCGATGGGCTGTGGTAGGAGGAGAGATAGCGGGCTAGTTCCGAGGTGTTGTACTCCGGCAGGTGTACAGGAGGTGAAGCCAGCTGGTAGACCAACGTACTCGTGGTATTGCTGACCTTAGTCCATGTCAAACCGTCATCTTGTGAGACGATCGAGGGAAGTCCCGGCACGACGTAGGGGGCGTCCGGAAGATAGACGATGGGGTAGAGAGGGTAATTACCCGTCAACGGGTGGACTACGAGCCAGTACTCCTGGCCGGCATTCAGGTTGGCCACCGATGAGAACTGGACGAATTGCGGACCACCGAGAGTCACGTTGTCCGCGTTGAATATGCCGGAGGCGATTGGCGAGAGCGAGGGTTGGTTGCTCTCGGTATCGGGGTTGATGGACACCGACAGCAGGCCCCCCGCCGAGAGCCGTCCGAGATAGACGCCGCTGACCTGAGCGGTCTCATCCGCATAGAACGGCTCCGCGAAGTAGCCCGTGGAGTCGATCTGGACCCCTGACTCCGATGAGATGAAGTTCCCCAGCTTCTGGTTCGAGAGAGAGACGACGAACCCGAACTCGGTGGGTCCTTCGCGCGGCTCTTGCCAGTTGGAACCCCCGTTCAGGGAAACCTGAACGTCGAACGCGTAGGCGTTGGTGAAGCGGGCCATGGTGAACGACTGGGTCGAATTGGCCGAGAAGACGGCCCAGTAGTATCTTCCTCCGGCCACCGACTGATTCAATCCTGTGGCATTCAACCACCCGTTGCCGGGGACATCTTCGGCAGGGACCGTCAACTTCCCGGGAAGTGGTGAGGAGGGAGTCAATCCTGACGCGCTGCTGGTCCAGATCGAGACCGAGAAGGCTCCGGACGTGTAGTTCCCTGCCTGGGAGCTGCTCGCCATCAGGACCGAGACCGAATTCAAGGTCTCGTTGCTTGACGGCATGAAGCGGACCGCGTCGAGGTAGCCCGACGTCACGGCATCCACCCCGGTCGTGGTCATGTCGATGAAACCCAAATGACCCTGCACCCAGTTAAGCTCTCCAAGCTGGAAGAGCCAATAGGAGGCCTGCCCTTGGAAACCCGCGGAAGGCGGGTCCGTGCTCAAGCCCCTAAGCGCGACCAGCCACGAGTACCCAGAATTGGGCTCGCTGATTTGTATGACGTAGGTGTGGCCAGGGATTGCGGTTGCGGTCGTGTCGAGGCTAATAGGGACCCACCCTTCGAGCCCCTGAGCCGACTGCTGGCTGAGAATCCCAGTGGCAACTACCTCGCCATTGTCGGATGAGTCCGTCACTGTTATCGTTCCGTTCGTGGTATCGTAGATTCGATCGGACAGGAAGAGGAAGACCGTGTTGAACGAGAAGGCGGAGTTTGCGGTGAACGTTTGGGTCGTAGGATTCCCGACCACCGCCTGTCGATACGGATAGAGAGCCAGGTTCGCGCCGGTTGCATTCTTGAGCCAGAGGACGCTCGAGCCGTGTTGGAATCCAGGACCCACATATCCCTCCTGGGCGTATGCGGCGATGTTGTCGATGCCCTGGTTGTTGAAGTAGACCTGATAGTAACTGCTGTTGTCGCTCGTCGGGCTCGAGAACTTCGCCCAGTAGTTACCCGCGGTCAGGTTCATCGGGGCGCTTTGCCCGGACTGCCACCCGGTAACGTTCGTGAACGACGAGGCGCCAACCGCGTACGTCGCAATCAGCCTGGCGGTGTCCAGGGACCCGTTCTGGTCCCCATAGAGCTGGATATCAAGAGTCCCAGGGTCGCCCACTTTGCTTCCGTACCAGGAGAACCCGATCGAGCTCGTGTTCGCTTGAAGCTGGAATCTCATCTCGACGAAACCGGAGAGAGAGCCGTTTCCGTATACGTTCACGGGCGAGGACGTCGTCCAGACCCCTGAGGAGAGCTGAATCGAAGGCTGGACGTCCTTGAAGGACGCCCACAGCGGGTCCTCCTGACCATTTGGAAGGTAGCCCGTCGCATTGACATCGGGCGCGTAGTAGCTCGAATCGACAAAGTTTGCGATCGATTGGTTGGAATACCCCATGTCTGGAATCGACTGAGCAGTCATATAGTATGGGTCGACCGCAGACGACCCAGTGCCTATTCCAATCCAGCTGGGATATGACCCATAATACGAGTAGACAATCGCGAGATCCTTCTCGAGGAAGTTGGAGACGTCGGGGTTGTCGTACGACACGTACTCAGCGGCGGTGCCGTTTGCAAAGTAGGTTTGGGCCGCTGGGTCCACCGTGAGAAGACTCCGTTTCCAAGGCGACCCGATGCCCTGGGTGGTCAGTTGCGCCAAGTAGATCACGTTCTGGACTCCCATTACGTCGCAGGCGGTCAGCCAGTCGATCACCCAGATCTCGTCCGGGATGGTTCCGACGGTGTAGTTCTCCCACCCGATGTCAAGGAGGACCATTCTGATGTCAAAGGCGGTGAGGTTCTGTTTGATGTAACCCTCGAACCCTGCGATCGTGAGGTTGTCGCCGGTAGAGGTTTTCAGCGAATCCATGGTTATCCTATCGGCGGAACTCAGGACTGAGAGTCCATAGTCTGAGTACGGCACCGTGGTCGAACTCGCCGTCGCGCCCGAGCCTTGTCCGAAGACCTGGACGAAGGGCGTCAGAGTAAGCAGCAACCCGATAGCCAGAACCCGGACCTTCCATGCGCGGGAGACGCCTCTCATGAGCCTACGACCTGCTAATCGAGTTGCGGTCTGGCCGGCCCGGGCGACCCGAGCACCATGTGCGAGGTCGACATCGAGATGGAAGGCTCATGTTTCTCTCGGGATTCCTCGATTCTCAATACCAGCCCAGCGTCCCGTCTTTCTTGGCCCTCATCAGCCCCCAGCGATAGATCATCACCGAGATGGGAACCAGGGCGATGGCGTAGGCGAGGGTGACCAGGAAGGCCTCGGCAATCCCGGGATTAAGGAGGGACCCTGCTTCCAGAGTAGAGAGCCGGGTTATGTGGTATATCCAAGTCTGAGGTAGGAGCCAGGAGACCGTCGAAAGTCCTGGAACGTAGTTGTTCAGCTGGGAGACGGGATAAGTCAGGCCGGACAGAATCGAAGCGGCCATGGCGATGCCCCATGTCACCGGATCGGTCACCTTCGTCACGATTCTTATCCCGGTCGAGATCATCGCCAGGCAGAAGACGATTAGGCTCGAGATGAGGATCGCGGCGACGAGCGAGACATAGTTTATCACGAGATGGGCCCCGAAGGCGTATATTCCCAGGTAGAGCTGCGGGATGAAGAGTATCACCGAGAGAATGTAGGTCCATAGCGATGTTCCCACGACGAAGGTGGGGGTCTTGATTCCGGTCATGAGGATGGTCTCCAGCGTCCAAGGATTGAGCTGCTTCTGGACACCGCTGGCAATCGGCAGGACAAGGTTCGTGACCAAGATCCCGACGATCAGGAAGGAAACGTAGTCTGTGTTGTACTGGGGAACGGCGATGTTCCTGTAGTCCGCGTTGATACCCCAAGCACCGATCCCGACAATCGCGGTCGCGACAGTCGTGAAGATCTGACTCTTGTATGTTGACCAGTTGTATATGTCACGCTTCGTCAGTGCCCAGATTTTTGAGAACTCTATGGGCGATTGCATTATGACTTGTCTCCTTTCGTCAACCTGATAAAGGCCTCTTCCAGGCTCGGCTGGGACGCCTCGATCCCGACTACCTTCTGGCCCATCGAAGATAGCGTCTCAAAGATCCTGTTGTAATCTACATCCCTCGTCGCCTCAACGGCGAGCATGAGATTGGCGGACTCCGGGTCCTTCCTCGTTTCCACTTTGGTCACTCCGCCAATGTGCGAGATTCCTTCGAATCCTTCCGGTCCGGGCTCCACGCCGTTACCCTGCACGGTGATGGTCATGTTCACCTTCTCAGCGATGGCATTCCTCACCTCGGAGGGCGTGCCCGTTGCGATTATGTGTCCTTTGTTCAGAACGCCTATCGTATCGCAGACCTGCTGCGCCTCATACAGGTTGTGGGTAGCCCAGATCAACGTCTTCCCCCTCTCCCGGACGAGGACGTTCTTCAGGAACCCCCTGAAGTCCGCGGCCGAATTGGGGTCGAGGCCCGACGTCGGCTCGTCAAACAGCAGGACGGAGGCATCGGTAAGAAGCGCCCTGCCGACGAGCAGTTTCCTTGTCATCCCCGTCGAGTACTTTTGGAACATCACGTCTGCCGACTCTCCCAACTGACAGAACTCCAGCAGCTCCTCTATTCGTTTCCTTGCCGACTCGCGTGGAATCCCGTAGAGAGTTGCATAGAACTCCAGATTCTGCCGGCCGGTGAGCCGCCGCTCGAAGCCCCAGCCTTCGGCAAGGACCGCCTGAAGCATCTTCAAGACCGCCCTTGGGTGCTTGACGGCGTCGGTGCCGAACACCAGGGCCTGCCCGGAATCAGGAAGCACGAGAGTGGAGAGTATCTTAATCAGCGTCGTCTTTCCCGCGCCGTTAGGTCCCAGCAGACCGAAGACCAAGCCGGGCTCAATCGTGAAGTTGACGTGATCCAATGCGGTCATCTGCCTGTCCCTCTTCCCGCGAAGCACGGAGATGTAGTTCCTGAAATCCATCGAGGTGGTAATCCTCCTCACCCGCACGTCGTAGTACTTCGTTATGTCGATGACCTGCAGCGCTGGAACGCTCACTCTAGCTTTCACCCACGTCGATGCAGAAGAAGGTCGATTTTCGGCGGTCTTTCAACCTTTTCGAAAGGAGCATACTCCGATTGGGCGGCAACTTAGGCGTAGGACTCCAGCAGAACGTCAGTGGCTCTCTCCCAGCTGAAGCGCGTCCGGGCCATTCGCAGCGCCTCCTCTCCCATCGATCTGGCCAGGTCCACGTTCGAAAGGATATTGATGAGAGCCTTAGCCAGCGCAGCAGGGTCTCCCGGGGGAACCAGCAGACCGTTTCTGCCGTCGTAGACGAGCTCGGGTATGCCACCGTGGAGGGTGCCCACAAGAGGCTTTGCGTGCATAGCCGCTTCGATGAGGGCTAGGCCGAGCCCCTCGCTTGCAGAGTCCTCCGCCACTTCCTTGGAGGGTAACGTAAAGACCGAGCAGCGCTCGTACTCGTCCTGGAGATCCTTCCCCCTCAGGGTGCCCTTGAACGCCACAGCACCCCCCAATCCCAGCTTGGCCACCTTCTCCTCGAGCGACTTGCGCTCTGAACCATCTCCAACGATGGTCAGATTGGCCACGGGTATTTGTGACCTCACGAGTGCCATGGCATCGATAAGGTCAGCGACCCCTTTCCTCTTCACGAGGCGTCCGACGAAGAGGACAGACTTGCCGTTACCCATCGCCGTTCCGGCCCGGTCCTCGGTCGAGGCCTGGGCCCCTCCCAGAAGGATTCTTGCCTTTTTCCTGGCCTTCGGCGGGAGCAATTTCGCCGTCGCTTCGGAGTTGGTCAAGACTACGGTCGAGAGAGAGATCGAGGTGGAGAGGAGCACCCTGGCGAACCTGCTCGGAAGGGCGAAGTCCTCCTTGCCGAAGACGCTCATGGCCGCGGCAAGATGGAAGCTGCGCCCAGCGAAGAGAGCCATCATTCCGAGAGCCGTGGATGCCCCAGTGAAGACGTGCACGACATCCACCCGCTGCCGCGCCAGGGTCGAGAGGAGCAGGACGAAGTCCCGTGGGAGATTCGACAGACCCCCATCCAACCTCACGACCCTTAGGTTCGGGGAGCTCACACCGTGCCCTTTGAAGCGGCCCGCTGGTCTCACCACGAAGACGTTCGTCCGAATTCCGTCCTTGCTGAGGCAGGCCAGGTAGTTGGCCATCCTCGTCTGGATGCCCCCTATCTCCGGCGGAAAGTGGTAGGTCACGAAGAGGATAGAGGCTATCGGCCTCAGTTCACATCACCCTTGGTGGCTCGGTCAATCCGGGGCCTTCATGGACTAGGAGGGGAATGTCCGAGGTTGTGACTTTGGCGACTCTGCCCCCCTCTGGGGTCGGGCGCGCCAGGTTCCTCCTGATCCACCAGGCCACGCACTCCGAGGCAGTCGCGACCCAGTATTTCTCGCTCTTCAGGTACTCCAAGAGCCCGAGGTAGTCGTCCCAGATATCAGGGAAGACGTTTCGGTCCAGGTAGGTATTGTGGAAGTTGACGACGAGTACCCCGTGGTGTCGCTCCACGGTGTCAGTGACCTTCTTCAGGGTCGCCGCGACCTCCCTCCTATCGTACCTCCTGTGCAGGTAGGTCCAGTCCATGAAGCTGGTCGGCAGTTCGGTGATCGGTAGGCGCTCCCCGCCAGCGAGGGGTCGGTATGGCAGGCATACGCCAGCTCGGAACCCGAAATGATCAGTATGCGAGAACGTCGCATCGAACTCAAGACCGCAGGATGCCTGAATCCGCCAAGTCTTCGGGACCTCGAATTTGAGAATGTGTTGGCGTACACCGTTCGGCGAGTGTCCGAACATTTCGTTGAATTCGCTCATCTCCTGTCGGAGCGACTCCTCCTTCCGATAGGAAGCCCTGGCCGCATGAAGACCCACGTCGGCGCCCGAGTTCTTCAGCAGGCGGACCGTCTCGGCGAGCCGGGGCTGCTCGGCCCTCTCGTACTTTGTCTTGACGAAGAAGCTGGACTTGAATCCGGCAGAGGTCTCAGCGGAGATCGTCTCCGGGACGTTCCACCCGAACTTGACCCTCGAGACCACCCTCTTGTAGAGTAACGCAGGCTGCCTGGCAAGCCCTCCCGGGCTCCTGAGGACGACCTTGTGATAGGGAGAGTAGACCAGCCAGTCGAGGTCGTGTGTGAGTATGCAGGCGGCCTTTGCGAATCCAGGCCAGAACCACTTCTGCTCAAGCGGGAGACCCTGCTCGGCGAGGACGGCTCTAATCTTCAGCAACAGTGCCTCCTCCTGTTCATTCACGAAGGCGGTGAACTCATCCGAGGGAGTCTCGTCAACGCCCGACAGGAGCTTCTGAACGCGCCCGAGCTCGACAACCTCGGTGCCGGCTATCTCCGACCCTCCATGGGCCAGCAGCGTGCGGATCTCATCTCTTCCCCCTGACCGCGCTGGTGTCAGGATTACCGGGTACCTGGACTTGCTTTCTGGGGTGACGCGGTCATAGACGATGCCCTGATGGTCCAGCATCTCAGCAAGGACCTCGGATTCGGCGCCTTGACCCGCCAAGCCCACCCTGGCGAGTGCAGCGCGCCCAACCTCGTTATTCTGGTCGCCGGTCAACTTCCAACCCATACCCCCGACGCGCTTGTTAGCCGCAGGCTCGGACGCACGATTCCGCGGTCTGACCGGCGCGGACGCGGCCTGGATGAGCCACTGCTCAACTCAAACTTCTACCCCCATTCCCAAGCCCATGCGGAGAACACCCACCGTATACCCCAACCCCGATGAGAAGTTTCTCACGAGCAAGAAGGGAAGGTAATAGGCAAGGTACCTCTTCTTCTCGACTCTGTCCCATGCGATGCTTGCCGTCCGCACCGTGCGGTACAGGAAGGCTGCGAGCACCGCGGAGAGCAGCAGAGCACCGGCGACCGGATAGACAAAGAGGAGCGCGATTCCGAGGACGGTCAACCATAGAGGTGCGAGGGCCTTCGCCATGTCCCCCAGCAACCGGTGCTTCATTACGAATAGTACGCGAGATTGACCTCTTTTGAACCATTTTGCCGCAAGCTCCGCCAGGGTCTGGTCTCTTTCGTGCCGCCAGTGGATTCCGGGTATCCAGGCCACCAAGAAATTGGAGGCCTCCACTCTGCGGAAGAGGTCCTTGTCCTCCCCCTGGAAGAGAGTCTCGTCAAAGCCGCCCACGGTCTCGAGGGCGCTCTTCCTATACACCCAGGCGTAGAAGGGCTTGATGCGCCCCTGCTCTAGCAGTTTGTGCTGTATCTTGTTCTCGATGTCGATGCACTTTGTGGCGAGCGTCGACCTGAGCATCAGAGGCGCACCCGTGAGACAGACCGCGGAGACGCGTTCGTCAGCGAGAAGGCACGCGACAGCCTTCTGGAGGTAGTCTGAGTCGTAGACGCAGTCAGCTTCCGCGAAGAAAATCACCGATCCCCTCGCCCCCTGGATACCCACATTTCTCGCGTGCGATGCCCCCCCGTGGGAGATGCTGACGACCCGAAGTCTGTCGACCTGCCGGGCGATATTCTCGGCCACCGAGCGGGTGGAATCGGTGGAGCCGTCATCGACAAGGACGATCTCGTAGTCGCTGAATGCCTGCTTTGTCAGCTCTTGGACCACGCTGGCGACCTGCGTCTCACCGTTAAAGACGGGCAGGATTATCGATACCAGCGGGCTTGCGAGGTTCTGCTCAGATTGACTGGACACAGGATGAGACCACTTCCGCAAATCTAGACCAGCTGTAACGAGACTCCACGAGCGCCTTCCCCCTTTGTCCGATTCTCGAGGACTCGTCGCTGTCATCAATAAGCTCCTCCAGCGCCGAAGATAGGGCCGCGGCGTCCCCGGGCGGGACGAGGAGCCCCAGCTCCTTGCTTGTTACGAGCGCGTCTATGGGCGGGACGTCGCTGGCGACCACGGGCTTCCCGCAAGCCATGTATTCCAGGATCTTCAGTGGGAAGCCTATGCCGTATTTCTGTCGCAGCTCGTCACCCGAGGGGTTGTAGGGAGCCACCAAGACTTCGCATGCGTTCATGTAAGAGGGAGTCTCTGAGTACGGCACGGCTCCTGTGAAGGTGCATATCGACGCCAAGTTGAGATCGGCGGCAAGAGTTTCGTAGCGCCCGTACGATGGCCCCACAAGAAGGAACCTCAGTCTCGGATGTCTGGTCTGAAGCGCCGAGCCCGCTTGGAGCAGCAGGTCGACGCCGTGCCACACCTGGAACGTTCCGACGTAGCCTACGACCGTCATGTCATCTCCCAAGTGGAGAGCGTGCCTCCTGGACAGTCCGAGCGGAGGGTCATCCCTGAACAGGTCGAGGTTCACGCCAGCGGTCACCATGGTACACTTTTGCCTGTCAACCCAGCTGCGAAGCATCGTTTCGGTGTAGTACAGAATGCGACGGCTCCTCCGAACACTAAGTCTGCTGTAGCGCGGTCCTATTATCTCGAGCACCATGGGCCTCCCGGAGAAGACGGACGCCATACCGCCTGCTCCGAACGCCGTCTCCCTCTCGATTATGGCTTCGAGGTGGTACCTGCTTATCACGCGACTCGCCACGACCGCAACGTAAAGTGCGAAGAGCGTGTGGAGATAGAGGTAGTAGGCGCCTCCGAGCCGTCTGCCGGGCTCTTTGCCGTCTCCGGAGCTGTTTCGCATCCTACCCGCCCGGACAACCTGGCGATAGACTCGATGAACGGTGAAGCCGCTGACGTTCTCCTCCTTGGGCTCCTCGGATCTCGTCCTCCTTGCAATGACGTGAACCTCGTGCCCGAGTTTACTCAGGCTCGCGGCCACCTCCGCGACGTGCACCGAGGCCCCGCTGGGGTACGGAATGGGAACGTCCGGCGCGATGTAGCAGATCTTCCTCGGCGGTCTACCTTGCATGCTCGATGTAGTTCCTGAGACCTTCTTCCATGGTCACCGAGGGAATGTAGCCGA
>JAPCJP010000082.1 GCA_027886885.1 Nitrososphaerota archaeon | reverse complement strand
CCCAACGAAGATCGTCGAAGTCGTAGTCTGAAGTGCCCAAGTTCTATTCTTGGAGGCTACTTGCGTACAGGCATTTCATCTAGTTCTGCAATCTCCTTTAGGTTCTCCAGGCTCTTGAGGACGTTTTCTTTGACGAGCCTGTTCGCAAAGAGCGCGCTCACACTCTTCCCAAGATAGCCCGCATGAGCCTCATATTCGACCTTCTCCGTCACGTTCGTTCCCTTCTTTGTGGGCGCGAGGGTGATCGTGCTTAGGTACGTATCTAGGAAACCGTCCGGCAGGTGTTTCACCGAGAATCTCTGGTTTGGAACGACTTCAGTGGCTTCCAGAGACGCCTTTATCTTTCGGCCTGCGACTTTTGCGGTTATCGTCACGCTCTTGCCGACGGTGGCTATGCGCGAGTGACTCGGAGTCACCGAGATGACGTGAGGATAGAGTTTGGGTACGAATGACGGGTCGGCGATTATGCTCCAGACGACCTCTGGCGGCGCAGCGATTTCGATACTCTTCTCTAGTGTCGGCATGAGCGATCCAGCGGATTGACGGCTAATAAGGTTCGGTCTCTCTCGTGAGAGCTAACAACGACTTTCCAAACTCTCCGACCCCTCTCGCGCGTAATCTGACCCACGGATTTCCTTAAATAGAATTCTGGGATGTTGCTGCGACAATGTCGATGAAGTTCAGCGTGAAGATATTCAAGGGGGAGAAGGTCTTCATGGGGCGCGTTCCTGAACTCGGCATGACGACGCAGGGCAAGACGAGGGCGGAAGCCAGAAAGAACCTACGTGAGGCGATACAGGTACATCTCGAGGCGATGGCGGACTACGCGATGGAGCACGGAAAAGTCGCCATAGAAGAAGGACAGCTAGTCCCTGCATAGAAGTCGTCGCGTCGGCTCGGCTGCCGGTCATCTCCGGGAAAGGACTGATCGGACGGAGCAGTTGAACCGACCTCAATCAAGAGCTCAAACATAAATATCTAAATTGTGTAAATTTCTGACATGGATTTCTTCCTCGAATTCGCGACGGTTGTAGGAGCGGTGTCCTGAATTGGCCATCGACCCGTCAAAGATTGCGGCAGGCAGCGGCCTCACCTCCAAGATCAACATCACGGTGGCGGAGGCGGCCACGTCGGGAGTCTCCTCCAGCGGGAGCACGGTCGGCGTGGCCGGGGTGAGCGTCACAAATGATGGGGTCCTGGGCGAAAGCACAAAGGGTAACGGGGTGGAGGGCGATAGTAATTCGGGACCGGGCGTCTACGGCTCGAGCCAGACGGGACCCGGAGTGTCGGGAACGAGCGTCTCGGGCAACGGCGTCAGTGCGACCAGCACGAACTCCAACGGCATCTATGCCAAGGGTAAGACGGCCGGGCTCTTCGACGGGGAGGTCACCGTGAACGGCGCCCTGAGCGCGACGGGCGCTCTCTCCGCGGCGAGCTTGAAGACTTCGGGTGAGGTGAACGCTGGCAGCGTGACGACATCCGGCAACGTCACCGCCAACGACGTCATGTTGACGGGCGCGGACCTGGCGGAGGATTTCTTCTCGACCATGGACGCTCGGATAGAACCGGGGACAGTGGTCGTCATCAACGAGGCGGGCGGATTGGGCCAGAGTCAGCAGGCATACGACAAGAGAGTGGCAGGCGTGGTCTCCGGCGCAGGCAGCTTCAAGCCCGCCATAGTCATGGACAGGATGAGGCAGCAGGGAGGAGGAGAGGCGCCGCAGATCGCGGACAGCCGCGTCTCCGTCGCCTTGGTTGGCAAGGTCTACTGCAAGGTGGATGCTGCTTATGCCCGAATAGAGGTGGGGGATCTTCTCACGACCTCTCCGAGACCAGGATATGCCATGAAGGCGAACGATCAGGGCAGGGCGTTCGGGGCGGTGATCGGCAAGGCGCTGGCTCCTCTGGACTCGGGGACGGGCCTGGTTCCCATTCTGGTCGCTCTTCAATGAGCCCCGCTGCGGATAGCATAGGCTGGAGATTTGGCATATGATCGATGTCAATAAGCGGCTGAAGCTGCTGGGGGCCCGTCACCTCCCCCCGAAATTTGATGCCAAGAAGGGCATCGCAAAGCTGTTTCCGGGGGGCAGGCCATGCAAGATCTCGCAGATCTCCGGGGCTATTCACTCGTTCGGAACCACGAACGCCGGTACGCCCTCGGGCGAGGTCATGGGAACGTTCCTCGTCATGGTCGACTGGTGCGGAAACTGGTTCTTCGACTTCTACATGGCTGAACAGGCGAGCCAGAGCGGCGTCTGGGGTGCCGGCTTTGTATTCGCGTTCTCCGGCGACGGTGTCGGGCGCGGTTTCACTACCACTGGAAACTATTCGACGGCGAGCGACACCGCCGGTTGCTCTTCGCAGAGCGTGTGGGGAAACGACTCGTGGATACGGGACAACTGGACCAAGCTGATCACGGAAGGCTACCACTGCGAAGTCGCAAACTCCTCGGGAGGAGTCTTCGGCAACTCGCCCCCTGACATCGCCGGCGATACCCAGGCGGCGTCTGGGTTTGGTTCGCTCGTGAATCTAGGAGGAGCGAATCTGTCGGCGATACAGCAGGGTTCGAACATCGATGGTTCCTGCTGGTTCGTGGGTTCGCCTGCTTGGGGCGTCCCGGAATCATACGCCTGGCTGGGTGGGGAGCAGAAGGGCGGCGCCTCGGGTGAAGTTGGGCTCAGCCCAGGGTCTTCACAACCATGGGCTCCGGGTGCTCCGTCATGCGAAACCACATGCATACCGACGATATGCTATCCGGATTGTGAGCCCGAGTGCATCCCTGACTGCAAGCCCTAGCTCGGCTAAAGGTAAGGACGCGATTCTAACCTCAGCCGGAAGGACACGCTGGACATCCCAGCGGGGACCTAGGGCGTCGACATTAGAAGGGAAGCGACTCTCGCCAGAACCAAGCCCCGTCAGAGTTCGTCGACGAGGAGTAGAAACGAGGAACCCGCTGAGAGCCGTTCCGGAGTCTTCCGTTAGGGAGGGAGGCCTGCGCGCTTCAAGAGCAGGCCGAACCGTGGGTCTTTCCGCACCTCGTCAAGAAGGGGGAACGACCTCCACCAGCCAAAGAACGCTTCCCGGCTCTCATACGCGTACTCAAGCCACTTGAAGCATTCGTCGAAGTCGTTGAGGCCGACGAAGACAAATGCGATCAAGTCCCCCTTGAGCCTTGAGCTCTCCGGGACCGCTTTCAGTTTTTCGACCAGCTTGAGTGCCTCGCCCCTTCTTCCTGTGACCGCGTAGATGTAGGCGACGTTAGAGTAAAGGTATGGGTCGGTGGGGTCGGCATCAATCATCTTCCTCAGGTAGAGGAGGGCATTGTCCCAGTCTCTCTTCGCAAAGTGATAGACCATACGCGCCTCAGCGATGAATGGGCTCGTCGGGTCGATCTCTTCCATCTTCCTGATGCGCTCCCGAGCCTCATCGAACTCGCCCGACCAAACACATCTGTAAACGGCAGACATCGTGATGGCCAACGAAAGTGGGTCGAGCGCCTCGGCGAGCATGACCTCGGCATAGCCTTCGCGTTGCCTCCCCAAGCTTTCGAGACACCACGCGTACCAGTGGTGTGCGGTGGCGTAGCTAGGGTTGAGCCCGATGGCTCTCCTGAACTCCTTCTCGGCTGCAGAAAATCTGTAGTCGTACGTCAGGTAGTTGGCGAGCGAGACTCGGGCTTCGGGGAGGTCCGGGTCCAGTTCAAGCGCCTTGTCGATTTGCTTCTTGGCTTCTTCGAGCGCAGCGGGTACTGGGGCAAAGAGATAGTCCCCCAGTATGATGTATGTGTCGGCGAGGCCAGAGTATGCCTTTGCATACCCCGGGTCCTCACGGATTACGATCTCGAACTGTTCCTTCGCCCTTCTGATAGCGGTCTCAGTTCTCTCGGAGAGGAGCGTCCTCCCCCTCAAATACGCTACGTAGGCCACCAGGTTTTCGGTCTCCTTCCGCTCCATACGGGCGAGTTCTCCCTCGATGAGGGTTACCTCTAACGAGTCGGCCACGTTTTTTGCGATGTCGCTTTGAATTGAGAATATGTCGCCCAAGTCTCTGTCGTAATGACTTGACCACACTCGCTCCTGACTCTCGGTCTCGATGAGCTGGGCGTTGACCCGAATCTTGTTCCCCGCCTTCCTGACACTCCCCTCGAGGACGAAGCCTACCTTCAGGTCGTGCCCAATCTGCGCGACACCCTTGGTCGTCCCCTTGTAGGTATTCACCGAGGTCTTGGCAATCACGCGCAATCCCTTCAGCTCGGAGAGAACTGAGATCATCTCTTCGGTCAGCCCATCGGCGAAATAGCTATCGCGCGGGTCCGGGCTGATGTTTTCAAAAGGTAGAACTGCGACGCGGTTGGGTCTGTTCGAGGGCTTCGGCGAGTCATCCTTTCTCTTCGAGAGCACTAACTTGTAGAGGTCCATCGGCTGTTCGACGTTTTTCAGAGACTGCCCCGCCAATCGGACCATGGGATAGTGTATCTTGCTCCTGACCTGAGCGTAGACCTGCTCCGAGACGCAGATTCCACTCTCCCCGGCGAATTCCATGATGCGAGAAGCGAGATTGACGGCATCCCCAAAGACGTCGCCGTGACGATGGATCACGTCTCCAACGTGGATTCCTATCCGCACTTCGATCTTCTCGTCGTTCGCGGCGGACCTATTCTGCTCATGAAGGGAAGATTGAATCTCAATGGCACACAGAACGGCTTCGAGTGCGCTATCGAACTCCAGGAGGAAAGCATCTCCAAGCGCCTTCACCTCGCGACCATGGTGCTCCTTCACGATTGTTCTAAGCAGAGCGTTGTGTCTGTCAAGTAGACGGAGGGCTAGTGATTCATCCCTCTGAGCAAGCGCGGTGAAGCCGACGATATCAGTGAAAGTGATCGCTGCGAGCCGCCTTCGACCTTCGCTCAAGGCTGTAGCTGGGAACTCATGTAGAGATTAAAGCCTTGGTGTGCCAGCAAGCCGCCTCGATCCCGCAGAGTTCATCGACAAAGAGTAGGTGAAGGTTGGGAGGCCCCCGTACGTTCAGGTAAGCGCGCTAGGACGACAGCTCGCTGAGGCCGACCTTTTCGAGGAGCGCGAGAAAGCGCGGGTCTCCCCTTATCCGCTCGAGATTGGGTTCAATATTCAACAGCATAATGCTGGCGTCGTGTTCGTTGTACGCCCTGTTGAGCCACTCGAAGCAGCGGTCATCCTCTCCGAGGACGCAATACACGGCGCCGAACCAGAACGGACTGAGAATCTCTTTGTCATAGTTCGCCTCAACCTCGGCGAGAAGCCTGTGTGATTCTGCCTTGTCCTGGGTAGCCGAAACCAAGCATGGAAGACAGCTCTCGCGGCGGTCTCATTCCCGCGCGTATCGCATATATTATCCGGCTGGATATTCCGTTGGGATTCGAATGGGAGAATCGGACGAGGA
>JAPCJP010000027.1 GCA_027886885.1 Nitrososphaerota archaeon | reverse complement strand
AGGTCATCGTCAACCACGGCGACAAGAGGAAGCTGGAGAACCTCGCCTACGTGATACAGAGGATTTACCGGGTCCCGACGCTCAGGCCCGCAGTGCAGGAAGCGTTAAGGCTCTACTAGGAAGTCAGGGAGCCCCGCCATATGCGGACCCCCGGGGGCGTGATCACCACTCGCTCTTCACCGAGCCTTGCGATGTCCCCTCCGATCGAAGTGGCGAACTCGTAGAGCTGTTCTACGGCTCCCTTGAGCTCTTCGACGTTCTTCTGGGCGAGGGGCGTTACCCTGAGTATCACGATGACGCGTTTCGCGACGTCTTCCTGGATCTTCGGGATTTCATCGACGCTCTTCAGCTGGAGGGCCTTGAGTAGGATTTCGCTGCCCCGTTCCTGCTGTACGTCGGCATCCTCACTGTTCACGCTAGATTCCATGAGATTGTTGCTGGTCTAACTAGTCAGGGCTCCCTTTTAAACGTAAATGGAAACCCTCAGATTTTCTTGTACGAGTCCCAGAATCGGTCCCCGGCGTGATGGAGATTCTTGATGCAGTTCCCCTTTGCCAAGACCGGCATCTCCTTGCTCTCCACCATCGTCCTTCCCACTGCCAACCCACGCCCCTTTGCGTCGTCCCTGACCACCACAAGCCTGTCCTTACCGCCCCAATCGTCGAATTTCACGATGCCGGGCCTCATCACGTCCGCCCCCTTGAGTATGTACTTTATCGCGCCGTCGTCTATGCGGGCGGACGGGAAGAGCTCGACAGAAGCCTGGGAACCGACGAAGGGCAAGAAGGAACCCGGGATCGAGCCCGAGTCCTGCTCCACGAAGGTGTACTTGCCATCCACGACCACGAACCTCACCCCCTCCTCTGGCTCTATTATCTCGACCTGGGCCGAGCGGGGTACATCCAGCTGCACAGCACAGGAGGACTGTATCCTCTCAACGTAGTCGCGCGAGTCGTGTTTCGACGCGACGTGTCTTTTCAAACGAGTTCGACGTACCCATCACTTTAATAAAGCCACCCCAACTCCCCGGAAATAACCGGTGATTCAGAACGTCCGTCGACATGTCCATCAAGGTTCTCGACCAGAGCCTCGGGAAGATCGTCCTCATCAAGCTGAAGGGCAGCAAGATCATCCGCGGCTCTCTTCAGGGGTTCGACCAGCACATGAACCTCTCGCTCGAGAACGCAGAGGAGGTCGCCGACGACGGGACCCCCACGACCCTCGGGACCCTCATAGTGAGAGGCGACAACATAATCATGATTTCGCCGCCTCCGGCCTGACCGCCCAAGCTTATTATCCCCGGCAGTGATGTTGACGCCGCGAGGGTTTGCAATTTACGCTTCTCCTGAAAGGAACGGCAACCCGGAGTAACGCGTCATGGACCTAGTCTCCCTCGCTGTCGGAGTGGCAGCCGGCGTCGGAGGAGGGTTGCTCGCCTCCTATCTCGTGTTCTACGGGCGGCCCGGAGGTAACAAGGTCCAGACCCTGCGCAGAGACCCCACCACGGGAGAGATGAGAAGGAAGAGCGTGACGCTTGAGGAGCTGGAAAACTCCCGGCGCGAGATGAGGACACTGCTCCTGGAGCGGGACCTTCTCTCCGCCACGCTCACCAAGATCTACGAGGCGGAGACCGAGGGAAAGATAACCCGCGAGGAGCGGGAGATGATAGCCAGAAGATACAGCACCCAGATCAGGGAGTTCGAGGCGAACCTACGGGACAAGGAGCTCATCGTGGAGGTCGGAGAGCTTGAGACGCTGAGGGACGACCTCATGTCGCTTTTCAAGGACAAGATTCAGAACATAGAGTCGCGACTGGACCAGGCGAAGGAGAGGCTTCAGCCGATGAGACAGGAGGTCAGGGCCGAGCCGGTCAGGCCGATGACGCGGAGCGGACCTGCTGTCGCCACGCCCCCGATTCCCGCTACATCGGCTTCTTACACCGACGACCTTGAAAGGGCCGTGGAGAGGAAGGCGACCACGAAGAAGGACGAGACCGAGGGCGAAAGGAAGGTCAAGGCGCTCCGCGATGAGATCATGGACGCCGTCGCGAAGCTCGAACAGATAGACACAGTCAAAGAGAACGAGGCGGCTTGAGCGGCCGAAGGGCGGAGACTCTGCAGAAGGTAGCAGAGGCCATAGCTGACCACGTGAAAGATGGCGCGTTACTCGGACTAGGGAGCGGAAGCACAGTAGCCGCTCTTCTGCCGATACTCGTTCGAGAGCTGAAACGGAACAAGGTCCAACGAGCGACCTGGGTCCCGACATCGATGCAGATACAACTCGAGGCCGAGAGACTGCACCTCCAGCTCGCCCCCCTGGGCCGTGCAAGGGTCGACCTGGTGGTGGACGGGGCCGACCAAGTCGATGCCGACCTGAACCTGATAAAAGGCGGGGGAGGGGCCCTTTTGAAGGAGAAGGTCCTCCTGAGCAACTCCAGGAGGTCGATCATCGTCGCGGACGCGAGAAAGTTTGCGGTCAGACTCTGCGAGGACGGCGTCAAGGTCCCGGTGGAGACCTCTCCCTTCGCCCGCGTCCCCGTTGCCAAGGCGATCCAGGAGATGGGTGGCGAGGCGCATCTCAGGTTGGACCAGAGAGGCTTCCCACTCTACACCGAGAACGGGAACCTGCTGCTCGACGTGCTCTTCGAGCCCTTGAAGAACCCGGCGAAGGTGGAGAGAGAGGTCCGCAGCATCCCGGGCGTCGCAGAGGTCGGAGTCTTCACCGTCAGTCCGCTCGAGGTGTTCAAGCTGGAGGACAGCGGCTATGCTCTCCTGAGAAAGCGCTGAACGACTAGGACAAATTTATAACAGGGCCGACGGTGACACGGCTTGGCAACACGAATGGTCCACGAAGTCGATTACAAGACCAAGGCCATAGACCCGGCATTTTTGCAGAAGCCCGAGGAGTTCCCGGTCACCGGTGATCACACCGCCCACAAGGTCAGGGGCTTGGGCAAGTCCAGGTTGGACGGAGATGGCAAACCCTACCCCACAGCGAACGGCATTCACGGTACCGCTGTGGCCGTGGACTTTGAGGCGTGTATAGCGGACGGAGTCTGCATGGACGTCTGCCCGGTATTCGTCTTCGAGTGGTTCCTCAACCCCGGACAGTCGGGGACCGGCAAGGAGAAGATAGTGGAAAAGGGCACCCCAGAATGGGACAAGTACAGGACCGACAAGTCCGACCCCGTGCGCGAGGCGGATTGCATATTTTGCATGGCCTGCGAGACTTCGTGCCCAACTTTGTCAATAAAAATCACTCAACCTTGAAATAATTTTATCCTCCTTCGGAGAGGGAGAAAAAAGAGGGGGAGGGGGTTTTTCATTCTTGGGTTTGTGGATGTGTTGATTTGTAGGTTGTTTTTGCTTCTTGGACGAAT
Organism: Nitrososphaerota archaeon; assembly: GCA_027886885.1. Lineage (GTDB taxonomy): Archaea > Thermoproteota > Nitrososphaeria > Nitrososphaerales > Gagatemarchaeaceae > Gagatemarchaeum. The sequence continues at coordinate 18,032 of JAPCJP010000027.1, read as the reverse complement.
TGGTTGCGAGCTTTGATTATTGACTCGCGGAGTCTGTACACTTTTTCGCGCGTGGTGACCCAAGCTTCTTTGTACTCCAGCGAAAGTGCCAATTGAGCCCTTTGAGTTTTCTCAGGATGCTTGATTGGCAATTCGATGAGTAAGGCTTGGCATTCCGCGAATCGAGAGATTTGGATGTGCCAATAGTCTTTGAGGTGAGGGATTCCGTATTTTGAGCTCTTGTGACCTTTGGGCTTGTCTAGATAGGGACCTACTGGATTGTATCCAAGGTTTTGGAGTATTTTGAGGATGTATAGCAGTAGGTCGAGGTCGGTGTTGTAGTAACAGACCATCAGGATGGTTCCACCCGTGCCATCCCGGTAGCCTGTCATAGTGATGGAACCTTCGGCATCCAACACACCTGCTAGATATTCTAGCATGGTGGTTTTGCTTTCTGCGATCCACTTCCGGGCTGCTTCTCGTTCCTCATCAAGAAACTTGAAACTGCCGTCGAGGACCGCGTTGAGGTTCCATTCGTAGCTCTGTGTGTCTTTCTTGTATCTGGGATGCATGGAGATGTGTCCGTATGGGCTGAAGAGGTTCGTGAACAGCTCGGCCATCGCTGGATGCGTTGTGCTCGTCGAGACCCTGATCGCTTCTGCTGCGTTCGGCCACGGTTTCGTCACCGATATGTCGCCGTGTCGCAGTCCGAGCAGGTACGCCTTGTCTTCCTTGGTCCCGTCGAACGGTCTTCGCTCGTATATGCGACGTTTTTCCTTGATCGCCTTGAGCCTCGCTTCCTCGAAGGGTCGTGGGTGAATTCCGAGTTGCCTTGTCAGCCACGAGGCGTACCCGCTGGTCTTGTTCCCAATCATCTTGGAAACATCGCTGAGCGAGACACCCTTCTCGATGTGCGTGCGCTGTATGAACCGCCGTATCCTGTCCTTGGTCGGTTCGTCGAGGTACTTGATGCTCAGCCCTGGTGTGCGTAGCAGTTCGATGACCTGCTTGTCCTCTTCCTGTTTTTGTGCTGTTGCGTCTGCGGCTTGCGCCCCTTGCGAGTCCGCAGGTTTGTGTTCATTAGGTGGGCTTTCTTCCATTTGCCTTTCTCCGTCCTTCTGCTCGTTCGCTCGCTGATCGGCTTCGATGCTGGATGCTGGATGCTAGACGTGTTGTTGTGAGTCGCGTCTGGCCCTCAGCATCTCTGCCGAAAAATAACGAGCCATGACGACTCGCCTGTCGAGTTCCGTCGTTACCTTCCCTCCGCTCTTCACCTGCTCGGGCCGGGTCTGTTTCATGGCGCCGAATTTCTGACGCCGGCAGGATTTTGGCTTCCTTGACCTCAACATTTCGATCGAGGTTGCACGCGGCGCTGGACAGACGTTAGAATATTAGGTCGAAATCAAATTTAAGCGCCACGTTCGTCCGTCTCATCCTCGGGAATTCGAGTTGACCTACGGAACCGAGGGGTTCTGGTAACTTGTCTGGAGATCATCCTTTCCACTCCCCGTGAATGAGTTTTATATTCGGAGACCAGAACTTGGATTGAGGGACATGGAGAAACCCGTCTTCGAGTTCTCATCTGCCCCTGCGTTCATCTCTTCAGCCGTGGCCATTGGGGCACTCGCCTTTTTGGTAGCGTTTTCCTTGTTTTATGGGGTTGTGTCCGTTGAAGACACTACGGTCCTCTTCATCTTTGCAGTAGTTACCCTCCTGGGACCTATCCAACTTAGCTTCCGCCCTCTCAGGAGCGCTAGGTTCTACGATGACCGTGCTGAGTTCTCGGGGAGGAAGCTGAAAAGAACGACCTCTTACTCGGAAATCGAGCGAGTGGTCAAGAGCAAGGAATCTTTGAATCGCACAGGCCTTAGAATCAAACTCAGGGGAGACGACAGGGTCCTTCTGATGGCAAACCTAAGGAACAGCGAGATCAAGGTCGACTTGTACTCATGGCTCATTCAGAGGACCGCCAGTGAAGCTCCCGTTACTCAAGACCTGGCGTAGCCTCCGGCCGGTTCAGGCATCTCCAGAGAGGTTACCAGAGCCAACCGAGGCCCAGAAAGGGATTTTAACCGCTCGCGGGCCGCGATGTTTGTCTTGGAAGACGACCAAGAGCTCAGCCAGATAAACGCCAAGAAGATGGCCGCGCTCAAGAAGAGGGTGCAGATAGCGACGGCGGCAGCCGATCTCGCAAAGTCCCAGCCAGTGGAAAAGACCAGCAGGGAGGTCCTCTCCGAGTTCCTGTATGACAGAGGGGACGAGGTCCTTGAGACGGCCTATGGCTATTACCCGAGTCAGACCGAGATAGTCGTGGACCAGCTGGCAGGTTATCTCAGGAAGAACCCTAAGACGGAGAAGATCCGCGGGGGCGAGCTGTACTCGATCTTCAGGCGGGTCGGCATGAGGTTCCCGCTCAAGACCACCATAAAGATACAGGAGAGAGGGAAGTTCATCGACCTCAAGGACAAGTTCAAGCTGTCCAAGCAGGACGTAGAAGAGGGGGAGAGCTGATGGCGAACGACGGCGTGATCACCGCCACCGACATTTTCACACCTGAGCCCAAGAACCCAGTGGTCATCTGCGGCCTACCCGGGAGCGGCTATGTCGGGAAGGTCGCCGTGGAGCATCTTGTGAGCGTCTTCAAGGCCAAGCGGTTCAGGGAGTACAACTCGTCGAGTTTCCCTCCCCAGGCAAACATAGGGGACGACGGTACGGTGCACAGGCTCAAAGGGGAGTTCTACTACGCGAAGACCGGTCAGGGGAACGACCTGCTCATCTTCACCGCTGACGCGCAGCCCACGACATCTAGGGGAGAGTACGAGCTCTCGGAAACCGTCGTGAAGGACGGGAAGGCCCTGGGAGCGATCATGGTGATATCCCTCGCGGCTTACATTACGGGCAGCTTCTCGGAGGAACGGAGGGTGTTCGGGACGTCAACGTCCCTCGAGCTGACAAAGAGACTCACGGATAACGGAGTCGAGCAGATGAAGGAAGGCACCATAACCGGGATGAACGGTCTCGTCGTCGGGATGGCCGAGCTGAACAGTATCGACGGCTTCTGCCTTCTCGGAGAGACCTCGGGATATGTCGTCGACCCATCCGCGTCTCAAAAGGTGCTCGAAGCGCTGTCGCGCATCCTTGACGTCAAGATCGACCTGACCAAGCTGAGCGAGCGGGTGGTCGAGGCGAACGAGCTGATCGGTCAGATCCAGAGGATGGCCGCCGAGAGCGAGGAGGGTGTCGTCGAGGCGGGCGGGGCTACCGGCCAGACCGACCCCAAACGTCAACCGGGATACATCGGCTGAGCCCTTAGAATCCGCCTAAACCGGCTAGCCCTTGATGTTGCCTATGGGGCGCAGTGCCGCGACCTTCCGTGAGATGCCGGCGAGGTCCATCGTCTCGACGACTTCTGAGATGTCCTTGTACGCCATCCCGGCCTCTTCGGCCAGACCGTCGTAAGTCGCCGCCTTGACGTATATCCCCCGCTTCTCCATGCTCTTCTGGAGCTCCTGACCGTTCACCTGCCTCTTCGCCGCGGTCCTTGACATCGTCCTTCCGGAGCCGTGCGCCGTGGAGCCGAAGGTCTCGTTCATCGCTTTCTCGGTCCCAAGGAGCAGGTAGGACCCGGTCTCCATCGACCCGCCGATGATGACCGGCTGGCCCACGTCCCGATAGAGGGCAGGGACGTCCCGCTCTCCCGGCCCGAAGCTTCTAGTCGCTCCCTTCCTATGTACAACCAACTTCCTCCGGACCCCGTCCACGTCGTGCTCCTCCACCTTGGCTATGTTGTGGCAGACGTCGTAGATTATGTGCATGTCCAGTGCCTCCGACTCCCGGTGGAAGACAGTCTGGAACGCATCCCTGATCCGGTGGACTATGACCTGCCTGTTCGCGAAGGCCATGTTCGCGGCGCAGGCCATCGCCCCATAGTAGTCCTCCCCCTCCTTCGAGGAGAACGGCGCGCAGGCGAGCTCTCTGTCCCTCACCGCGATGCCGTAGCGCTTCATCGCTCCGTCGAAGATCCTGAGGTAGTCAGAGCCTATCTGATGCCCGAACCCGCGGCTCCCGCAGTGGACCATGATCACGACCTGGTCGTCGTGGATTAACCCGAAGTGCTTCCCCATCTTTGGATCGAAGTATCGCGCGGGGTCCACGACCTGTATCTCGAGGTAGTGGTTGCCCGACCCCAGGGTGCCCATCTGGCTTATCCCCCTGCTCGAGGCCTGGGCACTCACCTTGGAAGGGTTGGCACCCTTGATGAAACCCCCCTCCTCCACCATCGACGCGTCGTCCGCCCAACCGTAGCCGTTCTCCGCGCACCACTTCACCCCGTGCCTCATCACCTCCTCGAATTGGCTCTGGTTGATCCGTACCGACCCTTTTACCCCGACCCCGGCTGGGACGAGCTTGAAGAGCAGGTCCACGAGCTCCTTCACCTTCGGTTTCACGTCCTGAAAACGAAGGTTCGTCCTTATCAGGCGCATTCCGCAGTTCACATCGAACCCGATCCCGCCAGGCGAGATGACCCCTTTCTCAGGGTCGAAGGCGGCCACACCTCCGATAGGGAACCCGTAGCCCCAGTGGGCGTCCGCCATAGCGTAAGAGTACTTCACTATCCCGGGTAAGGAGGCGACATTGGTGACCTGTTCTATCACTCCCTGGTCCATCCCCTCAAGCAACTTCTTGGTGGCGTAGATTCTCGCAGGGACGTTCATACCTTCCTTGTAGCTCGTGGGTATCTCCCAAACGACGTCTGATACCTGCTTGGTTTGGGGAGGAACGGGCATATCGAAATCTGGCCTTTACGGGTCGGGCGCTCGCTCCTACGTGAGATTTTAAGTCTTTACAGCGCCCGACGGGTTGCAGAGCAAGCTATTGCTTCTGACCCTCATATGTCGAGGACGACCGTGGCATCCCACGATCCAGAGCGCCCTCGATTTATCCCGAACATATGCATGGTGACCGCCTTTACATCGTTGCGGAGGGCTTGGCTCTCTCTGTCGATGGGCTCTCCGGTCATCTTGCATCGGAGGCTCTTCCCATCCTTGCTCACCTCTATCGTGAACCTCTTGAAGAGGAGGGAGTCGACGTCTTTCATGATGATAAGCTGGGTAAGAAAGTCGTAGAGAAGGCCATCGGAATCCTCTGCTTTCATCTCGACCTCTTTGGTCAGCTTGGCCCGGAGAGTCCTCCGGTCCACCATGGTCGTGGTGAGAGCGGCCGCGCACGACTCGAAGAGTTCGCCGAGCGAGTCCGCGCTCGCGGCGAACGCGATGTCGGCGAGCGCGATGTCTGGTAGGAACCGGAATCGAGCCGCTGTCAACAAAGAGGGCTGGGCTGCTCTCTCTTTAAGGGTGAAGGCGCCGAGTCGGCTTTCAATACTCTTTTTTGCCGGGACAGGGGCGCCGAGAATCAGGGGATCGGCTCATTCCTAGGTGCACCATGCTGCTGGAAGGTTGGAAGGACGCCTGCACCAACGTCGCATTTGAGGAGGCTATGTTCATGAATTGCGCCCCCGAGGAAATGGTCCTGCGGGTCTGGGACAATCAAAAGGCGATCGTGATAGGCCGGGCCCAGCTGGCGAGCTTCGAGACCGACGTGGACTACTGCTCGGCGAACGGGATCCCCATCGTGCGGAGGTTCACGGGCGGCGGCACAGTGTATCACGGGCCCGGGAATCTGAACTGGTCCATGGTCGTCGGAAAGGATTTCGACGGGGGGAACATCAAGTATGTCTGGGACGTCAGGCAGATTTTTGGAGTCGCAGGGGCTCTCGTGACAGAGGCAATTCGTGTTTGCGGAGTGGACGTCAGGTTCGAGGCTCCTGGAAACAGGATAGTCTCTGGAGCGGGCAAGGTGAGCGGGATGGCGGCATACCTCTCGAAGGAGGCGATGTTCTGTCACGGGACGCTCTTGCTACACGCAGACCTGGTGGAGGCCAGCAAGCTCACGAACCCGACCCCCACCAACCTTGAGCGAAGGTACATCCGAAGCAACCCCATGCAGGTGGCGAACACTGGGATAGAAGGTGAGAGGTTCGTGACAGCGCTCTCGTCTGTGATCTCAAAGGAGGCAGGAGCGTCCTTGGAGAGGCGCGGGCCGACGGGCTCCGAGCTCGCCACCCTGGCGAAGCTGCTCCCCCGATACGCCGACCCAGGGTGGAACCTGGGAGACCCCTTCACGCACTTGAGGGTAGACTGAGCTGGTCGCCCTTCGTGTCTACCTGCCGACTCGCTTGAGAAGACTCGCTCAGCCTCTTCACGTAGCCCCACCTCCTCAGGCACGATTCGAGCACGAAGAAGGAGACGATCATCACCGTCGCTGCGATGGCGAAGTTGGTCGCGTAGCCTTCGTAGTAGGAGATGTATCCGGTCAGGAACGCTCCGACTACGGTCCCCAGGTTGCTCAGCGCGGCGTAGCCCCCCAACAGATTTCCCTGCCTCGATTGCCCGAGGTTCGAGAAGAGCATCACGGACGTCGATGCGTTCCAGATCGCGTACATGACGCCGATCACGACGAAGAGGATTGTGGCGACGACGAAGAGGCCGAAGCCGCGGAAGGCAAGCGCCGCGAAGGCCATGAGCATGTAAAAGGCAGCCCGGATGATGATCGAGTAGGATCCGGCCTTCACCCCGCCGAAGCGCTTGATGAGGCTGCCGACGCCCCGGTAGGCGAGTGTCTGGGTCGTGACGTTGATGAGCGATAGGGCGAAGACCTGGGAGTCTGTCACACCGCCCTCCGAGAGGAAAGGCGTGTAGGCCGTGTTCATGAGAGAGCTCGCTATGGTGAAGAAGAAGGTCGAGATGAAGAGCAGTGCCTTCCCGGTCATCGCCCCCGCCCGCGTAGCTCGAAGCGCCTGTATCACCTCCTTTGGCGAGGGCGGGGTTAACACCAGGTGCTGCACCGCCGAGGCCATGCCGTGATAGACCCTGGAGGCATAGCCGAGGGGGTGGAAGGCGAGCTGAGAGCTCTCGAGCGTCAGTTGGGGCTCCGGCACGAGGAGGAACGCGAGCACGACAGAGAAGGCGGTCGAGCCGGCAGCGAAGAGGAGTAGGGCATTGAAGGGCAGGGTCGCCGACCATACGAACCCCACAGCCAGTCCGAGTGTGGCGCCGATGTTCGCATAGAGCGCGAGGCGGCCGTACGCGGCAATCCAGTTCTTCTTCTCGGAGGTCTCCATCACGAGAAGGCTGGACGCGGTCGAATTGGCTCCGATGACCAAGGCGAGCAGTCCGTAGAGCGCGGCGAAAGCGGCGATGCTGGGCAGCAGGTACATCGTGAGGAAGATGACAGCCGTGCCCGTGCTCGCCACGACGAAGAAGAAGCGTCGCCTCGCGAGCCTATCCGTCATCGAGCCCCAGAAGATCGAGGCGGGTATGAGTATGAAATTGTACAGGGTGGCGATGAGACCGATGTCGAGTACACCCCCGCCCAGGTGAAGGATGTAGAGCGGGGCCATGGTGCTGAACGCCTGGGCCCCAGCGTTGATGGGGAGGACGGACAGGACCCAACTTCTTTTCGGCTTGGTGGAGTCGGCGTTGCTCATGATATCAAGACCAGGTTCGGCCCTTGGGACAACCCCTCCTTTGCTAATGGCTAATTCCTTTTCTCCATGTCAGCCGGAATTTTCACGTTATTGGGTCGCGGGTCAGAGCGTCCTGAACTCTTCGAAGACACCCTGTAGCACCTTGATGGAGTTCAGATAGTCGAGGACCTCTACGAACTCGCCGTCCGTGTGCTCGAGCGTCGAGTCGCCGGGTCCGTAGGTGACGCAGGGTATGCCCATACTGTGGGCCATGGTGTTCATGTCTCCCGTCCCCGTCTTGTGCGTCAGGACAGGCTTCGCGGAGAGCGTCTTGATTATCGACCTTTGGAAGGCGCGCATGAGCAACGAGTTGGTGGGAGCGGCATAGGGCTCGGTCGCTTCTGAGAAGGTCAGGCTCAGATGGGTCTCTGGGCTCTTTCCCCTCGACTCCTCTACGATGGTGAGCAGGTCTGACTCTACGGTCTTTGAAGAGAGTCCTGGAGGAATCCTGATGTCAAGCGTGGTCTCGCATTCTGGGGGGATGACGTTCGAGTAGTGGCCTCCACGGATTATTGTGATCGATATGTTCAGGGACCGGTAGTGGTCACCGTCTATGGTGTGGCTCCCTTCGTAGGCCTTCAGGCGGGCCAGGACTCGCAGCGTCTCCTCGACCGCGCTAGGCCGGACCCACGGTGATGCCGCATGCCCACCGGGCGTCCTCACCATCAGTTTGCCCTCGACGCGGCCCCGATACCCCACGGCGATCTTCCTCGCTCCTCCGGGCTCTCCGAAGACGGCAGAATCGTATTCGCCACCGTCCTTGATCAGCGTTCGCACCCCCAGGCTATCACCCTCCTCACGGGTGACGCAGGCGAGGGTGATTCGAAGGTCGTCCCCTTTGAAGCTAGAAGCGGCCATGACCATAGCACACATCGCAGACTTGGCGTCCACAGCTCCCCGACCATAGATCCGCGCTTCGTCCTTCCTGACCTCGAGCCTGCCCGGGATCGTGTCCATGTGCCCGCAGAGGAGGAGATGGGGGACGTTCTTCCCTGCTTCTGCCCCTACGACGCCAATGGCGTTCCCAGCTTCGTCCTTCCTAACATCTCTGAAGCCGAGGCGCCGCATGCGGCTCTGCAGTAGCAGAGACAGCTCGGATTCCATGGTCGAGGGCGAGTAGACTTGGAGCGTATCTGTCAGGAGTTTTAGCGCTTCTTCCACCTGTGCGCTCATCTCTTCTCCAGCGAGACGAGATAATCGACGATCAGGCCCGGGATATCGACCCCGGTAGCAGGGACGGTGTTCTTGAACTCGGTCGTGTTGTTCACTTCGTGGACGACCATCCCTTCCGTTGAGGACTCCATGAGGTCGACCCCGACTATTTCCCCACCGACCGCCCTGGCTGACTTTAGGGAGAGCTCGTCTATCTCCGGTGTTATGGGGCACTTCTCCGCCTTCCCGCCCCTGGCTGTGTTGGTGCGCCAGTCTGAGGCGGATATGCGATAGATCGCCGCGACGGTCTTGTCGCCCACGACGAACGACCGTATGTCCCTTGGTGGGCGCTTGACGAACTCCTGCAGGTAGTAGACCTGGTACATTGGATACATGTACTCCCTGTCCTCGATTATCGCACGGGCAAAATCCGGGTCTTTCAGGAGCGCCGAGAGCCGACCCCAGCTTCCCACCACGGGCTTTACCACGGCCGGGTACCCCAGACGTTCCAGGGCATTCAGAGCCGACTCCTCCGTAGTCGCGAGGAAGGTTCGGGGGGTTGGAATGCCTGCTCGCGCTAGGGCGATACTGCAAAACACCTTGTCACTGGAGATCGATGCGCTGCGGAAGTTGTTCACCACGCGGTGGCCTAACCCTTCTAGCGCCGCCGTCGTGTGCAGGTTGCGGTAGTGGCTCACGCACCTCTGGAGGACCACGCCCTCGGGGAGTCCGCTCGACTTTGCGGTTATCTCCAGGGGAGTATCCTTGGCGTCTACCATGTTTACCTCGACATGGCCGCTCCGCTTCTTCGCGGCGTCAACTATCGACTTCTCCTCCCACCGCACCATGTCGTAGAGCAGAGTGAAGGAAGTCGTTACTCTCCCCAGTCCTCTTCTTCTAGTTCGGCGGGGCGAATGGTGAGCATACCGGTGGCGTTGTCCTTGGTCAGCTCGTAGGAGGCACCGCAGTCCTTGCAACTGACGATCTCGCCCTGAATGGCATCCGAGGGTATGCTGAGTACCGCATCACATTCCAGACAGTTCATCGAGTCACCTCCATCCAGATTTTCGATGGTCGAGCCCTCACGATATATAACGATATTCGTTTCGGTTTAGCGAATCGTCCTGAGGATTATGGAGGTGTCTGTCTTGAGAACGCCAGTTATCCTACGGATCTCCTCCACGGATTTGTTTACCTCTGCGATATTCGAACCCTTGATTATCGTGGCGATGTCGAAGGACCCGGTCGTCTCGAAGATCGTCTCGACTCCTGCCACGTTGACGATCTTCTTGCTTATCTCGGAGGTGGGGTGCGACGGACTCACGGAGACGTAGGTGATGGCGCTGGTCACCTGCGGCTCGTTCACCTCGATCGTGAACCTCCTGATGACGCCGTTCTTGACAAGGTTGGAGACCCTGCGCCTCACAGCCGCCTCGGAGAGCCCCACCTTGCCAGCTATGTCGACGTAGGAGAGGCGCGCGTCTTCACGCAGAATCGAGATGATCTGCTCGTCGGTCTTATCCAACTTGCTTCAACTCCTGCTCGGACAGGACCTTGTCGAGCGCTTGGACGACCGCGTTCATCTGTGCTTCGGTGATCACGAGGGGCGGAAGCAGGCGGACGATGGTCCTGCCTGAGTAGGTGAAGAGGACCCGTTCCTTTATGGAGTTCAGCAGGATATCGTGGATGTCCACCCTCATCTCCAAAGCGAGCATCAAACCCATTCCTCTCACCTCCCTTGCGGAACGGTGCCGGGCAATAAGGGCCTTGAGCTTCTCCTGGAAGAACCGTCCTTTCGAGGCTGCCTGGCTCGGAAGGTCTTGCTTTGAGATGTAGTCGAGGGTCGCCGTGCCCGCGGCGCACGCCAATGGGTTCCCCCCGAAGGTGCTGCTCTGCTCTCCCTTCTTGAGGGAGTGAAGCACCTCCCTGCGGGCCAGGGTCGCTCCCATGGGTACGCCTCCCGCGAGCCCCTTCGCTAGGGTCATGACGTCCGGGACGACCCCCCAGTTCTCCAAGGCCCAGAGCTTCCCCGTCCGTCCGAGTCCGGTCTGAATCTCGTCTGCGATGAGCAGGATTCCCTTTCGGTCGCAAAGCTCCCGGACTCCCTTCAGGTACCCCTCAGGCGGGAGGATTATCCCGCTCTCGCCCTGTATCGGTTCGAGCATCACCGCTGAGGTGTCGTCATCGACCGTAGCCTCGAGTTCTCCCAAGCTTCCGAACTCCACGTGCTTGAAGCCCGGGAGGAGAGGCTCGAAGGGTTCCTTGTATTTCTTGTTCCAAGTGGCGGACAGGGCTGCTGCGGTCTTCCCATGGAATCCCCCCTTCATCGCGACTATCGTCTTCTTGCCGGTGAACTTCTTTGCCAGCTTGATCGCGACCTCGTTCGCCTCCGCTCCGCTGTTCGAGAGGAAAGCCGCGTCCAGCCCCTTGGGCGCGCGTGTAGTGAGCTTCTCCAGGAATTCTGCTCTGGCGTCGTTGTAGAAAGAACTGTGGCAGGTGATGAGCTTCTCGGACTGCGCCTTTATGGCCGCTACCACCTCGGGGTTGCAGTGCCCCACTATGGCGACCCCGTAGCCTCCCATGCAGTCGACGTACTTTTGGCCGGAGTCGTCCCACACCTCCGCTCCAGCACCGCGGACTATGGTCACGGGGAACTTCTGATAGCTCGCGGGCCCGTGCTCGTCCTCAATCTCGACGACGTTCATCATGAGCTGATCACTGTGCAACCCTCGTGGGCCATGGCTCGCCCCAAGGGTCTCTCTCCGAAACCCGAGGCTACTATAACCTCTCTTACCCCGCCCTCTATGGACTCTATCCCCGCAAGTATCTTCTTCTGCATGCCGAACCCGATCTCAGGAAGCGCCTTCTTGGCCTCCTCGACGCTCAGCCTCTCCACCACCCTCCCGTCCAGCTTCAACCCGTTGACGTCTGTGAGGAAGAGCACGGCGTCGGCGTGGGAACCCATCGCCATGTAGGCGGCGGCGCGGTCCGAGTCGACGTTCAGCGGTTCCGAGTCCTCGCCGACCGCGACCGGTGATATCACCGGGATAACGCCCTCCTCCAGGAGCGCGTCAACAACGGCGCCCCCTCCGGAGACCATCTTTCCTGTGTAACCGCCGTCTATCATTACCTTTCTCCCCCTCTCGTCCACGGTGAGCAGTTTTTTCTTTCTCGAGGCCTTTAGGACGCCCCCGTCCAGCCCGGACAGGGACACGGCCGGTATCCCGTTGCGACGCAGTACTTCGACCAGTTTTTTCGCTATGAGCCCGCACATCACCATCATGAAGATGTCCATCGTCTCCCTGTCGGTGTAGCGGCTCCGGATTCCGTCTGGTGAGACCACGAATTTCTGCTCCTTTCCCAACTTCGTCGCTATCTCGGTGACGACGTCACCTCCTCCGTGGACGAGGATGAGCTGGTTCGTGGCGCCGAGCTCCTTCATGTCTGAGAGCAGGTTGGGGGGAAACACTCCCTTCACGATGTCCCCGCCTAGCTTGATGACGACCCTCATGCGACTACACCGGGTGCAGGGGCGCATCGTAGATGCCCCGTTTTTCATCCTGGCCTAGCATGATGTTCATCACCTGCACCGCGTTGCCGGCCGCCCCCTTGAGGAGGTTGTCGATCGCCCCGATGGCCACGATCCTGTGCCCTCTCTCGTCGAGCTCAAAACCGACGTCGCAGAAGTTGGACCCGATGACCACCTTGGGGTCCGGCAGCCGGAAGGGCCCTGTCTTGTCCTTGACCATGCGGATGAACGGCTGACCGGAGTAGAGCGAGCGGTACATCTTCCAGACTGTGGAGTTCTGGATATCTCCCTCGTAGAACACCTGGCATGTGCTCAGGATGCCCCGCACCATGTTGATGGCGTGGGCAGACATGGAGACGGTGACCTTCTGGCCCGAGAGCCCCGAGAGCTGCTGCTCGATCTCGCCGGTGTGCCGGTGACCGGCGGGCTTGTAGGGCCGGACCACCCCGTATCTCTCCGAGAAATGCGTGGAGAGGGAGGGCTTCCCGCCAGAGCCCGAGGAGGCAATCTTGGTGTCGACCACCACGTGCTCCCTGTCCACCACGACGTCCTTCTGCTTGAAGATCGGGGCGAGCGCCAGGATGGACGTAATCGCCATGCAACCCGGCGAGGAAGCGAGGCTGGTCTTGGCAATCTCATCCCTGTTCAACTCGGGGACTGCGTAGACGAACTTCTCGAGGAGTTCTGGGGAGGGGTGGGTGTACCCGTACCATGTCTCGTAGTCAGCTGGATTCTTGAGGCGAAAGTCTGCGCTGAGGTCCACTATCTTTACTCCCGAGGAGACCAGTTGGGGCATGAACTTCACAGACTCTCCGTGGGGTAGCGCCGTGAAGATGAGGTCGGCCATCTCCGTGACCTTGGAGAGGTCGTTTGGGGAGAACTTCAGGTCAGTCATCCCTCTGAGGTTAGGATGTACCCTGAAGATGTACTCTCCAGCGTTCTTCCGGGATGTGGCGAAGGTCAGGTCCACACCGCCGTGCTTCAGCAGCAGGCGGATGAGCTCGCCGCCGGCGTACCCGGAAGCCCCCATGACGCCTACTCGGACCAACTACTGCTTCGCGCTCCGGATTACGTACTCGACGATCTTCTTCGCGATCTTGTCCTTGGATGCCGCCTGGGCGCCCTTGAACTCGACGGTGTTGTTCACCTCGTGTATCATGTAGCCTTCCTTCGACTCCATGGCGTCGACCCCGAGGATCCCTCCTCCGACCAGCTCTGCGGCCTTCAGGACGATTTCTGTGAGTTCCTTGTCAGGCTTGAAAGCGGAAGTGGTGGCGCCACGGGCGACGTTCGTCCTCCATTCGTCCCCTCCTGCGTTCCTGTAGACGGAGGCCACGATCTCCCCTCCCACCACGATGGCGCGAATGTCCCTTGGAGGACGCTCAACGAACTCCTGGAGATAGTACATGTGCTCTATGGGATTCGCGAGGGACTCCTTGAGCTCCACTATGGTCCCGAGGGTCTGCGGGTCCTTCGCCAGGCTGATCATCCGACCCCAGCTTCCCACGAACGGCTTCATGACCACCGGATAGCCCAGGGCTTCTGCGGCCTCGGTGACGGACTCAGAGGAGAGCGAGACGTAGGTCTTGGGCGTCAGTATCCCCGCCTTGGCCAGCATCATCGAGGTGATGAGCTTGTTCCCGCAGACCTCCGATACCTTGGACGTGTTGATCACCCGCACTCCGAAGTTCTCCAGAATCCTCGTGAGGAAGAGCGAGCGGTAGTAGCTGATGCAGCGCTGCAGCACTATGTCTCCGAAGCCGTTCTTCGGCTTCTTACCTGTCACGTCGAAGAAGAGGTTCTTTACGTCGACCAGTTCCGTGGTGCAGCCGAGCTTCTTGGCTTCCAGGACCAGCCACTTCTCCTCCTGCCGGAGGCGGTCGAAGGTAATCGAGAGTTTCATCCGATTTTCACTCTCCCCAGTCTTCCTCGGCGACCTCAGCGGGCTTCAGTTCGACCTTGCCCTTGGCTATGGAACTTACCTCGAACTCTGAGCTACATTCCTTGCATTGTACTATCTCGCCTACGATGGCGTCGTCGGGGATGGCTATGTCTGCGCCGCATTCCTCACACTTGGCCGTGATTGTCATCTTCTTGTTTTCACCCCTATTGAGGTCCTTCGCGCGCCTTCTCGCAGCCGCGCTTCCGCCTTGTTTAGGGAAGTCTTCGTCTGAATGATCCAGGACGCGTTTCGTTTCACAGAATCGGAGTCCTCGAGCACCAGACTGGACACTAGAAGCGGGTTCGCCCCGCCTGCACTATCGGTCAATTCCAGGGTTTTGAGTGCATCAAGCGCGCTGTGCAACTCGTGTTTATCAATCTTTACGGGATGTCCGGTCACCCGCTCAGAAATCCGGGCGAGTTCTTGGGCCGCGACATCTTCCAACGACACGCCGCGTTCGATGGAGGACCGTACGAGTTCGCCGACGATTGCGTGGGACTGGCGGAAGGGCACGCCGTGAGCTCTTGTCAGGCGGTTCGCTAGCTCGGTGGCGGTCGACTTGTCCTCACGGAGCGACGCGTCCAGCCGGTCCTTGTTGAACCTCATGGAGGCGAGCATGCTCGCCGTGAGCGAGGCCGACTCCGTGGTATCGGCAAGGCCCCTCCACAGATGCGGGGTCACTTCCTGGAGGTCCAGGTTGTAGGAGTTTGGCAGGGCTTTGGTTATGGCAAAGGCGGCAGTGAGCTCGCCGAGGACCGAACCGCACTTGGCACGGACGGTCTCCGCGACCACCGGGTTCTTCTTCTGCGGCATGATGCTGCTAGTGGCTGCATACTCGTCCGGGATCTCCACAAACCCGAACTCCAGGGAGCTCCAGAGGACCAGCTCCTCTGCCACCCTGCTGAGATTGATCATTGCCATAGCCGCGGTCGAGAGGCTCTCGAGCGCAAAATCCCGCGATGAGACGGCGTCCATGGCGTTCTTGGCGAGCCCGTCGAAACCCAAGAGGGAAGCCACGTACTCTCGGTCCACGCGGACAGCAGTACCGGCCAGGGCAGCGGACCCCATGGGGGAGAGGTTGACCCGCTTGTACGCGTCAGAAATTCTGTCGATGTCCCTTTGGAACGCTTCGAAGTAGCCCTGTAGGTGGTGAGCGACGGTAACGGGTTGGGCGTGCTGAAGGTGAGTGTACCCGGGCATCAGGAGCTTCCCGTACTTGCGCGTGAGTGAGACCAGGGACTTTTGGACGTCGACGAGCGCCTCGGCGAGCGATAGGAGTCTCAAGCGAGTCTCCATGCGAAGCGCTGTGGCGACCTGGTCGTTGCGGCTCTTCCCAAGGTTCAGGTATCCTGCGGTGTCCATGCCGATGGCCTTGATAGCGTCCTGTTCTATCATGTGATGGACATCCTCGGTGTTCGGGTCGAGGCGCATCACCTCCGGTAGGCCCGCAAGGAACCTCAGGTTCGCGGAGGCGACCTCTTCTTCCACCTCCTTGGAGCGGAGAAGAGAGAGCATGTGAGCCATGTTTATCGACACGACGTGCTTCGCTATGGGGGCGTCGAAGCCAATCGAGGAGATGAAGTCATTTGCTCTTTTGCTTGAGCGTTTGACTCGGCTTCCTCTTAGGATATTCTTGGGCATTTGTACCGGCCTCTACCTCTTCGGCCTTCTTGGCGGCGATCCTGGATTGCAGCCCCCAGAGTTCGATGAACCCCACTGCCGAGGACTGGTCGAAGGTGGAACCGCTCTGGAAGGTCGAAAGCTTGACGTTGTACAGTGAGTTCGGAGATGACCGGCCGACAACCCTCATCCCTCCCTTGTACAGCTTGAGCTTGACGCTGCCCGTAGCCCTCCTCTGGGTCGCCCTGATGAAGCTGTCCAGCGCGAAGCGGAGCGGCTCCATCCAGAGGCCCGAGTAGACGAGCCAGGCCCATTCTCTCTCAACACCGGCCTTAAAGCTGAGCTCGTGCCTCGTCAGGACCAGCTGCTCCAGGTCCCTATGCGCCTCTGTTATGGCCAGGCCGGCCGGAGCCTCGTAGACCTCCCTCGACTTTATCCCCACGAGGCGGTCCTCGATGTGGTCGATGATCCCGACCCCGTGCTTTCCGACGAACTCGTTGACGTACTGTATGAGCTCAAGGTCATCCTTCTCTACCCCGTTGACGGTCCTCGGGATCCCGTCGACGAACCCCAGTTCAAGGTACCCGGCGGTGTCTGGGGCGTCCTCTGGAGGCGTGACCCACTCGAAGGCGCTGTTGGGGGGTTCGGTCCGCGGGTCCTCCAGGGGACCGCTCTCTATGGACCGGCCCCAGAGGTTCTGGTCGATACTGAAGATCGAGTTTGAAGGGTTGATTTTGATGCCGTGCTCCTTGGCGTAGATCAGTTCCTGGTCCCGGGACATGCTCCACTCCCGGACGGGCGCGATGACCTTGAGCGATGGGTTCATCGACCGCACGGTCACGTCCATCCTGACCTGGTCGTTCCCCTTGCCGGTGCAACCGTGGGCGACCGCGGTCGCGCCTTCCTTCTCGGCCACCTCTACGAGCTTCTCGGCGATGAGGGGTCGCCCTAGGGCCGTTGCCAGAGGATACTTCCCCTCGTACATCCCGTTGGCCCTTATCGAGGGCTGAACATAGTTGGAGATGAACTCCTCCTTGGCATCGACCTGGTAGTGCTTTGCCGCGCCGGTAGCCTTGGACCTCTGCGCTATCTCCTTGAAGTCGTCCCTCTGACCGAGGTCTAGCGTAAGCGTGATAACCTCTGCGTTGTACTTCTCTTCGAGCCACTTCACGCACACGGAGGTGTCTAGCCCACCGGAGTAGGCGAGAACTATCTTCTCTTTCAAGCAAACTTGACCCTAAACGAAGTATTTTTATATATTTTGGCCAGCAACGACCAGAAGTAAGTGCTCTTGTCATGAAATTGGTCACGCCCGGCGCTATAATTTCCGCAGTGAGGGAGGAAATAGGCTACGACCTCTCGCTTCAGGATGCCCTGGCGAGGGACTATGCCAACATCAGCGCGGTCACGAGGATGATACAGCCTAGGATCGAGGAGAGGCTCGGCATGAAGGTCAACTCCGAGAGCATCACCACGTCGCTGAAGCGGCTCCGTGGGTCGTACACGGTCGCCTCCACGGAGATAAGGGCGGTCATCGCGGAGAGCGTCGTCAATGTGAGGACCAACGTCTCGAAGATCTCGGTGGAGAAGACGAGAAAGACCCTGGAAGCCGTAAGTGCAATGCTCGCGAGTCACCAGCATGACTTCTTGCATGTCTCGGAGAGTATCTCTTCAATAACGCTAATCTTCGACCAGAAACTGCACAGGCGGATAAGGGACAAGCTACCCGATTCAGTCATCCTGGAGGAGGGGGACGATTACGCGGCAATCATAGTGCAGAGCCCAATAAGAATCAGAACGACCCCCGGTTGTCTGATCAACTTCTACAGCCAGATAGCGAGGAGGCACGTCAACATCGAGGACACAGTCAGTTGCCACACAGACACGATAATCGTCGTGAAGATGAAGGAGGTCGGGCAGGCGTTCACCGCTCTCACTGATCTAATAACCCAGGAAAGGAAGTTGCTCGACTCGAAGACGTTAGAGCAAGGGCCACAAATCCGTTAGTCCGCCCGTCTAGGTGAATAGCATTGGCAATTTCAACTTAACAGATGCTTCCGCCGCACCTGTAAGTTCATCCAAAAGTGTCTGCAGATACTCGTTCATTTCATCTCGAAATTGAGCAAGATCTCTTAGTTCCCTAAGCAACTCTTCGCTAGACCCCCAGAGCGATTCATCTAGCGGTACTCCACGCATGGTGGGGGAAGGGACGCCCTCAGGAACAT
>JAPCJP010000008.1 GCA_027886885.1 Nitrososphaerota archaeon | reverse complement strand
ATGAGAGTACGTCTCTCGAGCTGGTGCTTCATCGTCGTCACGTCTGTGCTCAGCCCGAAGTACTCGGCGAACTCCTGCGTGGTTGCGAAGACCTTCGAACGACCCTTCCTCTCCCAGTCAAGGAATCCCACTTCCTCGAGCGCCTTGAGGTGTTGATAGACCTGGGATCCTCGCCTAGCGGATAGGTCGGAACCCGTGATGGGTTGAAAATATGCGACGAACGAGAGCGTCCTGAGGGCCGCTCGCGATAGGAGCGGCTTTGTCGCGAACCTCCTCGCGATCACGTTGTACTCTGCCTTGAGCTGCATCGCGAACCTGGGGCCGGGGTACTCGACGATCTCCACAGCGCTCATCGCGCTCTTCAGGCTCGACGCTATCGCCTTGGCCTCTTCGATAACCCGACGTTTGGAGCTGATCCCCGCAGCGCCAGCTAGCTGGTCCGCGTCGAGGGCTCGCCCCGAGGAGTATAGCGCTGCCTCTATCCTTGCACGTACGTCCTTGGCCGCACCGGCCTGCTCGCTCAAGAGCTCACCCCACCAAGATTACGAGGAGGTCGTTCTCCCCTTCTTGCTCGAGTATGACCTCTCCGTTGCTCGCGGAGAAGAGCAGCAGGATGAAGGTCCTTGCGGCCTCTAGCAGGGACATCTCCCGGATAAGGTCGGAGAGCTTTATCCTCCCGAGCCCGCCTATCCTCTCTCGCAAGATGCCCTTGAAAGCCTGGAGGTTCGATAGTATCGTGATGAGGTACTCCTCCGGGTTCGGCGGCGGCGTGCTATCTAGCAGGGCTGACGAGACCGTGCTCTCCTCCCGCTCGTCGACCACTATGTCCTCGAGCATGCGAGCCAGGGAGTCGAAGAGCTCCTCGACCGTGGTCGAGTAGATCTCGTACCTGAAGGGCATGACGACGATCTGCGGGGGCTCGGTCGCGTCGACCATGCGCCTCTCACGCTGCAGCCTCTCGAAGAGGAAGAGGGATTCGACCTTGAACCTGTAGATGGTAGCCGAGGTGAGGGCTGCCGTGCCTGCGACCCTGAGGTCGAGGATCTCGGACTTTGTTATCGCCTCGAGGAAGAGGTCGAGCAGCTCAGAGAGGTGAATCTCCCAGGGGCTCGTCCGCTTCGCTGCCCTCGGGTCGATGAGCATGTTCAGGGGCGGCCTTGCGAAGGACTCTTCCTCAACCACTCTTGACCTGGACCTCCAGCTTGGAACGGACTATCCTCGAGATGCCGCCGATGCTGTATACCCCGTAGGCGACGTTGCTCTGGGCGACCATGGTGTCCTTGAGCGACACCACGAGTATCTGGGCCTGGCTCGACCTCTCCCGGAAGAACGCCGCGAGGCTGAGGGAGTTCGCCTGGTCCAGGTTCTGGTCGATCTCGTCGAAGAGGTAGAACGGGTGCGGGTTCACCTTCTGTATGGCCAGGATGAGCGAGACCGCGGTCACCGACTTTTCTCCCCCTGACATCGAGGACGACTCCCACGCCGGCTTGCCCCTGAAGCTCCCCATGAGGTAGATGCCTCCGGAGAAGACCTGCTCGCTGTCCTCGAGCTCCAGCCTACCCTCACCTCCCGTGAGGCGCTTGAAGGTTTCTGCGAACTCCCTGTTGATGGTCTCGAACGCCGTCATGAAGACCTTGTTCTTCTCGGCGTCTATGTTCTCGATGAAGCGGACTATGGAGGTCCTTTCCCTCTCCAGCTCGTTGATCCTCTCGGAGAGGTGGCGATAGTTGTCGTAGACCGCCGAGTAGTCGCGCTCGGCGGCCTTGTTCACGGCTCTGCCAAGCGTCTCGTACTCGAACTCGACCTGCGAGAGGAGCTGCTCGCTCCCGTCGAATATCTCGAGGACATCGTCGTAGCCGTACATGTGGAGCTGGCTCAGGAGCTGGTCCACCCTCTCCAGGGTGGATGACTCCGCCTGCTGAAGGGAGAAGAGTTCCTTCTCGGTGTTCATGGCCGACCGGTTGGCCGCGTCCCTTTCCTCCTCTAGCCTGCGGATTTTCGTGTTGAACTCGTCGATGACTGGCTGGCTGTTTGTGGATGACTCCAGGACCTTCTGGAGCTGCAGGTCGAGCTCCGCAAGCCTCTTGGAGAGCTCGTTGACCTCCCTCCGTCCGTTGTGGACGAAGATCCGGTCCTCCTCGTACTTTAGCTCCGACGACTCGAGGTCCACTCTCACCCTCTCGAAGTTCGGGAGGAGCATCTGTTCTAGGTTGGCCCTCTCCCTGGTCAGCGAGAGATGGACCTCCGAGAGCCTCGAGCTTAGCTGGTTGACCTGAAGCGTGAAATCGTTGCGAGCCAGTTCGAGCTCCACAAGCAGCTTGTCGAGCTCGAGGGACTCTGCCTCTTTGAGGTCGGCGTCGAGAGACGCAAGCTCCTGGGAGATCGCCAGCTTCTTCCCGCCGAGGTTCGCCTGTCTCCTCGTCAGCCTGTCCACCGTCCTCTGCTGGTTGTCCCTGTCCTGTCTCTGGAGACGGAACATGGTCCTGTATCTCTTTGAGAGCCTCGAGACCGTGTCCGCCTCAGCGCGAAGCGCGGCCACCGAGGCAATCTTCTTCACGCGGTCCTTGCTTGCAGACCTGGCTTCGACGTCCAGCCCGTCCAGCATCGCCTTCCTCTTGTCTATGGCAGCCCTGAGAGCCGCCACCGCCGCCTCGACCTCACCCACGTCCTCGATATCCTCTAGACCCTGCAGGATGTTCGACAGCATGTCGTGAAGCCCATAGGCGAAGGCCCTACCGCCCAGCTCGAATACTTCTCCCGTTGTCGTCACCGTCCTGTACCCCTCCGATGCCAGGACGTAGGCTATGGCCTCAGATTCGACGAGCACGGTGTCGCCGGCCACGAAGTTCACTAGACCGCGATACTGCCTGTCAGACTTTAGCACCGAGGAGAGAGGACCCACGACGCCCGTCGACTTTTCCACCCCTGTCGAGTTCGTCTCGTTGACCTCGGAGAGGGGAATAATCGCGAACGACTTTATGTTGAGCCGCTTGCCCGCCTTTATCATCGCCGTCATGGAGCGGACGTCCTCCACCACGAAGGCATTCATCCACCTGTCGAGCACGGCGGCGCACGCCCTTGCGTATTGAGGCGGATAGCCCACGACCTGGTTGAGCACCCCGATGTAGCCCGGAACCCCTCCCTCCTCGCACAGCTTCTTCAGACGGGCGTGACCCACGCGGTCTCCGGATATCTCGTCGGTGACCTCCTTCTTGACTGTCGCAAGCGCGACCTCGCTGCTGGCCCTCTCAAGGACCTTGGCTGCGACATCGACGCTCTGGCCTATGGCTCCTCTGCGCTTTTCCGCCTGGGAGAGCGACTGGTCTATCTCGTTAAGCTCCTGGGTCGCCCTGGCCTGCAGTTCGAACAACTGCGTGGTATTGGAATCGAGGCGCTCGATGAGCTGCCCGAAGTTCTTGACCCTCCCGTCGAGCTCTTCGAGCCTCTTGGTCTCGACGCTGAGGTTGGCAAGGACGGAGTTCAGCTCGACCTCCAGCGGGGCGAGCTCCTGGCCGAGCTGCTCTATCTTCTCCCTGACCCGGTCGTTCTGCTTCCTCTTCTTCTCCACGGTGGTTCGGAGCAGCTCCTCCGCGTCCCTGACTTCGTCTAACTGGGCGGAGACGTCCTTGCGTCTCGACTCCAGCTTGTCCTCGTTCGCAGCCACGTCGTCCACGGTGGAGGTCGAGGAGTTCACCTGCTTCCTCCTCTCGGTCAGGATGACCCTTAGGTTCGGGATGCTCTCGGCCTCCAGACGGCGGATGCTCTCCTCACGCTGCTGGAGCTCCTGTGACAATTGGTCGAACCTGAACTTCTTGGACTCCCTCTCCATCTGCATGTGGGTCGGCCCTTCCCCCCCGCCCTGAACGATCTCGAGGATGAACTTGTCCTTCTCCTGGGTGGTGGCGATTATCCTCCCGGAGTATGCGTCCCGCCTCCTCCGCACCTCCTCGAGCTTGAGCAACATCTCCTCCTGCTGCTTCCGGGTGGAGTTCACCTTCTCCCGGAAGTCGTTCACCTTGCGCGAAGTCTGGACGGCTTTGAGCCAGGCTACCTGTCCCTCCAGCTGCCAGTACCTGACCAGGTCGTTCCGCTGCTCTTCCAGCCGCTCGAGCTGGCTCTTCATCTCGCCGGTGCGCGCGAGTTCTATCTGGAGCTTGTTATCTGCCTGGGAAAGCTGCTTCAGGGCCTCGTTCTTCTTCTCGTCGAACTTTGAGATGCCCACGACCTCCTCTATCATCTTCCTCTTCTCGTCGGGGGTCTGGTCCGCGACCCTGGTCGCCGCTCCCTGGGGGATTATGTTCAGCCCGCTGGGGGATAGCCCGGAGACGTCGAGGAGGTCTGCGATGATGCTCTTGGTGGTCTTCTTTCCGTTCAACGAATAGACGTTCTCGCCGTTCTCCCTGAGCTCCCTCGAGACGGTGACGAGGTCGGTGTCTACGGGGATCTTCCTATCGGCGTTATCGAACTGTATGGTGGAGCGGCAGCTGTTCGGCTTCTCCTCGGAGTAGGACTCACCGGGTGACCCCTCGCGTTCGCCCGTCTCGACCTCGACCTCTCGTTTGGGGTCGTAGAGAAGGCCCGAGAGTCTGCCCTGCGCCGCCCTGAGGACCCTGGGCGAGTTCTCGCCGAGAGCGAACAAGATGGCGTCTGCGATGTTGGACTTGCCGCTTCCGTTGGGACCGGTGACGACGTTGAGCCCCTGCTCGAAGGTTATGGTGAGCGTCTTGGGCCCAAAAGACTTGAACCCTTTGACCTCCAGCTTGCGGATATAACCCATCTCGAAGCTCCGTTGACATTTCCACCGAATGGTTGCGATATAAGCATGATGAAGCAGCCGCGCGCTCTTTGACGACCCGCATCGGGCCGGGAGTCCTCTGACACACGGCAGGATTTCGCTCGTCTTTCAACCATATAAGCGGAGGAGGGCACCGGTCCTGCGTTGAGCGTCTTCAAGCAGAGGCGCGAGAGGCTTCTATTGCTCGCGTCCGGATTCGACAACGTGGTCGTCGCAGACCCGAAGAACCTGTACTACCTTACCGGCTTCTGGGGAGGTGGGTGGGGAATCGTGAGGCCCGACGCAACCGTGCTGGTGACCTCCGTCATGGAGGAGAAGAGGGCGACCGGGAGCAGCCATGAAGCCGAAGTGGTCACTGCCCCTGTACGGTCTGACCAGGTCAAGGCGGTCAAGAGGCTCCTTGCAAAGGGTAGGACCCTCATCGACAGTAAGGACGGGCAAGTGAGGGGTACAGTGGACACGGGTCCCTTCATCCAGGCTCGGAGGAAGAAGGACAGCGAGGAGCTCTCGTTGATCCGCGGGGCGAGCGAGAGAATCGACAAGATATACGAGATGCTGGAGAAGACGATAAGGCCCGGATTGACGGAGCTCGAGATCGCCGCTGAAGTGATGAAGCAAGCGACGCTGGATGACCTCTCACCCCTAGCGGCGGAGGGCTCGCTGAGCCCGATAATCATCGGCTCCGGAGAGAACTCTGCGTATCCGCACGCCGAGCTCACCAAAAGGAAGGTGCGGAGCGGCGACATGATAGTCGCAGACATCTTCTTCCGCTACAGGGGTTACTGCTCTGACTGCACCCGTACCTACGCGGTTGGAAGGGTGAGAAAGGAGCAAAGGGACGGCTACGAGGCCGTCCTCGAAGCGGAGAGGCACGGTGTCAAGATGGTCAGGCGAGGAGAATCGGGGAGAGATATCCACCTTGCCGTAAAGGCAATACTGAAGGGGCATAGGCTCGACGGCTTCTTCACCCATGGGACGGGCCACGGGGTCGGGATTGACATCCACGAATCCCCCTCGCTCGGCGGCAAGAGCGAGGACACGCTCCAGACGGGCGACGTGGTCACGGTCGAGCCGGGGATCTACATCCCCGGAGACTACGGCATAAGGATCGAGGACACACTGTTCGTGGGAAACGACGTGGAGGTCCTGACGAAGTACGACAGAGAACTGCTGATCCTCTAGCGGGCGGCCGAGCCAAAGTCATAGACCGCGACCCGTGGGGAGAGGGAATCCCGCTCCAGCGCGCCGGCCACAGATGGTACGTCCTCCTCGAATACGAGCGCGTGGATCGCGTGCCCGACCATGTTCTGGCTCGCACCCATGGCGCCGTGTTCCCTCGCTAATCTCACCAGGTGCCGGACCGCAGGGGACTCGAGACCGAGGCTCTCGGAGAATACCTCGCCCGCCTTCACAAGGCCCTCGATGGTGTAGTCGGAAGCCCTTGCGAGCGCTTCGTCCCCGAGCCGGTTCACCTTTTCCTTCATGCTGGGGGATGACAAGACCAGGGCTTTGTCGTATGGTGCAAGAGACGCGGTCACCACGCGGAGCCCCCTGGGCACTGGCACGTTCTTCACCTCGGCGATCCCCGGACCTCCTGCACTTGTTATGACCCCTGCTCCTCCCCGGTTGTAGATCACGGACACCGTCCCCAGTCCGGTCCTGCACAGAATGTCGGCGGAGTGCGCGTAGAAGGCGAGCTCGACGATGGGCTTTTGAATCTGGAGAAAGGATGCAACCGCCATCACCCCGGAGAGGGCAGAGGCCGCGCTGGCGCCGAACCCTTCCCCGATCGGCACCTCGACCGTCTGGGCTACCTCTACTCCCGGATATTCCCTCTTGGTCACCGCCAAGAGGAGCTCGATTGCGCGTCTCGTCGTCCTGGCATCATACTTCGGGTCCCCGTTCACAACCACCGAGATGCTCCCGTTGAGAGACCGGCCTCTCTGTGCCCTGCTTCGGACGCCCTTGGAGAGCATGTAGCCTCCTCCAGTGGCACCCACGTGCGCGAGGTCCGGGGGGTCCAAGGACAGGCCGGCATCGTGAATGGTGAAGAAGTTCGAGATTGCCGCTGGGGCGAATGCCTCTGCTGAAACTTCCATGTCAGACCCTGCGGCTCAGGAGCGCCCAGCCCGTGACCGGGACCACTATCAGGGCTCCTATGACCCCGAGCGCCGCTTCGTCCGCGGCCACAGGGTATCCGGCGAGCCCAGTCACACCGGGCAGGTAGAGCAAGATTATCACGATTGCCGCGAGAGCGAGGAAGAGAGAGACGAAGAGCGGCGTGCGGGCGGGCCTGCTCGTCCAGTCCGGGAAGAAGGTGACTATGGTTGTCCGACCCTTGAGCGGCCTCACAGCCTCGACCAGGATTGGCACTACCACGAGGATGAACGGGACCATGGTCAGGCTCCAAAAGGCGGTGAAACCGAATACCAGTGCAGCGGCAGGGTAGGCAGCGACGAGTGGCCCCACGGCGGTGAAGACGTCCGCCCCGAAGAAGACGATCGAAGCTCCCGCAATGAGGTTGCCCAAAGTGACGAACGACACGGTCGCGGCGACGAACCCGCCCCAGGTGGCGTACTTCTTCACGAACCATCCGAAGAGCAGGAAGGCGACGAAGTTGGCAGGGACACCCGCAATGAGGCTGAGGGCCGGATTCGTCGAGCCGGTCGCCGTCAGAAAAAAGGTGTCGCCAAGGAAGGTCCCCAGACCCGCACCGATCGCCGCGGACCAGGTATCCGATACGACCGCGAAGAAGGCAGGCACAAAGATACCGATCAGGAGTTCCCCCACCCCCCACGGTGTATGGATGTAGGCGGTAGCCGCCTTGGCGATGGTGTAGAGGACCGCGGTTATCGCGATTATCGCTACCTTGGAGGCGGGCGGTATCTTTTGTTTATCGGCCATGTGAGCAGAAACTGACGCAGTCCACGGCGACTGGCATATCAAGATAATCTATAAATAATATAGAGAACTCTATAGTTCTCCATGGACACGAGGAAGGTGCTCGAGATGGGCGGAGGTACGGTCCTCATATCGCTCCCCAAAGGCTGGGCCCAGAGGAACGGGATAGCGAAGGGGACGTCTGTATTGGTCGAGGAGATGGGCCCCCGGCGGCTCATGGTGACCCCGATGTCGGGGAAGGAAGAGCAAGCCAAGACGGTCCTCATAGAGTACCCAAACGAGAGCCAGGCTCACCTGGTCAACGACGTCACGGGAGCCTACCTCATCGGCAGCGACTCCATCAAGATCCAAGGAAAACAGATGATCAGCCGGGAGGACAGGGAGAGGATGAAGACGCTGATCCGTAGGTTGGTGGGGCTCGAGATAATGGACGAGGACTCCAAGAGCATGACGCTACAGTTCCTCCCCGAGCCATCCGCATTGGACCCAGAGAAGATCGTGAGGAGGATGAGCAGCCTGACGCAGGGCATGATCAGGGACACAGGTGAGGCCCTGGCCAACGCCGACGAGAAAATGCTCTCGCTCATCGTGGAAAGGGATGACGAGGTGGACCGGCTGTATTTCCTCCTGGTGCGCGCCATCAGGACCGCGACCATAGACCCGGCGCTCGCGGAGAGATACGACCTCACGCCTGTGGAGTGCCTCGACTACCGCGTCCTCGCCACGGCGCTGGAGAGCCTGGGGGACACAGTGAGCGAGTTCGCGAGGATGACGAAGGACCTGCCAGAGCTGGCGAAGATGAACGAGGCGCGGGAGGCCTTCGAGCTCCTGGAACGGATGGAGGATGTCTCGATCAGGATGTTCCTGAGCAGGAAATCGCGGCGGAGCAGAAGGGACTACCTTGAGGTGGAGACCATGGAGAGGAAGGTGAACGAGCTCTCGAGGAGGATCGCTCAGCCTACGGGTCTCTCGACGAGGACCACAGTCGACTTCCTGAGCATGCTCGAAAGGATAGCCAAGACCTTCGTCGACATAAGCGACCTGGCGCTGCCGACCTACGTGTTCGAGGATGACACGCTGCACCGACGGAGGAGCAAGGCGTAAGGTAATTCCCTCCCTCTCAAATCGTTGAAACAGCCATGGTTATCTTGCACTTCCAGGTCACCGGGCATCCATGAAGTTCATCTACACGGGAATCCACGTTGCAGACCTAGAACGAGCGATCCGCTTTTACACAGCCGAGTTAGGCATGCAGCTTCTATTCAAGACCGAGATCAAGGAGACGGGCGGAAAGGTCGCGTGGCTGAAGACCAAGGGATCATCGCAGATCCTCGAGCTCAACTGGTACCCGGAGGGATATGCGCAGGGCGGAAGCTCGGGGTTGGACCATCTGGCGTTCCAGGTCGACGACCTGAATCGAACGTACGCCGGGCTCACGAAACGGCAGAGAGGAGCCATGGCGCCATTCGAAGAGGGAAGCTGGCGACTCGCTTACATCAAGGACCCCGATGGGAATTGGATCGAGCTCGGCGAAAAAATGAGGCCGGCGAAGACGCGGAAGAATGCGCGAAGCACCTAGACCCTCAGGCGGGAGGGGCGAAAGTCACATTCGAAACGAGCTCGTCCATCCTCTCTTCGACGGTGCTATCCAGATTAACCTCCAGAGCCCCCACGTCGTCCTCAAGGTGGCTCAATCGTGTGATGCCGACAACTGGGATTATGGTCACTCCGAAGGTCTCCTGCTTTTTTAGCATCCATGCCAACGAAAGCTGAGAAAGCGTGATGCTCTCTTCCTTTGCGAGTATCTCCAGTTCGGGAAGGACCTTTAGAACCCCAGCGTCCGAGAACCGCCTCGGGTCCTCTGCGTAAGACGCTCGGTCGCCTTTCTGAACACCCGCCATGTACTTGCCCGCCAGAATCCCCTGTGCGAGTGGGCTGTAGGCGAGGAGGGCCATCTTGTATCCCTTCGCCAGGGGGAGCTTGGCTTCCACGCCCCTTTCGAGAAGATTGTAGAGCTCCTGCATCGAGACGAAACCTTCCAGGTCATGGTCTTCGGCGAGCTGCATGAACTCCTGAATCTCTTCCGTGGGGTAGTTGCTCTCCCCGACATACCGCACCCAGCCATTCTTGACCAGGTTGTCCAGGGTCTTGAGCGTCTCGAGCTTCGGGGTCAGTGGGTCTGGGGAATGGAGCTGATAGAGGTCGACGTAGTCCATCTCCAGCCGCTTTAGCGACTCCCTGATCTGCCACATCATGTGCTTCCGCGACAGACCTTCACCATTGGGCCAGGGGCTCATCCTTGCGCTTACCTTGGTGGCGATCACAAAGTATTCCCGCTCGAACCCCTTCAGGACCTGGCCGATCACCCTCTCAGAACCCCCTGCATGCACGAGGTCCGTGGGGGACATCCTCCCGTGGTAGCGGTTCGCCGTATCGATGAAGTTGACGCCGTAGTCGACGGCCTTTTTCAAAACCCTCTTCAGGTCTTCGACGTCCACGGACTCGACCCCTGATTCGTCGACCGACCCGGACCCCGGAAGCTGCCATCCGCCGATACAGAACTGGGAGACCAGCAGGCCAGAGTTTCCTAGGTTGACGTACTTCAAGGACGCAGGTAATATCCGGCAAGCGTATTTAATTCCTCGGCCTAGGAATGGGAAAACCGCGGGAAAGAGGAGGGATTCGCCCGTACGCTAAAATAGATGTAGTTTCATCCTTAGACCTTGCCTTCGTCGAGGTCCTCAAGGGTTTTTCAAGGGAAGGAGCGCGTTTCAAAGGGTCCAAAGTATGTTTTCGTCACGGGCGGCGTGATGTCTGGTCTCGGCAAG
The DNA here is from genome assembly GCA_027886885.1 of Nitrososphaerota archaeon. GTDB lineage: Archaea > Thermoproteota > Nitrososphaeria > Nitrososphaerales > Gagatemarchaeaceae > Gagatemarchaeum. The sequence continues at coordinate 53,894 of JAPCJP010000008.1, read as the reverse complement.
GGAATCACCACATCGTCCCTTGCGAAACTGCTGCAGCTCTCCAGCCTCAAGGTCACCTGCATCAAGGTGGACCCATACCTCAACTTCGACGCCGGCACCATGAACCCCATCGCCCACGGCGAGGTCTTCGTCACGGATGACGGAGGTGAGACGGACATGGACATCGGGACCTACGAACGTTTTCTCAATGAGGACCTCAGCAAAGCGAACAACATCACCACGGGACAGGTCTACCGCAAGGTCATCGAGGACGAACGCAGGGGCAAATATCTGGGCAAGTGCGTCCAGATAATCCCCCACATCACAGACGAGATCAAGAGGAGGATACGCCAGCTTGCAGCAGACTCCGGCGCGGACGTGCTGGTAGTGGAGTGCGGTGGAACGGTGGGAGACATAGAGAGCCAGCCGTTCATCGAGGCGTTCAGGCAGATGAGGCTCGAGGACGGGGTCGCGAGCACGTTCTTCGTGCACGTGACACTGGCGCCGCAGCTGGATGTCGTCGGCGAGATGAAGACCAAGCCGACCCAGCACAGCGTCCAAGAGCTGAGGCGCATCGGCATCCAGCCGGACATGGTCATCGTGAGGAGCAGCAGGCGGCTCTCCAAAGACGCGGCGGAGAAGATCGCCCTCTTCACGAGCGTACCCATCTCCAGCGTGGTCTCCAACGCGGACCTCGCCTCCATCTACGAGGTGCCAGAGGCCCTGTACGACGAGGGGGTCTTGGCCCCCATATCTGCCCAGCTCCAGCTCCGGGGAGCGAAGACCGACCTCTCCTCCTGGAGAAGGGTCGCCGCCAGGTTCGGAGCGTCCTCCAAAGTCGTCACGGTCGCCATGGTGGGCAAGTACGTGACCCTAAATGACGCCTACGTGAGCGTCAATCAAGCGCTCCAGCATGCGGCAGCTGCCAACGGGGTGGGCCTCCGCGTGAGATGGATAGAGTCCGAAGACTTCGAGGCAGGGCAGTCCAAGCTGGGCGTCCTCAAATCCGTGGACGGAATCGTGCTACCTCAGGGATACGGGAAGAGGGGGACGGAGGGTAAGATCGCCGCCGCGAACTTCGCGAGGGAGAACGGGGTCCCTCTCCTGGGTCTCTGCTTCGGTTTCCAGCTCTCCATAGTATCGTTCGCTCGGAACGTCCTGGGATTGAAGAAGGCGAACTCGACGGAGATCGACCTCGTGACACCCGACCCGGTCATCGACCTGCTCCCTGAGCAGAGGACGATCTCCGACCTCGGCGGGACGATGAGGCTTGGCGGGCACGACATCTCAATCCAGAGGCCGAGCCTAGCCTACGATATCTACGGTAGGACGACGATACGGGGACGGCACCGCCACAGGTTCGAGCTCAACCAGAGCTACATGGAACGGCTAGAGGAAGCCGGGCTGCACTTCTCAGCTTTCAGCGACGGCGGAAGGAGGGCCGAAATATTGGAGATCAGGGACCACCCGTTCTTCATGGGGACCCAGTATCACCCCGAGTATCTGAGCAGGCCTGAGGCTCCGGAACCGATCTTCTCCGCCTTCCTCAGGGCTGCCAAGGGCAACGGGCGCCAGAAGGTCCGGGTCCCAGCCTAGCCTTCGCCGACGTAGGCCCGGGCGAGACGGAGCCCGATCTGCGCGACCCTCGATGCGTCACCAGCGAAGAGATAGAGCCCAGGTTCGATGCCCGGTCCTCCCCTGTCCACGACCGCCTCGATGGGGCCAGGCGCGTCCCTGAGTTTTTCGTCCAGGCTTGCCAGCAAGTCGGCGTCGGTCCGATCCCCCTGCGACGTGTCAAGAGTGACGTGTCGTATGCCTTGGCTGGCGAGGGCGCGTTCCATCTTCAAGTCGTAGCGCAGGTTCATGGCGCCCCTTACCGAAGGGTCCCGGCTCTTCACAGCCAGCAATATCCCCGCCAGGTGCGTGGACGCGCCGAACTCGGGGCGCATGAAGGAGCGCGGCATGCCTCTTACCCTGACGATCCTTCCGGGCACCGCCACGACCTCGCGGACGGAGGAAGCGTTTGGTCCGGCGTAGGCGATGTTCACCGATACCTCAGGCATGACCTTCACGAAAATCGACGACCCCTCGATCGTCCTGACCGCCTCCGCCACCTGCTCTATAGCGCCTCCCTCCGACCCAGCCGCCCTGCCCGGAAAGACGCTCATGCACATGTCGCACTTGGCGAGGATCGGGTACTGGGAGCGGTGGGTCGAGCACATCGCCCCTCGGCCCAGGATGTCGGACCAGATGGAGTACAGAGTGTTGACGGCATAGACGGGGTCTTTCTTCAGGTCCTCAGCCAGGAGCGACGCGTAGAGCTCTGCCTCGTCGGAGGAGACGCCGAGCGCGTCCAAGGCCCGCTGACGACGGCCCCCGCGTTTGAGGTAGAGGCTGACCGAGGCCTGGGTGACCCCGAGCATCGAGGCGATCCTCCCCTGGGAGAACCCTTGGTCCCTCAACTTGAGCGCCACCATCTTCCGCATCGAGGGTAGAAAGGAATCGGTCATCATCTCGCAAGGGGGGTGCACGTCATAAGTCACTTGTGTAGTTACTTATAAGCGAGTTTCCGGCCGGCGTGGCTGTTGCCGTTCTCTGGACCCACGAAGAGCGTGAAGCTCGCTCTAGCTTCCGTATTCGCGGCTGTGATCGCACTGGGCACGATACTTTCGATTCCTATTCCGCCCCCGGTATTCGAGATAACCTGGTCCCCGGCGATCTACTTGGCGCTCGCCGTCCTAGCCGACAACTGGACCGCCGCGACGGCGACCGGGATAGGCTCGTTCATAGGGGAGTTGTACAACATCAACACCAAAGCGGGAGGTTCGCCGATCTACCCCTTTGGGCTTGTCTGGGCCCGCGTCCCCGAGATCTTCATCGTGGCCTGGGGCGCCCATAAGGGTGGACGATGGCTCGTCGCTTCGATGGTCGTCGCCACAATCTTCGAGACCTTTGCATTCCTCATCTCTGACGGTCTCTTCTACTCCTACGGGTTGTTCGGCTATGGTAGCCCCACAAACCTGGCCAGCGGATTCTACCTGGCGCTGCCGGACTTGGCGACGCTAGCCGACCTCTTCTGGATCTTCCCTGCGCTGTTGATCATAAGGGCAGCGCGGCCCTCGTTCAAGCGGCTAGGCTTCCCAGTGAAAGATTCAAGAGTCTAGAACCCCGACCCAACCGGAAGATGCGCTCTGTCGACCGTTGACGTAGCAGCCGGCCTTATCAAGCAGCTCAAGACCGAGGAATGGCAAGCCCTGAGAGGCCTCGAGAGAGCGATGTTCGGGGGAAGGAGCACCGACATCGAAGCGGTCAGCAAGCTCAGCCGCCTTCCAAGGGACCGCGTGAAGTTCGCGCTCAACGAGCTCAACAAGAGGAGGCTGATCGGCTCAAACGGCGACAACTACCTCATCTACACGACCGCGCTGGACCTGCTCGCCCTGAAGCACTACGCCGATGTCGACAGGGCCATATCGTTGGGAAAGCTCATCGCCAAGGGAAAGGAGTCAGACGTGTACGAGGTTCTCTCGGCGAAGAGCGAGCTCTACGCCCTGAAGTTCTTCAGGCTGGGGAGGAGCAGCTTCAGGGATGTGAAGAGGAAGCGCGCCTCCTCCACGAGCGAGACCCACAGTTGGGTCTCCAGCAACTACAACGCCTCGAAACACGAGTTCGCGGCCCTCCGGAGGCTCCGCCCGTTCACGCCGAACGTGGCCGAAGCCGTCGACCAGGACAGGCACACGCTCCTTCTCGGCGAGCTCCCGGGAGTGAGGCTGGCGACCCGGCCCGAGCTGGCATCTCCCGAGGAGATACTCGGGATGATAATCGAGACAGAGAGGGACGCCTACGTCAAGGCAGGGATGATACACGGCGACCTGAGCGAGTACAACATCCTGACCGAGGGCACAAGGGTCTGGCTCATCGACTGGCCCCAGTGGGTCAGCCCAGAGCATCCCAACGCGAGGGAGCTCTTGTTGCGGGACACCTCCTCGGTGCTGAAGTTCTTCACCAGGGCCTACGGAGTCACCAGCGACCTCGAGAAGACGCTCGCCTACGTTCGCGGAGAGAGTGAATCCCCATCGGGGTCGAAGGTCAGAAGAGGACGATCTTCTGCTCGAGAATCAGCTTCGTGACGTCTCTTATATCGCCGAGAGACTCGTCGAGAATCGACCGTACCTCCGAGTCGACCTGGGAGAGCGTGCGACCCTTCTCCAGGGAGACGGCGGCGCTCGCGATCTGAGGCTCGTCTATGGGACTCCCGATCCTGCTCAGGATCCTGACGTATGCCTCTCTGACGCCCTTGACCTCGTTTACTATCCTTTCGGCCGTTATTATCGCGAGGGCGTTGAAGAGCTTCCCCGTGTGGTTCACCGGGTTCTTCCCCGCGGTGGCCTCCATGGAATACTGGCGCATGGGAGAGATGACCCCGTTCACTCTGTTGCCCCTGCCCGTGTTGCCGTCATCCCCCTGCTCCGCCGACGTGCCCGTGACCGTGAGATAGTAACTGCCCCGCCGTCGGTCGTCGCCGCTGTTCAGCCTCAGCGCTGTCTCGTAGGGCGTCTTTGCGAGGAGGTCCTCCACAGAGTTCCTCACATCGCCCATGACGCTGTTGTAGTGGCTAGCATCGGGTATCATTTTTCCGACCATGGCGGCCGCGACCGTTATGTTGAGCTTGCCCTTCACCCGCATGCCCATGACCTTGACGTCCTCCCCGACCTCCGGATACTTTTTCTTGTACTTGGGCGAGTTGAGCATGCGTTCGATGCCGAGGACGGCCTGCTCGGTCCCTGAGAGAGGAGCGAAACCTACGCCGACGGACGTGTCATTGGCCACAGGCATCGCCTTCTTCCTTAGAAAGACAGAGATGAGGTCGGGAGAGCCTTCCCGGATCATCGTCTCCAAGCGGACGTGTTTCTTGGGGTCGAGGAAGCGCATGGTCGACCTGATGTAATCTTCGATGGCACCCTTCGAGATCGCTTCGACCGGGACCTTGTGGACCTTTCCTCCGATCGTGATCTTGTCGGTAGCCCGGCCGGCCACCAGGATGTATATGGGGTCGAGGACGCGGCCTCCCCCGAAGGCTGCCTCAGACCGCCCCCCCACGAGGAGGCCCTTGTCCACGTTGTGGTGGAAGATGACATCGAATTCGTCGAGGTAGTACTTGGAGAGAGCTATGGAGACAGCCTCGCAAGCCCCGTCGATGATGCTGTCGGGGTGCCCGATGCCCTTCCTCTCGACTATCTCGACCTCAAGGTCAGAGACGTTGTCAGAAAGTTTCTCGACGTGTAACGCGCGAGCCAAACCAGTCAATTCACCGATTAGAGGGACGATTCGAGTCGGATGTAGAGGACGTTGTTCCCCCTTATCACGACCTTCCCATAATTCGCAGAGAGCTTGCCATTCTCGTATTCCTCTGCGTCAACAAGTATCACGTTCATGTAAGGGTCGACGTTCGAGACCTTGCCCTTGTACTCTATCTCATTCTTCAAACGAACCCAAGCGGACTTGTTTATCGCTTTTTGCAGGACGGACAACGGTTTCTTCGACGACTGCTGTGCTGGCGAATTCACTTCAGAGCTATCGTGCGGGCCCGGCATCGGGTTAAAAATGTTCTTGCCGTTGATATGAAGCCGATAATATCGGAGCCGCCGGCCCAGTGGCGGAGGGAAAGGCCCAGGAGGGTTGCCAAAGCTAAAGAGAGGGGCGAACCGAAAGCCGGTCGCAAGTGACAGGCAACAGGCCGGAGGCTGGTCCGGCTGAGGCGACCAACCCAGATGAATCGGGCTCCATGAGCCTGAAATACGCACTCGACCTCGCCAGGCATAGGACCGTCTTCTCGTCCGGCTCCGAGGGTCTTGACCGTCTCCTCGGGGGCGGCTTCAAGACGGGCGAGAGCGTGGAGATCTTCGGCGCGAGCAACAGTGGCAAGACCCAGGCCGCGATGCAGGCGACGCTCTCCCCCGCTTCAAAGGGCTTCTCCGCCGCCTTCGTCGACACGGAGGGGACATTCAGGCCCGAGAGACTGTCGAAGATGGCCGAGGCCCGAGGTCTCGACGCCGACCGTGTCCTCTCGCGGGTCTTTGTCTTCCGTGCAGAGACGACGGCACAGCAGCTGGAGGCCCTGAGGAGCGGGCGGAAGCTCGAGGGATGTAAGATGGTAGTGGTGGACACCGTCACCAAGAACTTCACGCTGGAGTTGGGGGGAGCGACGATGGCTCCACGGCGGCAAGCGGCGCTGGCCACCTACCTGAACAGGCTGAACTGGGATGCGATGGCGCACGACAGGGCTTTGGTCCTCACCAACCGGGTCGCGGCCGTGCCCGGATTGGTAATCGGTGCCGCCTACAGGGAGGTAGCGATCGGCGGGGAGACCATGAGCCGCTCGGTGCAGAAGGTGGTCCGCCTGGAAAGGAACGACGGGAAGGTCAGGGCGACCCTCCTCGGAAGGGAGAACAGGACAGCGGACGCGGCCATCACGTCCGCGGGCCTAGAGTGACCCGGGCAAAAGCGGCGATTATTCCCCATCAAGCATTTATTCTCCGTTTTCGCTGGGTGATGTGTTTATGCTTTCTAGCAGTATGTTGAAGGAAGAGATAGACGCGATTGTTGACATCGTGGCCGAGGGCCATGCGGACGAGGCAAAACAAAGGTTGAACCTGCTCACCCCCAACGTTTCTTCCGAATACGGCCGCGGCGCGACGCTCGCGCTCAATGGGATCATCCACGTCATGGAGAACAAGGCAGACAGGATGGCTGACCGAGAAAAGCTCCTCCGGGCGACAGAGAGGATCCCAAAGTCCCAGACCGTCGATGACATGGACAAAGGATACATGCAGACGATCTCCAAATGGGCCAAGAAGACCAGGGAGGCGGGAAAGGAAGTCCCGAAAGAGGTTCCAGTCGAGGTTAAAGATTCAGCGAGTTCAACTGTACCGTAAAGGCCAAGATCCAGACGAACAGAAAGATCATGACGTAACTGCCGATTGACGTGTAGTAGAGCTTCTTGACCTCCGCGGGCGTCACCTTGGAGCCCCATCTCGCCTTCACGAGGTAGTAGGATGCCATGAAGACGACTGCTCCGAACAATAGGCCGCTGGTGTAGTCCTTGCCGAACAGGAAGTCGACGGCCAGGCCTGTGACCAGTCCCAGGCCGGCCCTGAGCCAGTAGATCCGGTCGAAGATTGAAAACTGCAAACGGTCTCAGACGCCTCCAGGGCAAAACCGTTGCAAAACCATCGGGGCTCCTTTGGAGACCCGCCTCTCAAGCCTAATAAAAGGTTAGGGCCCGAGATAGGTTATAATTCGCGCCGCGAGGACCGTACTCGGAGTCGATGCCGATGAGCAACGAGGATCCTGGGAAGGGCCCTGCCGTTTCCGGCGACAGGTCGGCCTCCGTCCCCACCGTATCAGGTCTAGAGATACGGGTTGCGGTCAAGGAGCTCTCCTCGCTCGTCGGCAGCTATGTCTCTAACATCCATGGGCTTGGTGAATCACAGATCCTCCGGCTGAAAAAGTCGGCCGGTCTGGAGGGAGAGGGGACGGGGTCAGAGTCAGACCTGGTCCTATCACCCAAGTACGGCGCCTGGCTTACCACGACCCCCGGGTACACCGTGACCGCCCAATTCACCACTTCCCTCAGGGGAGAGCTTCTGAGGCGCAAGCTCGTGAGCGTGGCTCAGCAAGACCTGGACAGGGTGATGAGGTTCCGCTTCTCTGGCAAGGAGGACGAGAGAGAGCTCATACTCGAACTCATACCTCCCGGCAACATCGTGCTCACGGAGGGAGGCGGTCGGGTGATCCTCGCGCTCAGGGAGTCCCACAGGGGAGCGAGGCAGACGGTCAAGGGAAGGCTGTACGCGCCTCCCCCACAGACGAGAAGTTCCCCCGACCAAGTGACCGAGGAATCGCTCGTGGCGACCTTCGCCAAGGAAAAGACCGCGGGGAGGGCTCTCGGTCGAGGGATCTCACTTCCAAGGAAGTATGTGGACGAGATACTCGCGCGGGTGTCCCTGGCACAGGACCAGCCCAGTTCCGAGGTGACCCCGCAGAAGGCGCAAGAGATCGTCTCAGCGGTAAGAGAGATTATCGCCGGCCTCGACACGCCGTCGCCCTCGCTCGTGAGAAGGAACGGGGAGGTCGAGCTCATATCAGTCGCTCCCGGTCCAGGCGGTGATGTCCTGGAGCGGAGCGCAACGCTCGGCGAGCTGATGGACAGGGTCTTCACGCCCCTGCTCCTCAACCGAGAGGAGACCTCCAAGGTCGAGGGGGTCTCCGAGGACCAGAGGGCGAGGGAACTCGAGGTCACGATCAAGAGGCTCAGGGAGCAAATGGAGGAGCTCACAGCCGGTGCCTCGGAACTGAGGACGCTGGCGGCTCAGGTCAAGGCGGCGTCATCCAAGGAGGAGATAGAGGAGCTACTCGCCAAGTTGAAGGTCGAGGTAGAGACCAGGGACCGGACGCAGGAGAACCAGTCGAGCGCGTCGGTCTCATCCCGCCTCTACGACGGGGCCAAGAGGAACGAGGCCGAGGTCCTGCGCATAAGGGAGGCTGAGAGACAGATGGTCTCCCGTCTAGCCAAAGAGAAGGGGAGGAACGCCCTGACGGAGTCGAAGGTCCGGGTGGTCGCTCGGGGGAAAAGGGACTGGTACGAGAAGTTCAGATGGTTCTACACGACCGAGGGAAAGCTGGCCATCGGGGGGAGGGATGCGCAGTCGAACTCGATCCTCCTCAAGAGGTACGCCGACGACCGGGATGTGGTCTATCATGCTGACCTGTTCGGGTCGCCCTTCTTCATCCTCAAGGGGGGCAACGGAGCGCAGACACCCGCCGAGGTGCGCCAGGTCGGACAGGCCACAGCGGCGTTCAGCAGCGCCTGGAAGACGGGACTCGGCTCCGCTGATTCCTACTGGGTCGACCCCGGGCAGGTGAGCGCCTCCGCCCCCAGCGGCGAGTACCTCGCCAAGGGCTCTTTCTCCATAAGAGGGGCGAAGAACTTCGTGACCAGGAACCCGGTTGAGGTCTCCGTGGGGGTAGACGCATCGGGGAGGGTGGTCTCGGGCCCAGAGGAGGCCATCATGAAACTATCCCGGGCCCACGTGACCCTGGTCCCCCACCGCGAAAAGGCGTCGGACACGGCGAAGAAGGTGCTCTTTGAGCTGAAGAAGTATTTCCCCCAGGAGCTCGCGGGCGCATCGGTGGACGATGTCCTTAGGGCCCTCCCGGCAGGTGGCGGCAAGGTGGTACGGAAGAGGGACAATTCGAAGGGAGATGACTCAAGGAAGAGTGTACAAGGAGCCGAATCCCTTGAGGCATCGGACCAGCGCTGAATTCTGCGTGCTAAATCTAGTACAGTCGCATCCCGGTCGTTCTAGAACGTAGGATTATCACCGGCTCTTGCCCATTGTCAGGTCATGTGGCCGGCGAAGCTCGGCGAGGTCCCCGTCGGGACCTTGCGGAAGGCGCTCCTATTGCCTGTGGTCGCTGCAGGCTTGTATGCGCTCGGATTCTGGCTTCACATCCCCTACGGGGGCGGGCACATCTACAGCGACGTCATCGACGTCTTCCAGAACCGGCTCGACTCGTCTCAGATTCCGTTCTCCCCCCAGAACATCCCCTACGTCAACACGTTCGTCGAGTACCCCCCACTTACCGGCCTGTTCATCTACGCCATGGGAGTCCTCGGCTCCTCCCTTCCGCTCTTTCCGGGGGCTGGACTGGTGTACAACTACTACGTCTACACCGCGGCCTTCCTCTCCCTGCCCACGACGCTCTTGATCAGGGAGCTCCTCAAGGTCTGCGATATCCTGGGGGTAAGGCGGGGCAACAAGAGGGTCATGCTGTTCTTCGTCGCGACCCCCTCGTTCCTCTTCATGGTACTCCTGAACTGGTACATCATAGGCGTCTTTCTTGCCACCCTCGGGCTCAGGACCTACCTGCAGGGGTCGAGGTGGGGCAGCGGCTTCCTCTTCGGAGCTTCCGCGGGCTCAAGCCTCGTGACTGCTGCCCCCGCGTTCGGGCTCCTCCTTACCGCCGACGGCTGGAGACAGAAGATTTCGTTCGCCGCGGCCGCGCTCGGCACCTATCTCGCGATCAACCTGCCCTTCATGGTCGCCAACAGCAGCCTCTGGACGTCGTTCTGGTCCTACGAGGCCAACTGGTACATCGAAGGCTCTTGGATGCTAGGGTTCCTCAATAACGAGTCGCCTCTCCGGCACTACATCTTCCCCGCCTCGTTCGCCCTGCTTTCTTTCGCCATCGTCTTGGCCTACAGGAGGGAGAAGCGACGGGCGGCTACCAGAAGGGAGAGGGCGATGCTCAGCGTCAAGGTCTCGTCCCTCTTCACCTTCGCGTATCTGTTCTCCACCTACGTGTTCACCCCGCAGATGAACCTCATTCTCCTCCCGTTCTTCGTCGTCGCCCCTCTGTCCAGGAGATATTGGGAGTTCCTCGCATTCGAGATCGTCAACGCTCTGGTCATAGTCTACGGCTTCTCGGGACCCCTCCTCGCGTTCGGGGTCAACCTTCCCACTCCTCTCCAGTTCGGACCGGTTTGGGACTCTCCGATCCAGGCGCTCGCTGTGGCAAGGTCTCTCTGGGTAGGAAAGTTCCTCATCTACGACGGGTTGCTGAAACCGCGGCTACTGCCGAAGCTGGAGAGCGAGCTGCCAAGACAGGTGACCCTGGAGAACGAGTGGCTCGCTCCGAGGACCAGGGAGATGGACGCCGGCCAAGGGCTATGAGAGACCCTGGGACGACGTAACCCTTTAACCGAGAGAACTTGTGACGGCGAAGAGGATGACCGACCAGCCGGTCCGCGCCAGCTACCTCTTCCTTCCCTGGTACGCGCCGGTCGTGATGTATGCCACCTTCTTCGTCTGCGGGCTCGTGCTGCTCTACGGCCTCCAGAGACACCTGAGGAACTATGGCATCGGAGTACCTCAGTTCCTAAGGCTGGTCACCAGCGACCTGAGTGTCAAGATGAAGAGGTTCACCGAGTTTGGGCTGGGAGAGAGGAAGGTACTCCGCAAGAGCTCGGGCGGCTTCATGCACGCGGCCATATTCTACGGGTTCCTGATGCTCCTTGCTTACACAACCCTGATCTTCCTCCAGAGCGACATCTTTCCCATCTTCGGAGCCGGGAACTTCATCCACGGCGGTTTCTATCTGGCGCTCGAGTTCCTCGGGGACACACTGGGATTGGCGTTCGTGGTCGGGCTGGGGATCGGGCTCTATCGCCGGTTCGCAAGGAAGCTTCCCCAGCGGACGAGCGTCTGGGACGACTACGTTGTGCTCGGGGCCCTGGTCTGGATCGGTATTTCGGGCTTCGCTCTCGAGGCGTTGAGGTTCGTCGCCGTACCGGGCGACGACCAGTGGGTCGCTTTCTCTCCAGTGGGGGATTTGTTGTGGAGGGGGATCGGCGGTGCGCTCACGGCCTCTCAGGCCCAGGTCGCCTATCAGGGGTTCTGGTGGGCTCACATGTTCTCGGTGATGGCTTTGATTGCAGCGGTACCCTACACCAAGCTCGTCCACGTCTTCACTTCTGGCACCAATGTGGCGGTTGCTCCCGAGAAACCGATGGGAAGGCTTAACACCCCGTTCAGCCTGTCCAAGATGATACAGGACCCTGAGGCGCAGGTTCCGGCCCCTGTGAAGTCAATCGCCAATTTTGGTCCTCTGCAGCTCCTCGCTCTGGATTCTTGCACCAACTGCGGCAGGTGCCAGGAGGTCTGCCCCGCATACGCGGCGGGCAGGGACCTCTCGCCCCGCGTCGTCGTCCAGGACCTGGGGACCGCCCTGAGAGACGACAGGTCGGGAGACGTCTTTGGGATGGGAGCTCTGAGAGAGGACGAGCTCTGGTCGTGCACGACCTGCAACGCGTGCGTGAAGGCCTGCCCCGTCCTCATCAACCAGGTAGACTACATCGTCGACTTTCGGCGAACGCTGGTGGCGGAGAACAAGCTCGACCCGATGAAGCGGCAGTTCCTGGAGAACATTGGGAGGGCGAACAACCCCTTCGGGCTACCTCAGGGCGAGAGGCAGACCTGGCTCTTGGAGCAGAAGGTCCCGACACTGAAGGAGAACCCGGGCGCGGAGTACCTCTACTGGGTAGGTTGCCAGGGGTCCTACGACCCGAGGTCGAGGAAGATCACCCAGGCGGTCATCAAGGTCCTCCAGGAAGCGGAGGTGAGCTTCGCCATCCTGGGCAACGACGAGGTATGCACGGGCGAACCGGTCAGGAGGATGGGGGAGGAGGGGAGGTTCCAGGAACTCGCCCTCAGGAACATCGAGACCATCAAGGCCACGGGGGTGAGGAAGGTGATCGTGCACTGCGCCCACTGTTTCAACACCTTCCTCAACGAATACCCAGAGCTCGGAGGGGATTTCCGGGTGATACACCACTCGCAGCTCATCAGTCAGTTGGTCATCGAAGGCAGGGTTAGGCAGAGGGGAGCGGATCAAGAGGCACCGGAGACCAAGGTGACCTTCCACGACCCCTGCAACCTCGGGAGGATCAACGGCGTCTTCGAGGCCCCGAGGCAGGTCCTCCGGAGCGGGGGTCTGGAGCTGGTCGAGATGAAACGGAACAAGGAGAACAGCTTCTGCTGCGGGGGCGGGGGCGCCAACGTCTGGTATCAGGTCCCCGAGAAAAAGAAGATCGGCGCCATCAGGGTGGAGGAGGCGCTCCAGACCGGTGCGAAGACTTTGGCGGTGGGTTGCCCGTTCTGCGTGACGATGTTCGAGGACGCGGCAAAGGACATCGGGGACGGTTCCCTCTCCGTGAAGGACATCGCCGAGATTGTGGCCGAGAACATACCGGAGCGGCCGGCGTGAGTGGTCGGTTACAGGGTGGGAACGTCCGGCCTTAGCTCCTTCCGTAGCAGGATCTCGCCGTACACGACCATCATCTCCCGGTACATGTTGATGGTGCGTATCTGGCCGTGGCGCTTGGCTATCTCGGCCCTGTTCGTCCGCTCGAAACCTCTGGAGGAGAAGAGTGCGTTGGACTCTACGTTATCTTCCCCGACACTCGCGAAGACCTCCGAGGCATGGAGCTCGTCGAAGTGTGCGAGCGCGTCGTCGAGCAACTTGCCACCCAGGCCCTTCCGCCTAGACTGCAACGGAACTGCGACGTAGTAGACGTATCCCGAACCCTCCGCGACCATCTTGACCATAGAGAGACCCAGGAATCGGCCGCTGGACCGGAGGGCGCGGACAAGCTCGATGTTGTGGAGAGTCCTTCTGGAGTGCCATAGGTACAGGCCCTCGAAACTCTCGTCGAGGATGAACTCCAGCTGGGACCGCTCCGACTTTGGCACGGTGACCAGCTCCATATCCTCGACGGGCGCTTGGGTCAAAGGGCGAACAGCCTCTTCGCATTGCTTCCAAGAATCCTGTCGGCGTCGGCTCTCTCTACCTTAATGCGGCGGACCAGTTCGAGCGAGTTCTCGTGGGTCTGGACTGGGTAGTCAGTCCCGAAGAGTAACTTCTCTGCGCCACCCGCAAAGTAGACCGCGTCGCTGATCTTTGCAGCCAGGTAGTCGATGTACTCCTTGACGTAGCGGCTGTCTCCGGCCACCAAGCCCGAGAGGTCGGCGTAGACGTTCGCGTGTTTGTACACGAGCTCTGCCGTGTCCATTATCCAGGGATTGCCCATGTGGCACACGACTATCTTGAGGTCGCTCCTTCTGTTCGCCAGCCTGTCGAGGGTCAGGGGATGGGCATGGACCAGGCTCCCCGAACTCGTGGCCGTGTCGCCGGCGTGGAAGAGGACAGGGAGGTCCTCCTGGATGGCGTGGTCGTAGAGAGGGTCGAAGACGGGGTCGTCGGCGAATACGGGGAGATAGCCCAACCTCACCTTGAAGCCCTTTACCGAGTTTGAGTGGCTCTTCGCCAGGGCCAGGGCCAAGGAGACGGCTTCGCGGCTGGGCTCCACGGTCAACACGGGGAAGAGCAAACCTCCGCTCTGCTCGCAAAGGTCCATGACCGCCTGATTGGGGAGGGGTGAGCCGTCGTCGAGGGGAGGGCTGAGCAGCAAGCCTGCTTCCACGCCGTTGGACCTCATCTTGGTTAGGAGCTCGGAAAGGTCATAGCGCAAGCCGTTCTTTTTCGCGTAGGGGATGAGAGCGTCATCCCGCCTGTTCGAGCAGTGGGCGTGGGAGTCGATTATCGTCGGCAAGCACTAACTCGCCTTCTGGGTCTCGATGGCCTTCAGGAGGGCCGGCACGACCAGGTAGAGGTCCCCCACAATCCCGTAGTCTGCGACCTGGAAGATAGGCGCCTGTTTGTCCTTGTTGATGGCCACGATTATCTTGGAGTCCTTGATGCCGGCGACGTGCTGCAGCTGCCCAGAGATGCCCACCGCTATGTAGAGGGAGGGGCGGACGTATATGCCGGTCAGACCTATATGGCGCTCCTCACCGAGCCAACCCAAGTCCGAGGAGAGCGGCCTGGAGGCTCCGACGACTCCGCCCAGGGCCTCGGCGAGATTCTCAACGAGCACAAGGTCTTCCTTGTTCTTGAAGCCCCTTCCGGCGGAGACGATCACCTCTGCTGATTTCAGGTCGACCGTGTTCTTCGGCTTGGGCCTCGTCTCGATGTGCTTCACCCTCTCTGGCGCCTTGGGTCCCATGGCTATCTCGACGGTCGCCGGGGGCTGGGTGGAAGAAGCGCTCGCCCCTTGGGGTGCATAGGCGCCAGAAGGTATCGTGGCGACGCACGGCAGGACGGAAGCGACCTTCGCGTTGAACTTTCCAGCGAAGACCGGCCTCACCCCGGTGAGCATAGCGGCCGCACCCCCGGACGACTCTACCCGGAGGTCCCTGACGTCGCTCAGCACCCCCTGACTGGTCTTCACTGCGATCCTGGCCGCGACCTGCCTCCCGAGCCTGGTCGCTCCCAATAGGACGACCTGCGCCCCTTCTCTCTTCGCCACTTCTACTATGGCGTCGGCGACCGCCTCGAAGTTCGAGGGGGAAGGCGTCTCTGAGCTCACGGCGATGACCGCGAATCCTCCTCCCAGCGACTCGCAGATCGTTGCGGCTCCCGCAGCGACCTCTGCAGCCAAAGCTGGGCTCTCCGAGAACGCCAGGACAGACCGCATATCTAGAGGACCCCCTCGCTCTTCAGCGCTTCGAGGAGCTTCGAGGCCGATTCCTCCGGCGAGCCCTCGAAGAGTATCTTCTTCCTGCTCATGGATTGTGCTGTGGTGTCCAGAACCCTGACCGCTGCCTCCGGGGCAGCCGCCTCCCCCGGTCCGGGAGCGAGCGAGTCCAAGGGAAACTCCTCGATAGGCTTCTTCGAGGCTTGCATTATCTGCAGTAGGGTGGGATATCTTGGCGAGTTGATCTCGCTCACCACTGATATCACCGAGGGGAACCTAGCCTCCACGACCTCGACGCTCTCTTCCATGGCAAGTTCGCACTGAAGGCTCCCGTCGCCACGGAGCTCTGTCCTCCTCACGTAACCCATGAATGGAAGGTCAAGCCACTGTGCCAGCATAGGGCCGACGAGACCATCGTAGGTGTCAGAGGCGCCCTCAGAGCAGATCATAAGGTCGTAGGGGGCGGCCCTTTGGACGGCCCTGGCAAGGTAGTATGATGTTGCCAACGCGTCAAGGTACTTTGACGAGTTGACGAGTATGGCCCTGTCGCAACCCATCGCGAGCGCTTCCTTGATGCTCTTCCTGACGTCCTCGGTCCCCAAGCTCAGGGCGGTCACGGTACCCCCGGCCTTCTCTTTGATGCTAACGCCCTCCTCCACGGCGTTTCGGTCGAACGCGCTCATGCGCGCTTGGGCGCCTTGGAGAATCGGGTGGCCCGAAGCGTCGACTCTGAGCTCCGACTCGTCAACGGCGTGCTTGAGACAGACGATTATTCTCAAAGGCGCTTTGCCGCTCATGGCTATCGAGTCTCGGCCAGTTCTTTTCCTGCGATAAGCATTCTCAGTACCTCCGATGCCCCCTCCCCTATGGTCAGCAGGCGGGCATCTCTCCAGTGTCGGTGGACGTCCGGGTCGGTGTAACCGTACCCTCCGAACAATTGGATGGCCCGGTCGCAAACTCTCACCGCGCTCTCCGTCGCAGCTACCTTCGCCTGCGCCGCTTCGGAAGAGAAGTCCACCCCCGCGTCCTTGAGGCGGGAGGCATAGGCGCAGAGGAGTCTGGAGGAGCTAAGCTCCGTACGCATATCCGCGATCTTCTCCCGGGTCATCTGGAGCTCTGATAGCTCACCGTTGAAGAGGGACCTCTGCTTGCTGTACTCGAGCGCCTTGCGATATGCGGTCAGGGCGATCCCCACACAGATCGAGCCCATGACGATCCTGCTCCCGCTCAGGAGGAACTTGACATACTCGAACGCCTCCCCTTCCTTGCCAACGAGGTTCCCCGCTGGGACCGAACAATCGCTGAACCGGACCTCCGCCGTCCGGGAGCCCCTCATGCCGAGCTTCGGGATGTCTTTCCCGACCGAGAGGCCCGGCGTGGACTTGTCGACTATGAATGCGCTGTGGCCCTTGGCGCTCGCGGCGAAGACCAGGTAGATGTCCGCGTCCCCGGCGTTCGTGATGAACATCTTGGAACCGTCGAGCGTGTAGTTTGACCCGTTCTTGACGGCGGTGGTCTTCATGGCCCTGGCGTCCGAACCCGAGCTCGGCTCCGTGAGAGCAAAGGCACCGAGCCTCCTGCCTTCGACCAAGTCCGTGAAGACCCTCTTCCGTTGGTCGTCGTTCCCGAACCGGAAGACGCCCTCGGCGACCGTGTTGTGGATCCCGATGCTCATCGCCGTGGGGGCGTCGGCCGAGGCGACCAGCTCCATCGCCATGGCATAGACCCCGAAGGGGAGCGAGGTCCCTTCAGCCGAAGGAAATGCGAGCCTGCAGATACCCTGGTCGAAGAGCGCCCTCCTACCCGGAGCGATTCCACCTGCGGCCTCGTCGAATTCCTTGGAGTGGGGGAGCACAGAGGTCTCGAGTAGGAGCGAGATAGCCTCGAGCACGCGGCCATAGTCCTCACCTTCGGCGCCGTATAGTGCTTTCAGGAGACGCTTGTGCTCGGCTCGCAGCAGCTTCAAGCAAGTCCCACCCCCATGGCACCTGAGCCGCTCGAAAGCCCCATGGGATTAAAGGCTTGAGGAGGGTCCTGGTCTGAGTCCTATTTTATGGGGAGCAGGACGAAGATGAACAGGTCCCACACGAAGTGGCTGGTGACGTTGGATGTCATGTCCTTGGAATAGAAGTAGGTGAGCCCCCAGACCGCGTCTGCGATGAAGGTGGTGACGACCCACAGGGGGTTCAGGGTGATCACGTGGATGCCGGCATCGACCAGGGCGATGAGGAAGACGCTGCCCAATCCGGCCTTGGGTTGCAGCCTCTTCTGGAGCAAGCCTCTGAAGAAGGTCTCGTATCCCACAGCGTCGAAGGCCAGGATGGCGACCTGGACATAGAGAGGGTTGGCGGGGGAGGCTATGAGGGCGTAAATCGGGCTCTCGCTCGACTGCGAGATTCCCAGTGGATGAATTTGGGATATCCCCTGGTTCCCGGCGTAGAAGATGGCATAAAGGACCCCAGCGCTCAGCAGGCCGATGGCCATCGTCTTGACGGACGGACGGAATAGACCCTTGAAACCTGTGACGTAATAGGCGGCGAGGGCCATGGTCCCGGTCGAGACGAACGCAGCTGCGATGAAGTCCGTCTTGGGGACCGTGAACATGAGCGCCATCGAGGCGAGGACGACGAGGAAGGCGACAAACAGCCGCCCGCGTCCATGAGCGAGGGCGGACATCAGAGGAATAGCCCGACCGCAAGGAGCAGGCTGAAGACGACCGAATGGAAGAAGGCCCTCCGGGTCCGGGAGCCGTATTCAGGCATGGGCCTCTCTGTCCTGGCTGGGAGGTTGCCTCGGACCACGAACGGCAGAGCGACCAGGACGAGGAGACACGTGAACGGGATTGCGCGTGCGAGGACCAACCCAGCGACGAAGAGGTACGGCACCACGGAGAGTCCAAAGGTCAGAGACTCGGTCCGGACACGTCCGAGAACGACGGTCATCGACTTCTTTGCGGCCGCTTTGTAGGCGTCGTAGAATATCATGTCGTGATTTAGCAGCACGTCCACCGTGAGCAAACCTGAGGGGATGGACGCAAGCAAGGCGAACCACGACAGGGTCCCGGTCAGCACGTAGAACGCTCCGAGGACGGGCAACGGACCAAAGCCCAGGAATATCGCGACCTCGCCGAGCCCGAGGCCCCTGTAGTCGAGCTTGAGAGGGGGAGCCACATAGAAGTAACTGAGGAGGACGCCCGGAATCGCGATGGCAAGGGCAATCCAGCCCACGGTCACCGCAAGGTAGAGCCCTATGGCTAGGCTCAGGGAGTAGAACACGAGAGATATGGAGAGCCCCTGGCTCACGGACATCAGGCCCCGCGGGATGGGTTTCCATCCTGGAAACTCCTTTGGAAACATGGTCTCGGAGACCCTATCCACCCCATTCAGGAAGTCGTAGACGTCATCGATGGAATTTGAGGCGATCTGGAGGCAGGCCGCTCCCGCCAGGAGTAACAAGAACAACTGGGGGTTGATGGACCTCGAGAGATGCCACGCGCTCGCCGTTCCCACAAGGATGGGTGCTAGCACGAGGGGGAGAAATTGGACTCTTGCAAACCTGAAGAAGAGTCCGAAGCGCCCTCCCAGAGAGCGATCGGCCATATTAATCGGGCGCCAGCGCCTCGATGGCATAATTAACGTTTCCAATGGGCATGAGGACCGGAAGGTCAATCCCCGCCCTGCGGTACTCTTCGATGCGGGCCCTCGCCTGCGCGGGAGTTCCTGCGATGGCCAGGGTCTCGATCGCAGCGTCGGGGACCAATTTCTTTGCACCCTCGGAATCCCCCTTCTTCCAGGCCGCCCTGAACCGCTCGAGCTCCTCGAGCTGAACCCCATACTCGACGAGGACCTCGGGCTTGATCACGTCGGAGAGTTGGTAGAGGAAAAAATAGAAGTTGCGAATCACTTCCTTGGCCTTCGACTCATCGTCGTCCACTGATGTCAGCAGGTAGGAGACCCTATCGACGGGAGTGCCTCGCCTCCGCTCGCCCTTCCGAACCTGCTCGACCATCCTCTCCGTGGCCTTGACGGTGCTTAGTGCGGGCGAGAGTATCGCTCCGTCTGCGTGGCGTCCGGCGAAGGCCAGCGTCTTAGGCGACAGAGATGCCAGATAGAGGGGGACCCGGTGTTCCAGCTTCCCCTCGTACTTCACGTTCTCTGCGGTGAAGAACTCACCCTTGAACGAGAGACTCTCTCCCCCCCAGAACCCGTTCACTATCCGGATGAACTCGCTGATCCTCTTGAGGGGCCTCGTCTCAGAGACAGGGAAGATCCTGTAGCCTATCTTCGGGACGGTGGGGAAACTGCCCAGCCCCAGACCCAGAATCGCTCTTCCTCCGGACAGCTCGCTCAGGGAGGCGAAGGTGGCCGCGACCGTGATCGGGTGCCTGGTGAAGGTGTTCAACACGCCCGAAGCGACCTTGATTCGCGAGGTGGAGAGAAGGATCGACGAGAGATAGGTGACCACGTCCCTCTGGTAGAGGCTCTCGTGGAACCACAGCGACTCGTAGCCCATCGCCTCCGCCTTCTGGCCGACGGCGATAGCGTCCTTCACGGGGATCACGGGGTTGAATCCCAGAGCGAGGCGGGAGGTCATGAAGCGCCGCCCCACGGTTCGGGATTTAAACAGGGAGGCGTTTCTCCGGTCTGCAAACCACCGGAAGGTTTCAGAAGCTTTATTGGAGAAGGCCGGCCGCAGCACCATCGTCCTCTTGAAAACAGGTCGGGTCGAGATAATCGGGGTCGGCTATGAGGGTTTCAGGCCGGTCGTGTCTGACCTCTCCACCCGGGAGTTGATGTTCCAGGCGGCCTCGAAGGCCTACGACGACGCGTCGGTGAACCCCCGGAGGGACGTGGGGTCGTTCATCTGCTGCACCGAGGACCTTTGGGAAGGATGGAGCATTACCGATGAGATGGTCCCGGACCAGATAGGAGCGGCGGGGCGGCCCCTCTGCACGATTCCGGCAGACGCGGTCACTGGGCTTGGGACCGCCGTCATGCACATCCTGTCTGGGTTAGCGGAGGTCGTTGTGCTGGAGGCCCATAGCAAGGCGGCTGACGTACTCGACAAGAACGCCGTCGAAGTCATGGCACAGGAACCCTCGCTCCTCCGACCTCTCGGAGCAACCAGTGACACCTTGGCAGGGCTGGAGATGGACGCGTTCCTCAGGACCAGCGGGTTTTCGTTGAAGGATGTGAACCGGGCGGTGGTCAGGGGAAAGGCCAGCGCGCTGCGCAACCCGAGGGCAAGCTATGGCGGAAAGTTCTCCGAAGCGGATGTGGAGTCCTCCGAGATACTCTCCAGCCCGCTGCGGGTCGCAGACAAAGCGGAGTTCGCCGAGGCTGGGATAGTCCTCGTCCTCGCTTCCGAGGCCTGGGCGAAGAAGAACAAGCGCGACTCGGTGGGCATAGATGGGGTCGCATGGAACTCCTCGTTACCCTGGATAGAGGGAGGGGAAATGTCCGTCTCGGGATATGCGCAACGATCCTACTCCGATGCGGTCCGGCGAGCGGGGTTCAAGGGAGACCTGGAGGATTTTGACATCCTGGAGCTGGACGACACCTATTCCTACAAGCTGCTCCAACATCTTCTGTCTTTGGCAGGGACCAAGGCGGCCGCAAGGCGTATCCTCTCAGGCAAGCGTACGGCCTTGAACCCCAGCGGAGGCTCCCTTGGGGTGGGCAACCTCGTGGAGGCTTCGGCCCTTCACAGGCTGCTCGAGTGCGCGTTACAACTCAGGGGTGAAGCGGGAAGCATCCAAGTGAAGGGGGCCAAGAAGGCGCTGGTCCAGTCCTGGAGAGGAATCCCGACCGGAACAGGGGGAGTCGCGATACTCTCGCGGTGAGGTGGTGACCATGAGAAGGGTCGCGGTGATTGGTGCGGGGATGACGCTCTTCCGGAGGAGGATGCTCGAGACCGGGAGAGAGCTCTCGTACGAGGCGTCGAAGATGGCTCTAGATGCAGCGGGCATGACGTTCAAGGACGTCGAGTCGGTGGTCCTAGGCACGGCTCCAGACATGTTCGACGGGGTCCACATGAAGGGCGAGTACCTCCTCGAGGGGGCGGGCGGACTAGGGAAACCGAACAGCCGCGTCTACGTGGGGGGAGGGACGGGCGTCTTCACCCCAATCGGAGGTTGGTGGCACGTCGCATCGGGGCTCTTCGACTCTTGCCTGGTCGTCGCCGAAGAGAAGATGTCGCCGCTGCACCCCCACCCCCAATACGCCTTCTGGTCCATCTTCGACCACACCACGGAGAGGCCTCTCGGGGTGACCCTTCTCTGGATATTCGCCCTCGAGATGAGGAGATACATGCACGTCCACAACGTGACAGAGGAAGATATCGCCCTCGTCGCCGTGAAGAACAAGATGAACGCCCTGGACCATCCCTGCGCCCAGATAGCGGCAAAGATCACGGTGGATGACGTGATGAAGAGCGAGAAGATGGTCTGGCCGGTGAAGCGGTTGGACGTCTCGCCTCCCTCCGACGGGGCTGCGGCTGCGGTCCTCGTCTCCGAGGAGGTGGCGCGCAAGTACACCGACGACCCCGTCTGGATCGACGGAGTCGGATGGAACGTCGACAGCCAATACTGGACCAACCGGGAACTGTGTTACCCTGCCTACCTAGAGAGCGCAGCGAAGATGGCCTACAAGATGGCGAAGATAGAAAACCCCAGGAAGCAGCTCGATTTTGCCGAGGTCTACGACCCCTTCGACTACAAGGAGCTGCACCATATGGAAGGACTTTTGCTCTGCGGGAAGGGCGAGGCCGCAAAGCTCACCAGGGACGGGGTGACCCAGAGGAACGGCGAGTTCCCCATCAACCCGTCTGGGGGGCTCCTGGGGGTAGGAAATCCGATCGCAGCTGCCGGGATGATGAAGGTCTGTGAGCTCTTCTGGCAGTTGAGGGGCGAGGCAGGCAAGAGGCAGGTACAGAACGCTGAACGAGCAGTGACGAACGGCTGGGGAGACTTAATGCAAGTGGGGACCGTCCTGACGATGAAGAGGTAGGAGTGACGCGCAACGACGAAGACCCTCTGGGAGCCATCTGCGGAAACCGTGGAAAAGTCGAACATCACCGCGTATCAGCGCTGGATCGCGGAGAACAACGGCCTCAGCGCCAGCGGCTACGAGGACCTCTGGAAGTGGTCGGTGACCGAGCTCGAGGACTTCTGGGAATCGATCTGGAGGTACTTCCGCGTCGAGGCGAGCGCGCCCTATGTCAAGCCCCTTGAAAACCGCAGGATGCCCGGAGCGAAGTGGTTCCCGGGGGCCGAGGTGAACTATGCCCAGCATGTCTTCAGGGAGCGGCTGGCAGAGGACCCAGCCATCATCTCGAGGGTGGAGTCGGGCGAGATGCGCAGGGTCACATGGGCCGAGCTCGAGGGCAGAGTGGGGGCCCTCGCCGGCTCCCTCGAAGAGCTGGGGGTCCGGAAGGGCGATCGCGTGGCCGCTTATCTTCCGAACGTGCCCGAGACCGTGATCGCTATGCTGGCGTGCGCGAGCATCGGGGCGATCTGGTCGAGCTGCGCGCCCGACTTCGGTAGCCAGAGCGCCATCGACCGTTTCAAACAGATCACGCCCAAGGTGCTGATAACGGCGGACGGCTATCAGTACCGCGGCAAGTGGCGCCCCAAGAGGGACGTCATCGACCAGCTTCTACAATCTGTGCCCGGTATCGAGAAGACCGTGGTTGTCGGAGAGACAGGGCTGAGCGGGAGGGGGGTGCTGCAGTGGAACGACCTCGTCAGGTCCCCGAAGGCGCCCCGTTACGAGCCGCTGCCGTTCGACCATCCGCTCTGGATAGTCTACTCGTCCGGGACCACCGGGCTCCCGAAACCCATAGTGCACGGTCACGGCGGAGTCCTTCTCGAGCAGCTCAAGACGCTCTCCCTCCACAATGACATCAAGCCGAGGGACAGGATGTTCTGGTACACCTCGACGGGCTGGATGATGTGGAACTACCTCGTGGGCTCTCTACTCCTCGGGTCCTCCATAATCCTCTACGATGGGGACCCCTTCTATCCCGACGCATACGGGCTCTGGGACCTTGCGGAGAAGACAGAGATGACATTCTTGGGTGCCAATGCGGCCTTCGTCGCCGCGTCCTTGAAGGAGGGGGCCGAGCCGAGAACCAGGTTCAAGCTGGAGGCCCTGCGAGGGATAGGTTCTACGGGGTCGGCGCTTTCCGCGGACGGCTTTCGCTGGGTCTACTCCAAGGTCAAGAAGGACGTCTGGCTAGCCTCTCTGAGCGGGGGTACGGACCTCTGCACGGCGTTCGTGGGAGGGTGCCCGACCCTCCCCGTGAAGGAGGGGGAGATGCAGTGCAGGTACCTCGGGGCTAGCGTGATGGCCTATGACGAGATGGGCAGGTCAGTGGTCGACGAAATGGGGGAGCTCGTCCTAACGCAACCTATGCCCTCGATGCCGCTCTACCTGTGGGGAGACGACACAGGCGAGAAATACAGGGAGGCGTACTTCAGCCTATTTCCAGGGGTCTGGAGGCATGGAGACTGGATCAAGATCGGGAGGGATGGAAGCTGCGTCATATACGGCAGGTCTGACGCGACCATCAAGAGGATGGGGATCAGGATGGGGACGAGCGAGATGTACCGCGTGGTCGAGTCCCTCCCCCAGATCGCCGACAGTCTCGTCGTAGACATGGAGTTTTTGGGCGGCAGGTCTTACATGCCCCTCTTCGTCGTACTGAGGGGAGACGCCATCCTGGATCAAGCGCTCAAGGATGAGGTGAAGACTAGGATACGGAACGAGCTCTCGCCCAAATTGGTTCCGGACGAGATAATCGCCGTGGCCGAGGTCCCCCGCACGCTCAGCGGGAAGAAGCTCGAGGTGCCTGTCCGAAGGATACTCCTGGGAGCCGACCCCGCGAGGGTCTTCAGCCCGGGGTCGCTGAAGAACCCCGACTCCATGAGCTTCTTCATCGAGTTCGCCCGCGGAGTGCGAAGGTAGACGTTCCCCGAATTTATATCTCGGGGGGTTCCGAGCGAGGCCGACTTGAGCTCCAAGATAGCCAAGTACGAGGGGACGGAGATAACACCCGAGGACCTGCGTAGGGAAAGGTACCTCATGACCACTTACCACACGTCCCTGAGCTACGCGTGGAGCTCTGGGGTCGCCACAGGGAAGTACCTGGCAGGACTGAAGGAGGGTGAGATATGGGGGAGAAGATGCAACGGCTGCGAGAGGACCCTCGTCCCGCCGAGGATGTACTGCGAGCAATGCTTCAGGGCCACCTCTTCCTGGGTTAGGTTGGAGGACAGGGGCAAGGTGGTGACATACTCAGTCAGCTACGTGAACTCCGACGCCAGCAGGCGAGATCAGCCTATCATCGTGGCGGTCATTGAGATAGCCGGGGGTTCGCCGATGATGGGAATCCTCCACCTCCTCGGAGAGGTGGCACCTGAGAAGGTCCGGGTCAGCATGGAGGTCGAGGCTGTCTGGAAGAGCCAACAAGACAGGGAGGGAGCGATCACGGACATCGTGTACTTCAGGCCGAGAAGAAAGGAGTGACCTTGGGTGGAGGAGCGAATCGACTCCGTCGAGGGCATAAGGCAGTGGACTGGCAGCATCCCGCTCCACTACGAGTACACCGCAGGCGTAGCGGGCGAGAGGTTCCTTAGGGGACTGGCGCAGGGCAAGATACAGGCAGGCTACTGCGCGAACTGCAAGGAGGCTTCCCTGCCCCTGAGAATCTACTGTATCAAGTGCTACGGAGGCGTCGAGAGGTCCGTCCTCGTCCGGAGTGCTGGGAAGGTCGCTGCTCTGACCAAGACCCAGTTCGGGCAGGGTGGAGAGAGACTGGGAGAGCCCGTTGCGTTTGCCTACATCACCTTCGAGGGCGTGACAGGCGGCCTTGTTCACAGGGTAGCCGATGGGGTGAGGGTCGGGAGCAGCGTGAGGCCTCGCTTCAAGCCGAAGCGCAAGAGGACTGGCTCGATACTCGATATCGAGTTCTTCGAGCGCGATCTCAGACCCCGAACCTCGTGACCCTTCTGATGGCAGCATAGAGCGCAGGGGCTGCTAACGCGAAGAAGACAAAGTCGCTGAGCTCGTGGGCGACCATGAAGGGCGCGGCCGGGAGCAACGATGCCAGCGCGACGCCGACCGGTTCCCCGATGAAGAGGGCAGGCGTGACTATCGTGTTAAAGTCATAGAGGAAGGCGGCGATGAGTCCGAGCGACCCCCAGAGCAGGCTCCTTACGGGGAGCGCAGACCCGTCGTGGCCCATGAGCCGCCGGGCCCCGTACCCGACGGCGGCGTAGACAGCCTCTGAACCCATGAGAAGGAGCAGGAAAGGTCCGCTGTCGGGGCCGAGCGGGTTAACGGTACCGTAGACCAACCATGTTATCAGCCCCACGGCGACGCCGACCGGGAGCCCGAAGGCAAGAGCGGACACGAAGACTATGGAGTCCATGAGCTTGATGTTCGCGAGGGGGAACATGGCATAGTCCGTCGTGATCGCGAGGGCACTGAAGACCGAGACCACCGCTACCTTCCTCGTGCGGGAAAGAGGGATAGACGGCACACCTGGATGGCTCATCCAGCCATTGTTTAAGGAGCGCGCCGCTTCTTCGTCGATGGACGAGGGCACGACTCAATTCCTGGGATTAACCCGTTCGCCGTATAAACCGGTGGATTCGAGGCCAGGCGAAAGACATTGGTGCAACCGGTTATCCTTTCGGCCTGCAGAACGGCCATCGGCAAGTTCGGCAAGAGCCTCGCTGGAACCCAGGCGGTCAGACTGGGTGAGGTCGCAGCGAGGGAGGCAATAGTAAGAGCAGGGACCGTCCCGGAAGATGTGGAGGAAGTGATAATGGGCAACGCGATAATGGCCGGGGAGGGGCAGAACCCTGCCAGGCAGGTCGCCATCTATTCGGGGGTCCCGGCGAGCATCGGCTCGTTCACGGTGAACAAGGTGTGCGGCTCGGGGTTGAAATCAGTCATATTGGCTGCCCAGGCGATCAAGGCGGAAGATGCCGAGCTCGTGGTCGCGGGCGGGATGGAGAGCATGAGCAACGCGCCCTACCTGGCCAAGGACATGCGATGGGGGCACAAGTATGGGGATACGGCCTTACTCGACGGGATGGTCAGGGACGGACTGTCGGACGCCTACGAGGGCTACCACATGGGGATGACGGGAGAGTGGGTGGCTGAGAAGTACCATGTGACCAGGGCCATGGCAGATGAGTACGCCTACGAGAGCCACATGAGGGCGGCTCGAGCGCGCAGGGAGGGCTGGTTCAAAGACGAGATAGTCGGCGTCGAAGTGGAGAATGAGAAAGGTGAGCGGTCGGTCTTCGACACGGACGAGTGCATCCGTGAGGACACCACCGTGGAGAAGCTCGCTGCCCTAAACTCGGCGTTCAAGCATCACGGTATCCTGACGTCTGGGAACTCGTCGCAACTGAGCGACGGGGGGTCTGCCCTCGTCGTGACCTCCGAGGAAAGGGCAGAAAAGATGGACAGAGAGCCGCTGGCGAGGATAATCGCCTACCACACGGGCGGGACGGACCCCAAGGACGTCATGGAGGCTCCTATTCCCACAGTGAGGACCTTGTTGAAGAAGACGGGGACTAAAATCGAGGACTTCGACCTCGTGGAGCACAACGAGGCCTACGCGACCGCGTCGTTGGTGGTACGGGAACAACTGGGCGTACCACCGGAAAGGTTCAACGTGAACGGAGGGGCCGTGGCCCTGGGGCACCCCATAGGATGCAGCGGCGCCCGGGTGCTTACGACCATGATCTACGCCCTCAAGCACCGGGGCAAGAAGACGGGCCTGGTCACGCTCTGCATCGGCGGCGGGAACGCCGTCGCCATGATCATCGAACTGGTGTAGGGCTCTCGCCGCGGAGCTGCCTTCGGAGGACCTTCCCCACCAGCGTCTTCGGCAGGTCGTCGACGAACACCACAGTCCTCGGGGCCTTGTATGTGGAGATGTTCTTCCGGCAGTACTCGATGACATCTGCCTCCGTCACCTTGCCCTTGCCCTCGGGCTTTAGTACGACGAACGCCTTCACGGCCTCGCCCCTCTTCTCGTCGGGCGTACCGACCACCGCGGCGTCCTTGACCAATGGGTGTGTGAAGAGAAGCTCTTCGACCTCCCGTGGGTAGACCTTGAAGCCGCCCACGTCGATCATGTCCTTCTTCCTGTCGACGATGAAGAAGTAGCCGTCCTCGTCCATCCTTGCCACATCGCCGGTCAAGAGCCAGCCGTCCTTGAGCACGTTGTCGCTCTCCTCCTTCCGGTTCCAGTAGCCCAGCATGACCTGGGGTCCCTTCACGATGAGCTCGCCCTCCTGGCCGATGGGGAGTATTTTCTTGGGGTCGTCCATGTCGACCACCGCGGCTTCGGTACCGCTGATTGGCATGCCGATCGAGCCTTCCCTCACCAGGGAACCCTCTCCGATGGGGTTGCAATGGGTGACGGGGCTCGCCTCTGTCAGTCCATACCCCTCGACGAGCGCGGCGCCGGTTATCTCGATGAACCTCTTCCTTACGACGACGGGAAGGGGAGCGCCGCCCGAGATACAACTCCGCACCGAGCGAAGGTCGTACTTCGACTGCTTCGGGTTGTTGTTGATGGCGATGTACATCGCGGGGACCCCACAGTAGCTCGTGACCCTGTACTTCTCGATGGTCTTCATCACGGTCTCGGCGTCGAAGCGGGGCAGAAGGATAATCCTCGCTCCGACGTAGAAGGGCCCGTTCATCGCCGTGGTCATCCCGTAGATGTGGAACAGAGGGAGGACCGCGAGGGCGATGTCATTGAAACGGAGCGGGAGCTGCATCGAAGCCGCGACCGCGTTGAGGTACAGGTTTGCGTGGGAGAGCATGGCTCCCTTTGAGACGCCTGTCGTCCCCCCAGTATACTGGAGCAGGGCGACATCGGTGGTGGGGTCGATGGGGGTAGGGGCGGCGAGGGGGCGACTCTCTCCGACGAGCTCCACGAAGGAGAGGGTGTCCCTGCGCTTTACGTTCTTGAACCCGGCGAGGCCCGCCAGGGGGCGCTTGAAACCGGGAAGGTAATCGGTGACGCTGGCCGCGATGATACCCTTGAGCCCCAGGCGACCTCGACAGGCTTCCAGGCTGGCGAAGAGGTCGTTGCCCTTGACAACATCGTTTGCTGCCACCACGAAGGAGGCTCCTGAGTCTCGAAGCTGATACTCGAGTTCTTTCTCCTTGTATATCGGGCTGCAGGGCACCACCGCTCCCCCGGCCTTGAGGGTCCCGAAGTAGGCCATCACGAACTGTGGGGTGTTGGGGCTGAAAATCCCTACGCGGTCACCCTTGCGGAGACCCCTCGAGATCAGGGCCGAGGCGAAGCGAGAGGCGAGGTCGTCGAGCTGACCATAGGTGAAGCTCCGCCCCTGATACGAGAGGCAGACCTTGGATGGATACAGTCTAGCCGAGTCCTCAACGACCGAATGTAGCGCCTTGGGAATCACACCGATCTCCGCCGGGGACCCCTTCCGCAGAGACATCCCTGGAGATTGGGTGGCTTCCACGCTTTTTGGCATTGCCGGGCGCTTCGCTTTATCTCTGTCTGTGTGACGAAGACCTTCCCGAATTTCTCACGCGTGAGGGAGCGCTTAAGTAGATAGACGTGGAATAAGTGCAAAAGATGTCAGCCCAGGGCGGGAAACTGCTCATTCTTTGCGTCGACAGAGACGGCGACCTAGAGAGCAAGACGCAGGTCCGCTCGCCAGTCTTCGGGAGAGACCAGGTCGTCTCGGCGGCCACCCAGCTCGCCATCTCCGACCCCGAGGAAGCTGACGCGAACGCCCTGTTCGCCGCGGTTCGGGAGCGCGATAGACTCGTAGCGAGGGGGGAGAGTTGCGAGGTCGCAGCTGTCTGTGGGGTCCCAAACAGCGGCCTCGACGCGGACAGGAAGATACGGAGGGAGGTCGAGAGCGTCCTGACGAGGGACGCCTTTTCTGGGATTGTGCTGGTCAGCGACGGTGTGGAGGACGAGCAGATCCTCCCTATCATCCAGTCCATGAAACCCATCGTGTCCGTGGTCAGGATCGTCGTCAAGCACAGCAGGACCGTCGAGGAGACGTACCTTGTGCTGGGCAGGTACCTGAAGATGCTCGTAAACGACCCGCGCTATTCCCGCTTCGTGGTTGGAGTGCCCGGCGTGATACTGCTCTTCGTCGGCGTCTTGATCGCGTTCGGCCTCGCCTTTGAGGCGGGGATAGCCATCCTTCTCATCCTGGGAACTGCCTTCCTCATCAGGGGATTCAGTCTCGACAGCCTCTTCTCCGCCTACTGGCAGAACCTAATCAGCTCTCGCCCCTACGGGTATGTCCGGCTCTTCTCGACCATCGCCGGGAGCCTCATCTTCATCGTCGGGCAGTCCAGCGGTTACAGTTTCATGGTGAAGGAGGACCCCAACGGCGTGGCCAGGGTCGCGGCGAGCGCGGCGGCGTTTCTTCAGGTTGGCCCGAACCTCATAGGCTACTACCTTGAGGGTGCAATCGACCTCGTCTGGGCGTCGTTTGCCATTTACCTCATTGGGGCGCTGCTCGCCCACGTGGCCAGGGGCAGCGCGAGGGCTTGGCGCGACGGCGTGCTCATAGTCCTTCTGGGGCTCCTCTACTTCCCCATGGACCAATTCGCTCTGGTGCTCTCGGACCAGAGCAGCACGGTCTTCTTGGTCTCATACGTCCTCGTGGGGCTGGCCGCGGTGTTCGCAGTCGTCACCGCGGTCTACCCACGCATCAGGAGCAGGACTTCGCCGCTCAAGGAGTGAGCTCAGTGTGCTTGGCACGGTGCTCAGGGCGACGGGAGCGTATCGCATCTACGAGAACAGGCTGACGGCGCAGGTCCGAAAGGGCAAGATTCCCGAGCACATCGCCATAATCCTCGACGGGAACAGGAGGTGGGCTCAGAACCGAAACTACTCGGTGGAGGCCGGGCACGCCTACGGGGCTGATGTTGTCGAGAACCTGTTGGATTGGTGCCACGACCTCGGGATAAGGTCGATCACGCTCTACGCCCTCTCGACAGAGAACCTGAAGCGAAGCCCCGAGGAGGTCCAGGAGCTCCTCAAGCTGATCGAGGAGCGCTTGCGGAAACTTCTCACAGACGACCGCATCTACAGATATCGCGTGCGCGTCAAGGGAATAGGGAAGGTGGAGTTCCTGCCGGAGTCCCTCCTCGCGACCCTCCGCGAGGTAGAAGCGAAGACGGCATCCTTCGACGGCCATTATCTCAACATAGGGTTGGCCTACGGCGGACGGGCGGAAATAACGGACGTCGTGAGGTCCATAGCCCAGGACGTCAAACAGGGCAAGATCGAGCCAGAGTCGATCGAGGAGGAGACCATCGCCAATCGCCTCTATACGGCGTACCTGCCCAACCCCGAGCCCGACGTAATCATCCGGACATCTGGGGAGGAGAGGATGAGCGGATTCCTCCTATGGCAGAGCGCCTACAGCGAGCTCATCTTTCTGGACGTGTACCTACCCGCATTTAGAAAGATAGACCTGCTTAGGGCGGTCAGGACATATCAGAAGCGGCAGCGACGGTTCGGCAGGTAGTGCTCTAGACCGTGATGTCGTGCAGGTCGACATCTATTTCGTGGGACGTCCTCTCCACGGGAAACTGCTGCATGAGATAGGCCTCGAAGAGAGAGGCGGTCGTCTCCATCCGTGCTCTCGAGTCGGCCTCCAGCCTCTGGATCGCGGCCTTGTCTGCGATCACCTCATTGATGCGGTCCTCGTAGAAGAACTCCGATTCGTCGTTCCTCCTCACGAGTTCATGGGGGAGAGCCCAGATGTAGAGCATCAATCCGGGAGCCTTCCTCGGGTGGACCGGCCTGAACTGCAGCTGCATCTGAACCTCGAACTGGTCGTTGGAGCCGAATGCCTCGATCACGATAGAATCAACCCTCTTCGAGGACGATAGGCTGGCGATGCCCTCTGAGACCATGGAATCGAGGTTGTCCTTCACGGGGGCCGCCTTATCGTCGGCACGCTCCACTGGGACGTCGTTCACGGAAACCATCAGGACGTCATCGATTCGGGCCGCTCTGAGGAACCGCTGAACCCTCACGAGGAATTCCGATGGCACCACAGCCTCGACCTCGTGCTCGTGCTCGCCCAGGTGCCGCTCCAACCATCCTGCCGCCTTGTGCCGCTCCTGCACGGGCGCGGCGCCGCTCAGGAAGGCCCTGACCGCCACCCTGACCCCGAACTGTTCACCAGGGGTATGCTTGGCCAGCGTGTATCCGAAGGGGTCCTCCATGCGTTGCACCGTCTCTGCAGCGGCTGAGCCCATTCTCTCTCCGGGGGAGTATGGGTACTCTGGAGTCTGGCAGGAAGGCTCGGGGCAGTCCATGTGGCTGCGCGGCCTCCGTCCGGATATTAAGGATTCAGACCCCGGACAAGAGCTCGTCGGAGACAGCTCCGTGAACACGTTAAATAATCGCGGCGCCGCGTTCAGCCCGTTGAAGGCTCAGGGCGAGACGGCACGTCGTCGCATGAGGGGAGGCCTGGACAACGCTGTAAAGCAGGCGGAGGACCGCGGCCTCTACGACATGTTGGTGGTGGATGCCGACTGCCACCAGAGGGAAGCGTACAGCCAATTCGTCGACTATGTCAAGCCCGAGTACCGGAGCGCGCTGCGCGCCAAGGACGCCAAGCGGATCACCCCGAAGTACAAGAGGATAATCGGCAAGAGGGTCATGCGGCCGGAGGTCTCCTACCCCCTTCCCATGGGCCCTGAGGAGATAGTCGACACATTCTCGGTCCGCCTTCAGGAGATCGGGATCACAAGACCGGTGGTCATCCCAGACCCCATGCTCGAGATGGCGACGGACCCGCGCAACCCGGACTTCGAGGTCGAGGTGGGAAAGGGCTACGCGCACTACATGGCGGACACCTTCGGGCACCTGCACGACAGGTTCGTGACCGTGATCTACGCGGCGACGACCGCGCCGGACAAGGCCGCCGAGCTCATCGACGACCTGGGTAGCGAGAAGATATTCTCCGGGGTGCTGATATCGACGGTCACGCTCACGAACCCGAGCAGCGACGATTGGAACCCGATCTACGACGCGGCACAGCGGAAGGGCCTACCGATCTGCGTCCACGGCGACAACCCCGGGGACGACGGAAAGAGCAGGAACAAGAGCTGGCTCCCCATCGGGTTTGGGCTGGAGACCTTCCTGGAGAATCACGTCCTCTCCTTCCCGATAACCATAGCCAGGCAGCTCACCAGCATAGTGCTGGGGGGCGTCCCTGTGAGGTTTCCCAGACTCAAGTTCATCTTCATGGAGGGAGGGGTGACATACATCCCTTGGCTCATGCAGAGGATGGACGACGAGTACGTGAAGAGGAGCTTCGAAGCTCCCCTCTTGAACAAGTTTCCCAGCGCCTACATGAACGAGTTCTACTATACCACCCAGCCCCTTGAGAGCGCGAACAAGTTCGCCCTCAAGAACTTCCTGAACATGTTCGACTATGAGAACCGGCTCGTCTACGCGAGCGACTACCCCCATTGGGACTTTGACGCGCCAAGCGCCATCTACGACCTGCCCTTCCTCTCTGAGACCGCGAAGCGGAAGATACTTGGCGAGAACGCAGCTCGAGCGTTCAGGCTGAGCTAGGTGAGCCCTTTGGGCGGCGAAGACGGAACAGGTTGGAGGACCGTGGCGAAGCTGAGCGAGTTTCGCCACGGAGCTTTGCTGGTCGAAGTCGAAGGCACGACTATAGGACTGATAAGGCAAGGGGAAAAGGTGTACGCCTACAGGAACTCCTGCCCGCATCAGGGCGGGCCGGTGGCCGAAGGCAATCTCGTAGGGAATACCCAGTGCAGGGTCGCCGAGGGCGGGCTACGGCGCCAGACGGTCTCGCGGTCCAGGCTCAACCTCGCCTGCCCCTGGCATGGCATCGAGTATGACCTCGAGACGGGGGTGTGCAAGGGCGACGCCAGGATGAGGCTCAAGTCCTACAAGGTCCTCGTCGAAGACGGTCTGGTGCGGATCCGACCGTGACTTGCTTCCCCACGGATGACCGTAAACCGTTATAATCTCTCGTCCGGGTGGGGGTCCAGAATGAAGATAGCGCTGGGCGAGTTCAAGGATAACGGGGAGGAACTCGCTGAGTTCCTGGAGCCGCGAATCGGGGTCAAACCAAAGTCGAGCGGTGACGGGCTCGAGATCGATGACGATTCCGTACGCAAGGCGGTCAAGCCGCGCCACGTGAAGACCTACATCAAGCGCTTCCTGCTCATGAAGGACCAGAGGCAGGACTACAAGATCCTCGTCGATGGGACTGACCTCACCATGATCTACCTGGAGAGCGACCAGGACAAGGAGGAGAAGGAAGAGGAGAAGAAGCGCGAGGCGACCAAGGCGAAGCGGGAGGAAAAGGAGGAGGCGGAGGAGTCGACCCCCGAGCAGGCAAAGGAGGCCGAGACCACCGAAAAGGCGAACGATGCGAAGGAAGCCGCTGTCGCGGAGACAAAGGAAGCCGTCAAGGAAGAAGGAGCTCTAAAGCAAGCGCCCACGAGCAAGCAGCCGCGCAAGTCTAGGAAGAAGGCCTAGCAGCTGACCGTCGTTTGACCCTGGCGCGAGCCTTCCGCTGTTCCGATAGATAGGCCCTGAGATTATCCCTGCCGACCCTGAGCGATTCGAGAGCCTCCGGGAACTCCTTCGACTCTAGCATGGACCGTCCTTCCTTCACCGCCTCTAGGGCAGGGGGGAGCAAGGAGACCGGGACGGCGGACTTCGGGAGCTCCCTGAACACCCCCGGACTCTCCTGCTTCAACCTGAACTTGAGGACCGCCACCACCTTTTCGAGCCCAGCGTAGACCGACCAGACATCGGACTCGGTCCGGGGGGTCCCCGGGAGAGCCCCCACGATGGTCTCGAGTGCTCGGGAGAGACTGTCGAGCTCCTGCAGCAGGTCATCGGTCCTAATAGAAGGGGGCACCGGCTATCGCGGGCGACCCCCGATACCCCGATTTCTGCTTTTTGGGTAAGAAGCTTCATAAATCGGAGAATCGACGGGCCCAAACGCTTGCCTGCCAAGAAAGAGCAGAGGAGAATCATCGGGGGTTGCTTTGTGCAGCTTAGCGGCCTCCTAGACCTAGGCAGGCTCGCCTGCGCCCTCGAGAGGGCCCAGCTCCCGATATTCATGTCAAAGCACGGGGAGAAGGTCAGGCTCTCGGTGCAGAACGACCTTTTCATGGGCGTGCCCATATTCTACTATTTCGAGGCTGAGAAGGGGGGCGAGTTCCTCTCCTACAAGAACTCGGGTGAGAATGAGGAAGTCCAGCTAGTAGAGTCCACTTCGGTCCCCAGCTACATCTACTCGCCGATAATCCACGTGCTGAAGCTCCCGAGGATCCTGGAGCACAAGAAGGATTTCCATCAAAAGTTCTTGGCGGCAGAGGTGGCCGACCTTCCGAGCCTCGTGAAGCTGGCCACCTACAAGATGCTCTACGAGGAGCCTCCGCTCCCGCTCTACAGCTTCAAGAACGGGACGAGCTGGATAATCGGCTCCTTCGCCCGACTGGACGACTACGAGGAAGCCTCGCTGTTCTTCTACGCCCGAATAAAGGAGGAGCCGTCGGCCGGGTTCGTAAAGTACTCGCCCACCAATCTGGCTGATACCGGCTTCAGCAAGAGGGCGGACGAGCACGGGTTCTACTATGTGAAGGTCATCAAACTGGCGGAGAAACATCCGCTGGTGGAGTTCTGATGCGATTCAGGGACTCCCTGATCGCCTCCTCGCAGAGCCACGCAAGCCGCATAGTTCTCGCCCTTGACGTCACAGGGCCAACCGACACGCGGCTCGCGAGAGCGGCGGCGCTTCTGAGCAAACTCTCAGGGGGAGTCGCGGGAGTCAAGGTCAACTTCCATCTGCTCCTGCCCCGGGGGCTCGAGGGCATTGCGGAGGTGGCGCGCATCTGTTCGGACAACGCCCTGCCCCTGATAGCGGACATTAAACTGAACGATATCGAATCGACGAACCTCGATGCGGTGGAGCAGCTCTTCTCGAAGGGCGTGGACGCCGTCATCGCGAACCCCTTCGCCGGCTTTGACGATGGGCTGGCAAAGCCAATCCACCGTGCAAGAGAGCTCGGCAAGGGGGTCCTGCTACTGGTCTACATGAGCCACGCCGGAGCCAAAGAAGGGTACTCCCTGAAGGTCGAGCGCGAGCCGCTCTACCTGGAGTTCGCTCGGAGGGTGAGGGACTGGGATGTGGACGGTGCGATAGTGTCCTCAAAGTCGCTCGAGACCATCTCTCAAGTCAGGAAGATAATCGGCAGGGAGAGGCTCATCATAAGCCCCGGCGTCGGGACCCAGGGAGGAGACGGAGCCAAGGCCGTCAAGGCCGGGACGGACTTTGCCATCGTCGGCCGTTCAATCATCGATGCTGCCGAACCGCTGAAGACGCTTCAGGACTTCAACCGGTCGATCCCACCGCCGTGACCCAGCTCCTGCTCGGCTGCCCGCAGCAGGCGCCTGGAGTTCTGGTAGGACACGATCCCCAAGGCTTCGTCGAAGGGCTTCCACGCGAACTGTCTGTGCTCGAACGAGAGCTTCACACTCTCGTCGGGGTCCGTGGCTTCGGCGAGGAAGAAGATCACCTGCTTGTGCACCCGTTTTCCGTTCCTGTTGTAGTAGTACTCGATCACGTTCCTGAAACCGTCCACGACCCGGATCGACTTTAGGCCCGTCTCCTCGCTTACTTCTCGGACCATCGTCTCCTGGGGACCCTCTCCCTCCTCGATGTTTCCCTTGGGGAAGTCCCAATGGCCTGCCGGGTACTCGAGCAGTAGGTAGACCCGGGATGGCGAGGTCTCGCGATATATCAGCGCGCCCGCGGAACGCTCTTCCATAGAACCCATCTCACGCTGAGGAGGATTATGAACGTCGCGCGACTAGCGGGGCGCCGCTGGCGGGGCGCTCGCCACGACCGGGGCTACGTTGCGGCGCATATAGTAGACTGCGGCCAGGGCGATGACCACTGCGATCACGATGGGTAGCAGGTATCCGGACGTGAGGTCCTCTGCTACCGTGACCTGATGGGATTCAACCACTCCGTTGATCGTGCTGTTTTGATACTCGTAGGTCAACCGGTTGCCAGTTGCGGTGTCGAAGGTGAGCCCTATGTTGGCTCTCACCGTCAGCGTCAGGTTCTGGACAGAGTTCGCTCCGAGGGATGGGAAGGACTGGCTGACGACACCGTTCGAGGAGGTCCCACCGGCCACCAACGAAAGACCGCTTGGGAGGTGCCAGGTGAGCGTCACGTTGGAGACCGAGACAGGAGCCGTGTTGTTGACGGTGAAGGTTATGTCGAAGTTGTGGCCATCCGACGGGCTGGCCGTACCCAGAGAGACAGAAGCCGATATCGGCTTGTAGACCAGGAGTGTCGACGCTCCGGCAGAGACTTCCTGGCTCTGTCCGCCTAGGTAGATGGTCACGCTCGGCAGCGTTCCATTCAGGTTGCCTGGGGCGCTCGCTCCCACCTTAATCGGGTACTGGAAACTCTCGTTCTGCTGCGGGGGGACCTTGGCGTAGAAGGCCTGGGTCGACGCGCCAGCCGCGACCGTGTCGAAGGAGTCGGGGGTGGAAGAGACCGTGACGTTGTATAGAGTCTGGGAACCCCGGTTGGCGAATCCTACGGAAGAGATCGCAGACATGCCGGGGAAGAGCACCTCTGGGGAGAAGGACTTTGTGAGCGAAAGACCTCCCGGGATGATGTAGGGCCCACCTGCAGTGTGTAAAGCGGTCGAACGGTAGACCTCCGTGACCGTGGCCGGGTTGACGATGAAGTCGTCCCGGGTGAAGTTCACCCGCAGCTCGAAGGTCTTGGGTGAGGAGGGCGCGACCGACGTGATATTGATGTTCGCGACATTGCCGTTGCAGGTGGCGAGGGTCGTGTTCAGTGCCGAACAAGTCACGCCCGCTGGGAAGACTTGAGACCCGGTGATTGGGCCCGTGCTTGCCGTCCCCGCATTGGTGAAGCCGTAGGTCACGTCGAAGGAACCGGAAGCGAGCGCGGCCGCTGTGAAGGTATCGCTCCCGCCGATCTCGAGGTACGGAATCACCATGGCAGAATGGGTGTACAAGAGAGAGACGGAATTCGAGGTTATATTTTCGTTCTGCAGGCTGGGCGTGGTCCACTGCAGCGTGTAGGTCTGGTTGAACCAGCCATCAAGGAGCCCGGTGAACGGGACGGTAGCCGTAAAGGTTTGCGACGCGCCGTTGGCCGGCAGGTCCGTGAGGGTCTGGTTCGCGACCTTTAGGTTGGTCGCGGGAGCGGAACCGTCGTTGACCACGGTTATCACGAGCGTCGCGTTCGTCCCTATTGGCGATCCCGAGAGGTCCGTGCGCGACGGCTGGGCGTACACGTTTAGCGCCGGCTCCGGATTGTTGTTCAGCTGGAGGTTGACCTCGTTAAGGGTCGCGTGGGCATCAATCACCTTGCCGCCGAGCGTGTAGGAATAGCTGACTTTCGTCGCGGGTATCGTGAACTGGGACTGGTTGGACGTGACGACCTTCAGGGAGTACACCATGGTCGTGTTCCGCCCGCCCCCGAACGCGCTGATGACCTTCGAGTAGTTCTGGTTGCTGCTGGCGGGCTGGAATAGTGACGAATCCTGTTGCCACCAATTGTCGTCCACGGTCAGGTTCTGGACAACCGAGTCCTGACCCGTCGCCGTGTCGTTCTGGGCCGTGTTCGCCAAGAAGATAGTTACGGCCAGGTATTGGGAACCTCCTACGGTGCTGAGGGAGACCGTCCTGTAAGCGTTAAGCGTCGGCGCCTCGTCGTGGATGACCACGTTCGGGGCCACTGTCTTCCCTGGCGTCGCGGTCAAGGTATATGTCCCGCTCATCCCCGTCTCGGAGTTGCTCACCACTGACCCGTTGTCACTGGAGGAGACGTACCCATCGAGGGCATGGACGACAACCAGGCTCTTCTCGGAGGAGTTCGACGCAGATATCGTGGTGTTGCTCTGACTGACGGCTTGCAGGAAGTCGAGTGCCGCGCTCGACTTGAGGACCCCGGTCGCGGCATCTCCCAAGCTTATGGTGTGGGTGTAGGTGCCGTTGGTCGCGCTAAGCTCCCCCTGGAGGACGATGCTGGGCAGCGCGAAGCCGGAGAACTGCGACTCGGTGTAGGCCAGAGAGAAGCCGCCCTGACTTGTGGGGACGAGTTCGAACAAGACTGGAGCGGCTACTGTGTCGAAGTTCACAGATGCGTAGAACAGGTAGGAGTCACCCGAAGAAGAGACCGAAGTGAAGTTTGTTGCGAAGAGCCCGTCAAAGTACGAGATGAGCGGCGTCGCGGAAGCGGCACTGGACCCGTTCACCTGCAGGAAGAGCCCCTCGGCCGGCAGGAAGGGGATGTGAAGGAGGTTGTAGCCGTCCACGCCGAAGAGCTGGTAGTCAGCAACCTGGTTCTGCCCGCTGAGGGCCGTCAGCTTGTATCCGGTGGCGCCAGAACCCGTCTCCGCGCTCGAGAGCGCAGAGCTGGTCCGATTGAGCTGATCCATTGTGATAACGGAATAGGAGTTCACACCAGCCGTGTAGATATCGATCCTCTCGCTGTAGGACGAGGAGCTTTGGGCGCGCACCAGGGTGGGGGCAAGGACCGGGATAATCGCCAAAGAGACGACTAGCAACAACACTAGAGTCGCTCTCGCATTCATGAGGGTTCTCGCCGCGAAAAGGACGATATTAAACCGTTACCCGCTCATTTTCGTTTCGAGCTTTCCTCTGCCGGGTCGTCTATGCCCCTCTCGTCGAGCATGAAGACGATGTCTCTCTCGGCGTGATACGGGCTGTCTATCATGCGCGCGATGCGGTTCTTGCCCGCCTTCCGCAGGTAAAGCCTGTAGGTGCTCGTGTGAGCCACCACGTGCCCTCCGGTCGCCCTCGTGGGGTCGCCAAAGAAACTGTCCGGTGCCGCCTGCACCTGGTTGGTGAGGACGATGGCCACATTGTACACCTCTGCCGTCCTGAGGATAGCATGCATGAAGCGGTTGAGCCGTTGCTGTCTCTCGGCGAGGGTACCCCTGCCCAGGAACTCCGCCCTGTAGTGGGCCACCGCGCTGTCGACGATCACCAGCTTGACCTTGTGCTTCTCGATCATCCTGCCCAGGTCCTTCACGATGAGCTCCTGATGTGCGCTGTTGTAGGCCCTCGCCACCATTATCCTGGAGAGCACCGATGCAGCGTCGTAGCCCCTCGCCGTGGCTATCTCCGAGATTCGCTCAGGCCTGAACGTCCCCTCGGTATCGATGTATACGACGCCCCCGTCAAGTCCCCCCTCGCTGATGGGTTGCTGTACCATGCAGCAGAGCGTGTGACAGATCTGGGTCTTGCCAGAGCCGAACTCGCCGTAGAACTCGGTCAGGGCCCATGTCTCTATGCCCCCTCCGAGCAGGTCGTCAAGGTTCTTGGAACCGGTGCTTATGCGTGTGATGTTCTTCCTCCGTATGAGCAGGTCCGTGGCGCTGACAAAGTCAGCGCCCAGACGTCCGAGCTCCACGAGCCTCTTCCGGGCCTTGTTGTTTACCTCCACAGACTTGGTTACGTCCCAGTCCGTCACGTCAGCGATCTCGGCCGGTCCTGCCGTGGCCAGGTCGAGTATGGTGTAAATCCCCGCTTCGTTGAGCTTCTGCTTTGTAACCGCGCCGATGCCAGCGATGGTGGTCACATCGAGGTCTTCGTCTACTTCTATCTCCTCTTCTTCTGCCAAGTTAATTTTCGCCGCGGGGCGCATCGTAATTAAGCGTTCGGTGGCTTACTCGCGGCCAAGAGAGGGTGGCGCTAAAATACCGTGCATTCTGCGGCGAGGTACGCCACGATTAGGGCTACGGCGAGACCCTCGTAGTCGTCCTGGGGAAGAGGCTCGCCGCCCGAATGTGCTTGAGCCCTCCTAGCCAGCGCGTGACCCTCTCCACGCCCATGCCGAAACCCGCGTGCTCGGGCATCCCATACTTCCTGAGGTCCAGGTACCAGCCGAAGCCCTCTGGCGGAAGCTCCTGGCTCTTGATGCGCTCCATGAGCATCTCGTAGCTGGCGATCCTCTGGCCGCCCGTCGCCAGTTCTCCAAACCCTTCCGGCGCTATGAGGTCGGCCGACTTGGTCACTTTGGGTCGGTCTGCATAGGTCATGTGGTAGAAGCTGCGCGCAGCGAGAGGGTAGTCGGTGATGAAGAAGGGCTGGTCGTGGGCGAGAGAGATGAGCCTCTCCACCTCCGTCGGGACATCCTCACCCCACTCGAAGGGGAGGCCCTGTTTCTCGGCAAAGTCACGGACCTCGTCGTAGGAGATCCTGTCGAAAGGAACGCTGGGCGGGAATATCGTGCGGCCCAGAATCTTGAGCTCCTCCTTCCGCTTCTCGGCGACCCGCCCCGCGACGAAGGCTAGCAATCCCTCCTGGAGCCTCATGTTGTCAGACTGGTCGGCGAACGCCTGCTCGGCCTCGACCATCCAGAACTCCGTCAGGTGTTTTGGCGTCCTGGACTTTTCTGCCCTGAAGGCCGGCTGGTAGATCCACACCTTCTCCAAGGCTGCCAGGGAAGCCTCTTCGTAGAACTGCGCGCTCTGGCTGAGGTAGACCTTCTTCCCGAAATACTCCACAGGGAAGAGCGTCGAGCCGCCCTCAACCGCAGCCTGGACGAAGCTGGGAGCGCTTATCAGCGTGAAACCGCTCTCCCTCATGTAATCGAAGCAAGCGCCCACCACCTCGCTCCGGATCTTCATGGCGGAGATCACCTTCCTGCTCCTGATGCTCAGGTGCCGGACGTCGTAGAGGTACGAGGCGGACTTGGCGGCGGCCTCGGTTATGGGCCAGGTCTGGGCCAAGGAGACTACCTCGAAACCCCGTACGGAGACCTCGACCCCGCCCGGAGCTCTAGAGTCGAGCTTCACGACCCCGATGACCGAGACTGCGGACTCCCTGGTCACCCCCCTAATCGCCTCCATGGAGGCCTCTGGCGTGACCCCGCCCTTTGCGGAGACCTGTATGGAGCCCGTCCCGTCTCTGAGCGTTGCGAAGACGAGGCCGCCCATCGCGCTCTTCGACCTCACCCACCCCTTGACCTCGACGGACTCTCCCGCCTTGGGGTCTCCCAGTATCTGGCTGATGTGCAGACGGTGAGGGGTGGTCAGGGCCAAGTATTCTCCAGCTCTCTTGAAGAAAGTTGACGGCTCGGCGCTTAAAAACGTCTTGCGGCTTGTCGAGGCTGCCTAACCGAGCTCCCGCTTCACTTCGCCTCTGGGAGAAATTTCGCCGAAGACCTCCGCTTGGAACGTCTGGACAGTCAGCCTGTCGGTGAGCCAGGCGTCGGGCATGAGACCAGCCTTGACGCACGCCTGCGAGAGGAACTCCTGGGAGTCCATGCCGTACTCGGTGGCAACCTGTGGGAGCAGGAGTCCGCTCTGCCCGGACCCGGAGACGATCAGGCCGTCGGTCCCGACCCTCACGAGTCCCGGGAGGTCCTTGGGCGAGCGATAGGTCAGAGCCTCGGGCTTGGTCAACGCGCTCACCTCGACAAGGAGGTGGTCCAGTTCGTTGGGCTTGACCGGGGGAAAACGGGGGTCCCGGGCCGAAGCAGCGAGCGCGGCTTCCACCACCGCCTCCCCAAGTCTCTTCGTTGGATAGGGGAGGCCTATGCATCCCCGTAGCTCGCCATCGAGCTTCTTGATGGTCACGAAAGCCCCCCGCTCATCCATTAGAAAGGGGAAGTTCCACTCCTCGTCATCTGGTGTCGCCGACTCCTTCACCGAGTTGTCCACGGAGCTGCGAGCCAAGCGTACCATGGCGACACCTTCGTCGTCACTCAGAGCCATGAGTTTGGAGGGCTCGTCGAGCGTTAAATCCTTATTCCTCTGCGAGACCTGGGTAAGGGCATCCCTCGCTCGCATAGCGAGACGGTTTCTGCAGGTTGGCAAGGCTTATCAGCCACGCGGACCACGAACTATCGACCCATTGACGCCAGAAGGCACCAAGAGACGCGGCAGTTCGCTCCTTGCGCTCGTGGTCGTGATCATAATACTAGCAGCCGGGCTAGGCTACCTCTACGTCAACCTCTCTTCCCAGGAGTCCACCGTATCGTCACTGGATTCCGTGATAACGGCCCAGGGTTCCTCCATTTCATCACAGTCGAACGCATTGTCCTCCCTCTCGGGCGTCGCGTCCTCGCAGTCCCAGGCAATCAGCTCTCAGTCAGCAAGCCTCACCTCCGAGAGCGCGGAAGCCTCCTCCCAGGCGGCGACGATATCCTCCCAATCCAGTACGATCTCGTCACTGTCGTCGGCCATTTCCGCACAATCCGGTGTTGTCGAGGTGGAATCGAACAGCATCTCCTCACTTACTCAGGACCTGAACCTGACCCAGAGCACGCAAGAGGTCGCCTCACAGCCCTTTTCGACGGGCTCAGCCGGGGAGGTCAATGTCACGACCTTCACGGCCAAGTACTCGGGCTACGTCGTGGTCACCCTGAGCGCGGCGAGCGACTTTGCCAACGAGGGCATCCAGCTGGCCAACAACTTCTCCGCGAGCGTCAACTCCCCGGACTACGTCGGCATCGTCTACCCAGCAAGCGGATTCTTCGTGCCGTTCGGCTCTACCACGGACTCGGTCGTGATTCCTGTAGCACCGGGGACGGTCACCGTAAACTTGCTGACCTCCGATGATTCAGCCCAGACGGCGACGCTCTCGGTCACTTACTACTATTAGCAGCACGTCGTAGGCTCCATGGCGGCCGGGTCTTCACTGAGACTCGATGTTCATGGTGAGAGCTGAAGGCCCATGAGCAGTTCATCGACGAACTCGTCCTTGATGAGAAACTGATTCTTGAGCCGCCC
The DNA here is from genome assembly GCA_027886885.1 of Nitrososphaerota archaeon. Lineage (GTDB taxonomy): Archaea > Thermoproteota > Nitrososphaeria > Nitrososphaerales > Gagatemarchaeaceae > Gagatemarchaeum. The sequence continues at coordinate 10,964 of JAPCJP010000008.1, read as the reverse complement.
CTCGAGCTCGAACCCGAATTTCTTGTACAGACGGACAGCCGCGGGGTTGGAGGAGAAGACGCCAAGCGTAATCTTCTTGACGTGATTGGCCCTGGCCCAGTCGATCGCGTATTCCATCAACGCGCTCCCGGCACCTATGCCCCTGAACCCCTTCATCACCGATATGCCCAAAGTTCTCAGGTGGGCTGACTTCGCCGCTGGACCCCGCTCCAGAACGAGCGAACCGACGACCTTCCCATCCACCTCGGCGACGGCTATCAGGGACTTGCGGTCCTTGAGCCGCTTCTTCATGCGTCCGACCTGGTCCCCGGAGACCTTTTCGGTGTAGAGGTAGACCCGCTCGCGAGCCACGGACCTGAAGACAGAAACCAACGCCGGGACATCATTCGGTCTAGCCCTTCTCACGCTTACCGTCTTGGCCGGGGGCAATGCCACGAACTTCCTCAGGGGCCAGTTAAGGCTTCGGCACAGGTTGGCGCAGTAGGTAGGAGAGTCTCCGTAACCTTGACCACTGGCTGCCCTTCCAGAATAGCTTGCCGCACCTGGGGCACTCGTAGAACGTCCTGTGCCTCGTAAGGATGGACGAGGGTACTCGGTCCCCAATCTTCTCCTTGGCCACTAGGGTCAGGGCCTGGTTGCAGCTTGTGCACCGCGTGGGGCCCCTGGCGAGGTCGACCGAGTTTAGGCTCGCCTGGAGTGCGATGGACCTAAAGCGGGCGACCTCGCTCCTGCCGTTCACAAAGAATGTCGTGACCCCCTCCCTGGCGGCGAGCTGGGAGAGCGCCTTGTCAGAGGTGAGGATGATGCGGCCTCGGGAGCGGGCGAGCTTCTTCAGCTCAGGATCCAACCCCCGTTCGAAGTACTCGGTGTCAAACCCGAGGGCCCTGAGCTTCCGCGCTGTGGCTCCGAGCATGGCATCGGCGACGAAGGTAGGATAGATGGGCGTGGACTTCCTGCGGCGGCTTGGCTTTCGGCTAGCCTGAGGCAGTACGCTTCTCGCTCTGATACATGAGGACCCCTGCGACGATCATCACAGCGAAGAGGGCGGTCGCGTTTGCGAGGTGGATGGCGGTCACGATGGGGTTCAGGCTGGAGTTGACCACGACGTTACCCAGGCCGATCTGTACGAGGAGCATGAGGAAGGAGAGCAACAGGACCCTGAAGACAGCGACCGGTCTGGGCTTCATCCTACCGACCACGATGAGGGTCGCCACGAGCACGACTGTGGTCACGACGCTCAGGAACCTGTGCATGTACTCCACGAAAGAACCGTAGCTCGCAGTGTGGAAAGGACTGGGGATCGACAGGCCGCCGTTGCAGTATGGCCAGTCGCTGCTGACGGCGTTCGCGCTGGGGTTCCCGCAGGCACCTCCCCAGTTCCCGGCGGTCAGATAGGCGCCCCAAACGATGAGCACGTAGGTGACGATTATGGTGGCATAGACCAGGTACTTGCCTGCGCTCATTTGTTCTGCACCTGTCCGCACCGCGCTCTGGTTAGCAATTTCGAGCCCTCACACAAGGACCCCTGCGCAAGCAAGGGCGAAGATAAGGGCAAGATACGGGCTCGAGAACTTGAAAGCGAGCCAGGCGTTGCTCTTTGTCGGGGCGAGGAGGAGCTTGATGTTCGTGGCCAGGATCAGCCCGTCGAAGATGAATGCGCCCGCCAGGTAAACGATCTCACCGGTCCCCGAGAGATAGAGGAAGAAGAGCAGGCTAATCGGTATGAGTAGAAGTGTGTTGGCCACGATGAACTTTGCTGCCCTCTGCCCGCCAACGAGCGAGGGAAGCATGGGGATACCGGCGGCAGAGTAGTCGTCCTCCGCTATCACGGCGAGGCTCCAGAAGTGAGTAGGGGTCCAGACGAAGACGAGCGCTCCCAGCACCCACGCGATGAGGGGGTTCGCCGTCGTGACCGCGTACCAACCCGCGAGCGCGGAGCAGCTTCCCGCAAAGCCGCCCAGCACGATGTTCCAGCTCGTCCTCGGCTTCAGCCATAGCGTGTAGACTGGGACGTAGATCACCGCCCCCAGCGCGATGAAGAGCGTAGCGTACAGGCTCAGCGCAAAATATGCAATTACGAGCCCCACCGCAAGGAGCGATGCTGCGAAGACGAGGGCACGGTTTGGTTGCACTATCCGATGTGCGGGAAGCGGCCTGTTCTTCGTCCGCCTCATCTTCGAATCCACATCGATCTCTAGGTAGCTGTTGAGAGCGAGCGCGCCGCCCGAGGCGAGCGTCCCGGCGAGGAAGAGCCCGATGAGGATCCTGAGGGAAGGAATGCCGCGGTCAGCTATCACCGCCGAGGCAAGAGCCACGATGATGAGGAGGGGCAAGATCTTCGGCTTGGTCAAACGAAGATAATCCCTAAGGCTCACTCAATATTCCTCTTGTAAGAAAATTGCGGACATTCGTTGCCGATTTAAACGATTCTAACGTCGAGTACGAAGTCGGTGCGGATAATCAGGGAAGCAGGTTTCTCGGAAGCGAGGCCGTCGGCAGACGACAGCTCGCCTCAAAGGACCGTTTGACGCTGAACGCTGTCAGGAGTGGCCCGATCACGAGGACGGGGATGCTCACCACCACGAACAGTATCTGGTAGGGCGCGAGACCGATGGCCAGAGTTGTCCCTATCCCGCCCACCGAGCTCGCGAGGAAGAGTCCGGCGCAGGTGGGACAGGCCGTGAATAGACCCACCATTGCCCCTGAGGCAGCCAGCCACTTCCCCGTGAGGGGCGCCGAGGCCAATCCCAGGGCGTAGACGCTGAGGGCGACGTTGAAGCCCACGAGCACCGGGACAAGGAAGAGGAAGAGCAGCGAGAGCGGGACGAACTGGAGCCCGAGGTGCAATGAGGGGGAGAGGTAGACTATGAGCTTGGGGACGGTCCCCGAGTCGCCACAACAGACGATGTAGGTCCAGGACGTGGTGGTGGCGCCGTAGGCCTGCGCGAAATCGACGGTGGGCTGGTACACGACCAGGCTGGAGAAGAAGGCGTAAAGGACGCCGTACAGGAGGGCCGCGACTGAACCGATTCTGAACGCGCGGTTGGAGGTGAGCGCGTCCCCAAGCACCTCGACGATGCTCTTGGTGGTCGCACCCGCGGCGAGGGTTCGGGGGACGGCAAGGAACCTGTAGATGGCATAGAGTCCCAGCAGCACCAGCCCGGTTGAGAGCGCCTGGGCCGCGTAGAATCCGAGGACCATGGAGGCGGCCCCGGTGCCCCCGAGGGAGTTCTGGATCGAGCTCCACTCGAACATGTTGGCGAGGGCGATGGCGAAACCCAGAATCGTTGAAAACAAGCCGACGGTCAGGTTCTTTGGAATCGCCATTGAACTCGATTGCCGCGTCAGCCCTGGCTCCGGTTAAAATCCGTTCCGACGCCCTTGGGCTCTGGCTCGATACAGTCATGCCACGGAATAAATTTGGGATTGCGCAGTAGGCGATTATAAGCTCAATCAGACTATTTCTCTGTGCCCAGCCAAAATGGCAATCACGGGACCCTAGAACAACGCCTCAAGTTGTATCAAAAGGCTAGTGAACTTCGGTCCTCGGGTCTTCGGGCTTCTGAAATCGCCGAGATCTTGGGCGTCAAAGTCGATTACGTGTATTGGTTGCGGCGGCATCGCCCCACTCGAGAAGCGTACGTTCCGGATCTTACCCCCAGGCCCGACCTTGCTTACTTGTTGGGAGCGTACCTCGGAGACGGGCGCACCGCAGGTGAAGCAGACAAGAAGGTCAGGTTCAATGTGGCCGACCCTGATTTTGCCAATCTCCTGAATGAATCGGTGGCCCAAGTTCTGGGGACACAACCCAAGGCTACAAGGATCGAGCACGGATTCCACAGCGTGGTGTACGATTCCGCGGTCCTGTACGATTTTCTTCAACAACCTATCGAACAGCTGATTCCCTACGCCGAGAGTTCACCTGAAGCATTTCTTCGGGGTTTCTTCGACGCCGAAGGTTATGTGTCCGCCAACCTTGATTTTGCCGCAGAACGATTCAGGGGAATTACCATTGGAATCGCAAATAGCAATGAGGCCTACCTAAGCTGCATTGAAAGACTGTTGGCGACCCTGGGAATGCGGACATCGCGCCGCAGGACCCATGTGGCAGGAGAGCCAATGACTATTCGCGGTAGAACGTTCTTCAGGAAACACGATGTCTGGCATCTGCTAATTCGGGGACGAGGCGCGGCAATGCTCTTCAGCTCATCCATCAACTTCTCAATTCCAGCAAAGAGAACGAAGTTACAGGATTTGATTTGGGTCTCGATGAACTTGGAACCAACCGAAGGGTACAAGTGGTTTCTTGGACACTATGAAAGGCGCGGCCGCAGATGGTTCAAGAAGCAAGCTTCTAGGAATACTCAGTCGAGCTAAATATGCTTGAGAAGAATAAGTCCCGCGGGTCGGATTTGAGCCGACGGCTCTCCGGTGTCTGTGGCCTGTGTATGCTGACGGGTCAGCCGATGGCCGACCGCTACAGCCGGAAGCTTTTGGTTCCGTGAAGGATCTACCAGGCTGAGCTACCGCGGGACGTGACCAGGCTCGACGCGCATATCTTAAGCATTTCCGGTCGCGAACCTGACCTCAGCGCCCTCGAGCCCAAGCTCCTTGATCACTTTCGCTGCTTCTCGAGCTGATGGAACTCCCCTAACGACCGCACCCCCGGCTCTGAAAAGGGAAACCTCTACTTCACCGACCCGGATGTGGACTATCGATTCCCCCCTCATCTCTGCGCCTCGGGCGAGGAATCTCCGTCCCGCGTCGGCAAAGTGAGCGGGCGAGAGGATGTTAGTGACGTAATACTCTCTGCCGCCGCAAAGTTCGATGACTCGGCTTTTGCCGATTTGACTCTGGGGATTCTTCACGGCGCGGGCAGAGTGGGTTCCACAGGCTGCGCAATCCGAGCGCCTCTTGATGTCGACACGATGAATCTCTCCCGACCTCCCGTCCCAGACGGTCATCCTGCCGAGGGTCACCCGCTCTTGGGTCGCTAGCACCTTTATCGCGTCCGTGGCACCGAGGGAGGCGGCCATCGCAACTACAGGGCCGAGGGTTCCTACCTGGTCGCACGAAGGGAGGTCCTCGTATTCCCCATGGGTTTGGGCGACGGGAGGGAACAGGCATTCGAAACATGCCGTCCTCCCGGGCCAAAGGACAGCCTCGGAGACCTCCCAACCGATCGCCCCGGTGTGCACGAACGGTTTTTTCCTCTCCACGCAAGAGGAGTTCAGAGCCCTCCTCCCATCCATGCTGTCGAGGCAGTCGACGGCCAGGTCCGCGTTTCCGAGCAGGTCGAGGGAGTTCCTTTGGTCGATGGACTCGGTGCGATAGGCCACCTTCAATCGGGGAACGCGGTCACTCACAAACTTGGCTGCGACCTCGGCCTTGGACTTGCCCACGTCATCCATCGCGTAGATGGGCTGGCGATGGAGGTTCTCGAAGGAGACAACATCCCTGTCCACCAAGGTGAGCCGACCGACGCCGGCCAGAGCGAGGTGGACGGCCATCAGGCTGCCGGTACCCCCCAAGCCCGCTATCAGGACCTTCGAGCGGGCCAGTCGTTCCTGCGAACTCCTCCCGAAGCCATCGAGGACGAGCTGCCTTGCGAAATAGCGGTCGTCGATGCTCAATGTTGGGCGAATTTGGGGGGAACTGCTTTTAAAGTCCACGGGGAGAGCGGTGCCAGAACAGCATGAGTGAGAAGGCGGCAAAGAAGAAGGCACCTGCCAAAAAGTCATCCGCAAAGACTGCCAAGCCCAAGAAGACAAAGGCCAAGGCTGAGAAGCAACCGTCGACCGAAGAGCCGAAGGTTTCACAGAAGCCGGTCCTGGGTCCGTCGCCGCGACCGATGGTCGAGGCGAGGCACCGCCGTTCGATGCGCGAGAGGGCTGCCAAAGGCTACTCGTCCGGGGAGCTCGAATCAGTGGGGCTAGGGTTCCTTGAAGCAAGGAAGCACCACGTGCCCATAGACATCAGGAGAAGGACGACCCTCGACGAGAACGTCCAGAAGCTGAAGGGATGGTACAAGGTGCCCGAGTCGAAGGCAGCCAAGCCAGCGGCGACCGAGAAGGCCGCGGCGAAGACACCGGCCAAGCGCTCCAAAAAGTCAGCTTAAATCAGACGCCAGAGCGGTCACTCCTGCCTTTTCTGGCGTTGTGAAATAGATACTGTTGCGCGTACCCCGCATACTTGCCGAAGTGGGACCGAACGGCCTCCGAGATTGCGTCGTAGGTCTTGTCGGAGAGCGAGCCCCTACCTGAGACTTTGGAGTTGAGCTTTGCCATGATGTCGGCGCTGAACAAGTGTGGATAGGACTCCTCCAGCACCCTGGCTATCCAGACGTCGATGGGGAAGGCTTCGTCCTTATCGCAGGAGAAGAGCAGGACACAGTCGGCGACCTTGCGGCCTATGCCGAGAAATGTCTTCTTCTCGAGGACGCGCTCGAGAAGTATCTCCTTTGCCCTGGAATAATCCTGCAGCCGCAGCTCGTCGAGGTTGACAAAACCGCTGTCCACAGTCCAGGAGATGTCCCTGACGAACTGGGCCCGGTAGCCCAGCCCGCAGGCGGACAGGTCCTCGATCGTGGCCGAGGCGAGTTGCTCGGGGCTGGGAAAGAGCGAGTAGTCCAGGCTCTCGAAGTTCACTCGGCCCCCGAACTTGTCGCACAGGTTGGAGACCATCCCCCTTATGCGCGGGATGTTGGTGTTCGTGGAGATCACAAAGGAGACCAGACACTCCCAGACATCCTGCCGTATCAGTCGAAGCCCCCGGTAGCGTTCGAAGGCCTCGGTAATCGCCTCATCCTTGGGGATGGACGCCATTATCGCTCCGAAGTCGTCGTTCAACCTGAAGTAGTCGTGCACAAATCTGGAGCCCAGGTGCTCAGAGCTCGAGGCGCAGAAGAGGGTGAAACCCTCCTGCCTCACCTTGAGGACGCCACCGCCGACCACGCCATACCACGTGCCGTCTCGGTGGGCCCACCGGAACGCCTGACCGCTCTCCAGCGTGTAACCGAGGTCGAAGGGGACGTCGACCAGGTTCAGGTTGAATTCCCACATTGGAGCGCTCGGTCGAGCCTGGGAGTGCACGGTAATATATGCGGGGCGCGCGTTACGAGCGATGGCGCTGGGCCCCTGAGCTTCCTTCTCGACCCGTTCGCCCTTCTGCTGATTGGGTTCCTTGCCGGCAAGCTGTACTACCTGGCCGTCGCATTCGGCGACCGGGTCTTCTCACGGGGCGTGCTCCGTAGGGAGCTCATCGCCGCGGGTGCGATGGTCGTCGCACTCTTTTGGGCGTACAGCGCCCTCCTCTACCTCGGCGTCATCTACTTCCCGTGGCCGCTCCCCCATTGGTACGGGGGGACGGACTGGATGCTGAACTCGGGCCTACCGCTGGGTCTCTCGAGGTCGGCGACGACAGACGTTGCGGCAGTCGTGATATTCGCGACGTACCCGGCATGGTACTACCTGGGAACGGAGCTGGGAAGGTCCGGCCTCAGGGTCACGCCCGCCCAGCGGATGAAGGAGAGGGCGAAGATACTTCGGGCGCTCTCGGAGGCGGAGTTCCCCAGAGGCGGTGCGATCCCGGCGAGCGCGAACGATGTGGACGCGTCCGCGTCGGTCGAGGACCTGCTCCAGGAGATACCGCCCCTCTTCGACGACGCGATAACCACGCTGCTCTTCGTCTTCGACAGCAGGTTCTTCGTGTTAGCCTTCACCGGCCGGTGGAAGAGGTTCGTGGAGCTCGACCCGGAGGAGAAGGAGCAATACATGGAGGTCTGGAAATCGAACATCTTCCTCCTGAGCGTGGCCCAAATCCTCAGGTTCACATGCTCCTACGGGTACTACACCAAGGCTCAGGTATACTCGACGTTTGGCTACAACGGGCCGATGGTCCCGGAACTGCCTCCGTGGTACCGGCCAGGGCCGACCGTCCCAGGACGGACAGACCCTTCGGGGGGCTCAGGTTGATAATCCCGGGCAGGGAGGTCTCTGGACCCGTCACCGAGCGAACGGACGTCTGCGTGATCGGCTCCGGGGCCGCAGGCGCCATAGTCGCCTGGGAGATGGCCGAGCAGGGGCACAAGGTGGTCCTGCTCGAGAAGGGCGGATACCATCCTCGCCAGGACTTTACCCAGCGAGAGGATCAGATGATCCCGATGCTCTTCAAGAACTGCGGCCTGCAGTTCACAATCCCGGACGCGATTGCGGTGGCGCAAGGCTCCTGCGTGGGAGGCTCCACTGTCGTGAACGATGCGGTCTGCTTCAGGACCCCCGACACTGTGCTCGGGTGGTGGAAAGACGACCACAAGGTGGAGGGCGTGGACCCGGCTGCGATGAAGAGGCACTTTGAGAAGGTCGAGCCAAGAATCTCGGTCACGGAGGTCCTGCCGTTCGAGCTGAACAGGAACAACCTGATACTGAAGGATGGCTGCGAGAAGCTCGGGTGGGCGGGGGCCCCGAACAAGAGGAACTGCAGGGACTGCAGGCAGTGCGGGCTCTGCCACCTGGGTTGCTACTACGGGACGAAGCAGAGCATGCTGGAGACGTATATCGCCGACATCGAGCGGGTCCACGGAGAGAGCGTAAAGATCTACGCAGACGCAGGGGCCCTCGAGCTGGCCAGGTCGGGCAGCAGGGTCACGGGCGTGGGCGCGTCGGTCGACGGCGGCGCAGGTACGGCCAACCCGCTCAACGTCAAGGCGGACCTCTTCGTCGTCTGCGCAGGCACGATCGGGTCGTCGGAGCTGCTCCTGAAGAGCGGCCTGGACATCAACCGGCGCGTGGGCAGGAACGTCGCGATCCACCCGTCAGCGGCGCTCATCGGAGACTTCCCGGAGGAGGTGAGAGGGCACGAGGGGATACCCATGGCGTACCACTGCTACGAGTTCAGCGTGCTCAAGACGGGAAAGCGCGGCTTCATGCTGGAGTCCATCTCGCTCCCGCCGTACCAGTTCTCCCTGCCCCTGCCCGGGTTCGGGTTCGACCACAAGGAGCTGATGTCGCGGTACGAGCACTACGGCCTGATGGGGGCGATGGTCCACGACCAGAGCGTCGGGCGGGCGAGGCTCGGGGGCCCGCTGGGGACGATACTGGAGTACGAGTTGGCGCCCGAGGACGCCAAGATCCTGGTCGAGGGCATGAGGAACGCAACCCGGTTGCTGCTCTCGCAGGGCGCCACGCGCGTGATCACCTCGCAGAAGAAGAAGACAGTCGTGCACGGCGAGGAGGACATGTACCTGATCAGGCACAGGGGCGTGTCCGCGCTCGACATCAACCTCGCCTCCGCCCACCCCCAGGGAGGCAACGCGATGGGAGGCGACCCGAAGCGCGCCGTGGTGGACTCGAACTCGAGGGCCTACGGGTTCGAGAACCTTTTCGTCTGCGACGCGAGCGTGTTCCCGACCGCCGTGGGGGTGAACCCCCAGCTCACGGTCATGGCGCTGGCGTCTCGCCTCGGCGAGCACATAGGCGAGAGCTGGGCGAAGTACGCCGGTGGAAGCTAGATGGGGGTCACGAGAGAGGTGGTCGAGTGAAGCTAGCCGAGGGTGCGAAGCAGGTATTCCTGATGAGCTGGCTATGGTCCATCTTCGGGGGGTTCTATCTCGTCGCGTACGTCTTCTGGGTGCCCCAATTGTTCGTCAGTCTCGCGCTAGTGATCGTAGTCGCAGCGGTGACTCTGGTGGTCGGAGCGGGGCTTCTCCAGGACGGTTTCCTCAAGGCGGTCGAATTGCAGACTGGGAGCAGGATTCGTCCCCTCGCGCTCAGACGCGTCAGGCGCTTCCTCGGCGGCGTGCTCCTTCTGGGATATCTCACGGTCTATATCCCACCACAGGGGAGAATTGTGGCCCACTGGCCGCTGGACCTTGCCATCACCGCGGTTTCAGGCGTGATAATGGTGGTTTACGGGATACTGAACTTGTGATTGACAGACATCCCCAGCAGATTGGATACGCACGTCGATGGGCGGTTAGATGCGCGCACCACCTATCCTATGAGCAAAACTGAACGGCGATCCATCTGGTGGTGATGGTGACGAGCATATCGCTCAGGTTAAAGCAGGAGTAGTCAGGCCCGGGTATACCGAATCCGAGAGCAAGGTCCTGGACTTCCTGGCCAACTCGAAGCGGGTCGACCTCAGATGGCTCACTGAGGAGAAGAAGGTCGAGGTCAGGACGGTGCTGGATGGGCTCCACAACGGCAAGAGCATCTCGCTTCATCGTATCTCGAAGGAGGTAGGCAGGTCATACACGGCGATATGGGGGCTATGCAGGGCTCTCGAAATCCATACGAGGACGGTGGCTGAGGCGGATACGCTCTCGGCGGAATCGCGATCGAAGCACAAGCGCACTCCCTTCGATGGAACTGAAGAGGACCGTGCATACATGCTCGGGTTCAAGAATGGAGACATCACGGCTTTGCAAGTCAGCGGAACGGCGGTGATGGTAAGTTCCACCACCACTCATCCCGCTTTCGCTGAGCTCTTCAATCAACTCTTTCAGAAGTATTCGCACGTCTACCAGTACCCGATGTTTGAGGAGGGAAAAGGCTACAAATGGAAGCTTGCGGCGCGGCTGGAGAACAGCTTCAGATTCATCCTAACATCCGCCGAGAATGCATCCCAGCAATTTACCTCATCCAGGTCACTCTTCATGAGCTGGCTCGCGGGGCTAATCGATAGCGACGGAAACTTTCACGTTTTTCAGGATCATGGCGATGCGAGAGTGAGCTTGGTCGTCTACAGCAGCAACTTCAAGCTTCTGGAAAACATCATCGAGGAAAGTCTTAGTATCGGATACGAATTCGGCGGACCGTATCGCACTCACCAAGCGGGCTATATCACGCCGTACGGTATCAGATACGCAAAGGATCACGGGCAGATAGACCTTCAGCAAACCGAATCGGCCCAAAGACTGTTGATGGAACTTCCGATAAGGCACCGGGAGAAGCAGCAACTAAAAG
>JAPCJP010000081.1:2803-5565 GCA_027886885.1 Nitrososphaerota archaeon | reverse complement strand
CCATCCCTCCCCGCTACCGTCGGGGGTCTGTGGTCGAGGATGTCGTCGGTGAACGACTGCATAGCCGAGATGAATGGCTGGAGACGGTTCGGGTCCATGGGCTTGTTCATGTAGTCCACCTTGGGAAACTCTGTGATCAGGGTCCAATCGTTCCCTTGCCCAAGTCTGACCTTGCCATAGGAGTCGATGTCGATTATCCCCTTCTCGCCCACGACCTCGAACCCGAAGAGTGAGTTCGGAAGGCTGGGTTCGGTCATCTCCATGCTCGACCATTGCTGCGCGATAACGCCGTTGTCGAACAGGAGCTCGGCCATGGAGGTCAGGCGACCGAGAGGGTGGTTGATGAACGACTTTATGTCCGCGTAGACCCTCGTCGGCTCCCCCCCGGACAGCCACCTAATCATGTCGTAGCTGTGGACGTTCAGGTCGAGGTGCGGGCCGCCGTGCTCCGGGAGCTTGGCCCAGTCGCCGCCGCCCTCGTAGGTGGTGAAGAGAGAGTGTCCCCTGATCATACGGACCTTCCCTATCTTTCCCTCCAAGATGGTCTTCTTCGCCGCCGCGTTGCTCGACCTCCACCTCTGTGTCTGGAGCACCTCGAGATACACGCCGGCTTTCTCTGCAGCCCTTATCATCTGCTCGCAGTGCTGCCTCGTGGGCGCCATGGGCTTCTCCACCATGGCGTGCTTGCCGTGCTCCGCGGCGCTGACTACTTGCTCAGTGTGGTTGCCCGGCGGCGTAGCGACGATCACAGCGTCAATGTCAGGGCGCTTCATGAGCGCTTGGTAGGTATCGACCAGGTCGATCCCGTAGTCCTTGGCAAGACCTGGGGCCCTCCTTCCTCCATGGACCGCGACCAGCTTGGTCCGGGTGGTGTACTTTGACAGACACTCTGCGTATGTCTTCCCCATGTATCCCGAGCCGAGAATTCCGATGCGGAGTTGGTCCTTGCTCAATTAGTGTTACCTGCACTCCTGAACGTTTTTTGCTGATAAAAGCCTTTGGAAACAAGCTAGACCCCGAAGGTTGCCGGGCTAATCATATTATGGAGGAGTAGCGTACCTCCCGTCGTGCGCGTAATCGACGGAATCGCCAAGGTACTCCAGCTTGAGGGAGTGGACTCGCTGCCATGTTTTCCCGATAATCCCATTCTAGACGCTGCGGCTTCCATCGGCATCCGGCCGATAATCTGCAGGCAGGAGAGGGTGGGACTGGGTATCGCAGACGGCTTCTCGAGGGTGACCAACGGGAGACGTCTGGGCGTATTCGCTATGCAACAGGGACCAGGCGCGGAGAACTCTTTCCCGGGAGTCGCCACGGCGTTCGCAGATTCTACCCCCATGCTCATACTCCCGATAGGGCACGCAAGGAGCAGGGCCCAGATTCGTCCTCTTTTCAGCTCAGCCAAGAACTTCGCCTCGGTGACCAAGGAGCTCGAGACGATCAACGACCCGGAAAGTTGGCTCGAGGCGACAAGGAGGGCCGTTGGTCGGGTCAAAATGGGTCGCATAGGACCTGTAATGCTCGAGGTGCCCGTCGACGTGGCTTTGGTCGATGTTGGCTTCGACCCCAAGAGCTACAGGCCGGCGACGGCGGTCCGGTCCGGTGCCGACGAGGACGACATTCGCGCCGCCGCGAAGGTCCTTGTCGAGGCAACCTCCCCGATCATCCTCGCGGGCCAGGGCGTCCTCTATGCGGAGGCCACAGGGGAGCTGATCGAGCTCGCCGAGTTCCTCCAGGCGCCCGTCATGACGACGCTCCTGGGAAAGAGTTCATTCCCCGAGGACCATCCTCTCTCCCTCGGCACCGGCGCCGTCACTACCACCGGTCCCGTGGCGGAGTTCCTCGAGAAGGCAGACGTTGTCTTCGCGGTGGGTACGAGCCTGACGCGGTACGGGACAAACAAGGAGATACCAATCGGAAAGACGATCATCCACGCGACCAACGACCCCCGGGACCACCACAAGGACTACTCTCCAACCATCGCGCTGCTTGGAGACGCCAAATTGGTCCTTCGTCAGATGATACGAGGGACGCGGTCGAAGCTGGGGAAGGACAGCAGGGCGGGAGATGAATCAATCCGGAGGCGGGTGAAGAAGAGCAGGCGGACGTGGATGAACGAATGGATGCCCAAGCTCACTTCGTCCGAGGTCCCGATAAACCCATACCATGTCATCTGGGAGTTCATGCAGACGGTGGACCCCTCGACGGCGATCGTCACCCACGACTCGGGGAGCCCCCGAGACCAGATTGTTCCCTTCTACCTCGCGACGAAGCCCCGCTCGTACATCGGATGGGGCAAATCGCATTCACTTGGTACTGGGCTGGGACTGATCATCGGGGCCAAACTCGCGGCTCCGGAGAAGTTCTGCGCCAATTTCATGGGCGACGCGGCTTTCGGGATGACGGGCTTGGATTTCGAGACGGCGGTCAGGAGCAGGCTGCCCATAACGACCATCGTCCTGAACAACTCGACCATGGCCATAGAGACGGAGACCATGCCTGTTGCTCACAAGAAATTCCAGAGCAGGGACATAGGCGGCGACTACTCCGCCATCGGCCGAGCTCTGGGGGGACTCTCCGAGAGGATCGAGGAACCAGCCGAGATAGCACCAGCTCTTCGTCGCGCCGTGAGATCGAACATGGCTGGAAAATCGGTTCTCCTGGAGTTCATCACGAGCGAGGAGCTCTCCGTGTCGCATCCCACGCTTTGAAGACTATTATAATGCGGCCAGCCTCTCTCGTCCCGTGAAGCTTCCACCGCT
>JAPCJP010000081.1:0-2703 GCA_027886885.1 Nitrososphaerota archaeon | reverse complement strand
CCCTACTCCCCCCGGGCCTCTTCGGCGACGGTCTTCGAGCACATGAAGACCTACTACTCGCTCGTCGCTGAGAACCCGAAGGACCTTCTGATAGTCCGCTCGAAGGAAGATGTCGAGAAGTGCTTCAAGTCCAAAGTCACCGGACTCCTCATGTCCATCGAGGGGACGGAGTCGCTGGAAGACACCGACGACATCATCATCCTCTACAACCTCGGCCTCAGGGCGGTCGGCTTCAACTGGAACTACGACACCCGCTACTCCGCCTCGTGCATGTCCAAGAGGGACTACGGCCTCACCGGTGAAGGGCAGGCGCTGCTCGAGGAGACGAACAGGTTGGGTGTCATCGTAGACCTTGTGCACACGAGCCGGAAGACCGCCATGACGGTGTTGGAGAGCTCCAAGCTGCCCGTGTTCAACAGCCACTCGAACGCCAAAGCGGTCCTAGACGTAGTCAGGAACCTGGACGATGGCTATCTAGAGAAACTCAAGGAAAATCGTGGCGTCTTCGGATTTATCTTCGCCAGGGAGATGATAGCCCTGGGAGATTCCAACCTCGACGCTCTCGTGAAGCACATCATGTACGTCTACAAGAACTTCGGCCCGGAAATCATGGCGATAGGGACCGACTTCTTCGGGCTGGGGGACCAGAAGGCGCCGCCCGGCCTAGAGGACATCACGAAGGTGAAGAACATCTGGACGGCGCTGCTCGACAAGGGGATGAAGGAGAGCGACATCGAGAAGATCTCCTTTCGGAACGCCCTCCGAGTCATCGAGGCGAACGCGCGCCGATGGAAGCCCTACGCCTGAGCGTCTTTTCTTAGAGCCCTAGCTTGCTTCCGTACTTTTTCATCACGGCGTCCTTGGCCTTCTTCTGCACGTTCTCGGGGACCGGGATGAACGGGTCCCTCGGGTAGCCGCCCTTGATGATGCCGATGTTGTCCAGGGCCGCCTTCAGGACGCAGAACCATGTGTAGGTCCCCAGCCCGAACGCGTTGTAGACGAAGTTCGTGAACTCGAGCTGCTCGTAGTGGAGCTTCTTGGCTCGGGTCCAGTCCTTGTCCAGGCAGGCCTTGTAGACCTCCATGAAGAGCTTCGGCCTCAGTGAGTAGTTCTCGGAGGTGACGCCTCTCGCTCCATAGAGGAAGGCAGCGGGGAGGATGGGGTCGCAGCAGAAGTAAGACAGGTCGTTCGCGTTGACGATATTCATCCAGTGGTCGAAGCCCGCCAGTGGGGTGTAGCCGACGATCTCTTTGCTCCCGCACATGTTCGGGATCTTGGCCAGCTCGGTCAGCACCGGTGCGTCGAGGAGCACCTTCGTCGTCACCGGGTTGTTGTAGATGACCAGCCCGATCTCTGTGCAGGCCTTTGCGACGTCCTTCCAATACTTTATCGCCTCCGCCTTGGTAACATTCTGGTAGAACGGCACGGCGTTCATGGCCGCGTCCACGCCCGCGTCCTGCGCGTACTTTGTCTTCATGATCGCTTCCTCGGTGTTGATCGCGGAGCAGCCAACGACGACCTTCAGTCCGTGCCTCGCCTCGTCCACTGCTGCCTTCATGAGCCTCTGGTGGTCCTTCCACCTTATGGTGTGGAACTCTCCGAGAGTCCCCGTGGTGACCACACCGTCGACGCCTGCGTCAGCCAGGGTGCTGATGTTCGACCTGAACGTCTTCTCGTCAAATTCGCCGTCCTTCGTCGAAGGAGTCGGGACCAGTATGTAGTAGCCCTTCATTGTCTTCCGAGTAAGCATACTTATCGCGCAGCCCTTTGCTGCGGCTCAAGATAAACCTCCTGTTCGTGACTTTTCGGCACGGGTCCGAGAGAGACTTATAAACTGCCCATCCGGCGGCGTCGAACATATGTCGACCAAGGCATTCCGCAAGGAAGACATCCAGGGCAAGACCGTCATCGAGACGAGCGGCAAGGTCGGAGGGAAGGTCAAGGATGTCACGTTCAGCCTGGACGGCGCGATAACTCTTATTGTGATAAAGGAAGACGGAACCGAGCACCCGGTCCCGCTCAAGCAGGTCGTGGGGATCTCGGACCATGTGATCGTCAGGGGCGAACCGATGATGGGGGGCGCGAGTATCCCCACAGCCATTGGGACGCCGGTCTGCAAGTTCTGCGGCTCTGAGCTCTCACCCACGTCCACGTGGTGCCCCAAGTGCGGCAAGGCCCAGACCTGAGTCCTCCAGTTTCGCAAGCCTAGAGCCACCATCAACGTTAAATATCTCAGCAAAGCGGCTTTGAAACATGGCACTGACTGATCCACTTCAATGGATCGTAATCGCTGTGATCGCCATAGTCTTCCTGATGTATGGCCCTAAGAAGATCCCAGAACTGGCGAGGTCAATCGGGCTCGCGAGGAAGGAGTTCAACGACGCCGGTAAGGTCCCCATGGCTACCGATAGTACTGCAGCAGCTGCCGCTCCAGCCGTTGCGGCTCCAGCTCCTGCGAGCACCGGTGATGCTTTGCTGGACACAGCCAGGCGTTTGGGAATCAACACAGAGGGGAAGACGAGGGACCAGATCTCCAGCGAGATTGTTGCAAGGGCACAACCCTAGACGAGTTCGCCGTTTTTTACTGAAACGACCTGAAACCCGCCGATTGTTTTCAACCTCGGACCTTTGCTAGGGTTTTCTCTGCACCCAAACGCCGGCGTTTCGCTTTAATACGATTGCAGGCTCAGCGTGGACGCGCAA
>JAPCJP010000080.1:2054-5633 GCA_027886885.1 Nitrososphaerota archaeon | reverse complement strand
CCAACGCTGTGGGCGTCGGCACCTGGTTCTTGGCCGCCGGTCTGGACCCGGTCGTCCGGTCACTCCTTTCGATAACAGGGTGGGTGATCGCCTTCGGGCTCAGCACCCAACTCTTCTGGGGGATCGTCGTCAGGGCATTCCCAGGAGAGGTCCGATGAACCTTCTAGCCGTAGCTGCCGTGGGGACCCTTGCTGCGGCGCTATCCTATCTCTCCGCGAGATACTTTTCGAAGAAATTCGTCAAAATGGGGATGACCGGGAACGACATTCACAAGCCGGGTAGACCGGTCACCGCAGAAATGGGCGGAGTCGCTGTGCTGCTGGCCTTTTTCACGGGTTCTGTGGTCCTGATGGTCGCGACCGCGGACCCTCCACTCCCATTGTTGGCGGGAGTAGCCACCGTGACCGGGAGCGGCCTGGTGGGGATAGCCGACGACGTGACCAACATGAGACAGAGGTACAAACCGTTCCTGATAGCGGCCGCGGCATTACCGCTCACCTACGCCCTATGGGGGCCGAACGCGATAGTCGTACCGATCCTTGGCTCGCTGCCGGTCGGGTACATTTTCCCGCTCCTCGTCGTGCCTGTGGCCGTCGCAATCTCTGCCAACTTCACGAACATGCTCGCCGGGTTCAACGGGCTCGAAGCTGGCTCTGCCGCTATCGCGATCGGCGCCCTGACCTTCCTCGCCGCTTATCGGGGGAGCTACCCGGCCACGGTCATCGGCGCCCTCCTCGTGTCCGGGTACCTCGGCTTCTTGGTCCTCAACTGGTACCCTGCCAAGATATTCCCGGGAGATGTGGGGACACTGATCGCTGGCGCCGGGATAGCCACCATCGCCGTACTAGCGGGCCTCGAGTTCGCGGCCATAGTGGTCAGCATCCCTGCCGGGATTGACTTCGCCCTAAAGATGATTGCCAAGAGACCGTTTGGAGGCAGGCGGATATTCGGGGACACCACCATCGACGAAAAGGGGAATCTGATTGCGCCATCTTATCCGGCCCTTGTCCACGCCTTCATGAGAGCGGAGCCCACAGGCGAACGGGGCCTTGTCGAGTCAGTCTTGGGAATGCAGGCCCTGTACGCGGCTTTGGCGATTGCGATAACGCTGGTGTTGGCTTAGCAATGAGCGACAGAACAAAGGGACCGAGACAGGTGAAGAAGATTTGGGTTGCGATGAGCACACCCTTCCAGGCCAACTTCTTTGCCCCGCTTATCGAGGAGCTCCGGGACGAGTACGAGTTTTTCGTCACGGTGCGTGAGCACGACGGGATCGCCTCCATCCTAAAGGCGAAGAAGATAGACTACGTCACCACAGGGAAGCACGGGGGGAAGCAGCTTGCCAACAAGCTAGAGGCGTACGCCCAGACAATCCAGCAGATGCTCCCGATGATTGAGAGGGAGAAACCCAATCTCCTTCTGACGGAGAGGTGGCCGGAGGCTGTGCGCGTCGCTTTCGGGCTGAACATACCCGCATGGACAATCTTCTACGACGAGCGTGAGAGACACGTCAATCAGATGGTCTTCCCGCTCGCGTCCAAGGTCTTTGCGCCGCGGTTCTACACGATACAGGAACTGTACGCTCACGGGGTGACAGACCTCGAGAAGGTGGTGTGGTTCAACGGCTTCCACACTGGCTATCTGAAGGACGCCGTGTTGCCAATCGAGAACCCCTTCAAGGTTGCGGGGATAGACTCACGCGTCGTCATGGTCCGGCCCGAGCCAGAGTTTGCGAGTTTCTTCCCCAACCATCAACCGATACTGGAGAAAGCCGTCGAGATCATAACCAAGAAGAGCGATGCCACTGTTGTCGTCCTCCCACGAACAGTCGAGCAACGCGTCACCTATTCCAGAATGCCGAAGGTCCGCGTGATCGAGTCATCCCATCACGACAGCCCGGTCGAGTATGCCGACGTGGCTCTTGGAGCGGCCGAGACGATGCTCATGGAGGCGTTCATCCTGGGCAAGCCCGCGGTGAGCGCGATTTACTGGGAACCCTCGAAGCCAGTGCTCGAGCTCCACAGACACATAGCTCACTCCACCGACCCTGCCCAGATAGCGAGGTACGTTGACGGCTACCTCGAGGCGGACGAGGCTCGTGCGTTCAAGGAGAAGGCCTCCTTGATAGTGAAGTCCATGGACAACCCTGTGAAACTCATGATCGACGAGATCAGGCGCATCGACGACCCCAAGCGCGAGGACGTGATCCTAAAGAGAAGGTCGAAGCTGGAAACCCGCCTTGACATTATCGAGGCCTCCTCAATGCGCCCCCTCCGGCCGACCCACATCATGAAGGCCGCAAACATCTCCTACAGCGAGCTCAAGCTGGTAATCGACGAACTGGAGAAGCGGGGGCTGATACGTATGGAATCGACAATCAGCGGGAAGTATTACCAGTCCACTGACGACGGCCTCAGACTGTTACAGGATTACAAGCGATTCAAGGAAAGGCTCTTCGATTGACGAAGAGAGCAGGGAGTAGGTGTGCGGAGAGGCCTGAAAACCGGTTAAGGCTCCAGCACCTCTCCTCAGAATCCCCCACACACCCAAGTCCTGCAAGGCGCTTCTCATATTAAGCGTACTGAATTTGAGGTTCATGTGGATATGAGTGGGCTTCATGTGGGGCTGCATGCCAAACGGTGGACGAGCTGGCACTCCACGTAAAGAGGACGGCAAAGTCCGTCGCGCTCCAGAGCGCGAGGATGTCAGCCTCCATCGGCGCGGGTTTCGTATCTAGGCGGCTTCTCCTCCCGATCAAGGTGGCGTACGACCCTCCCTCTCCAGGGACACTCTACCCCGGAAAGAAGAAGGCGGCTGCGTGCATTTCGATCGACTTCGACGTCACGGCGGAAGACCGATTCGAGGCGAACCGCGAGGGGACGAGAGCTCTCCTAGACCTCTCTGAGAAGTACGGGGTGCCCATGACATGGGCGATCTGCGGGATGACCGCCGACGCGGACCGGGAGAGCTACGAGCGCATCCTGAAATCCCCGGTGAAGCAGGAGATTGGAATTCACACCTACTCCCACATCGACGCCCAGAGGTCTGCCGCGGAGGAGTTCGAGAAGGACGTCAGGAGGTGCGTGGACGCGCTCGGCCTGGACGCGATGCCCCTCACCTTCGTCTTTCCCTGGAACAGGGTGAACCACCTTCCGGTGCTCCGGAGGATGGGGTTCAAGGCCTTTAGGGGGAAGGAGCGGGCGATCGGCGCGCCTGCCCTCAACGAAGGGCTCTACGACATCAGACCCGTCTACTACGTCGACCAAAAGTCTCAGGGAGCTCACTCGCTCATCAAAAGATACGTGGACCTCTGCGCAAGCGCCTCCTCGGTCTTTCACCTCTGGACGCACCCGTGGAGCGTCGTGAGGGGGGAGGGCGGCGGCCCCATGGTGGAGACCCTCGATCCCGTCTTCCGGCACCTGAGGGGCTTGGCTGATAAGGGGACATTATCCCTGAGCACAATGGGAGGACTGGCAGAACACTTTGGGTCCGCGAGAGAACAACCCTCTGGGATTAGAGATTGAAGATAGCGCAGGTCAACGTGTTCTTCAACCCGTTCATGGTGGGCGGCGCGGAGTG
>JAPCJP010000080.1:0-2044 GCA_027886885.1 Nitrososphaerota archaeon | reverse complement strand
CAGGGAACTCACAAAGATGGGCCACGAGGTGCACGTCTTCACAGCCAACCGGTACGACGGAAAAACGGCCCCGCCGAGCGAGGTCATAGAAGGAATAAATGTGCACCGCCTCCAGTTAAGCATAGACTGGAGCTACCGGCTCAAGGTCTGGAAGGGCCTCGACAAGGCGCTAACCTCCGGAGCGTTCGACGTCATCCACGCGTACGACTACGCCCAACCGCACAGCAGAGTAGCTATGAGGGCAGGGAAGAAGGCTAAGGTCGCGACGGTGCTCACCGTGTTCGATGTCCACTCCATGATTCCGCGGACCTGGTACAAGCAGGCCCCGATGAACATGATGGAAAGGTGGCTAGGAAGCGACACCCTGAAGGGCGCGGACAGGATCTTGGTGAGGGCGCCGAGCCTAGTCCCCCGGCTTCTCGAGCTCGGAGCTGACGAACGCCGGATAATGGTCACTCCATCCGGAATAAGGGACGAGTCTCTGGGTGACTTCGACGGGGCGAAATTCAAGAAGAAACATGGTATCGAAGGGTCGCCTCTGATCCTGTACCTCGGAAGGCTAAATCCCCTCAAGGGTCCGCAACACCTGCTGGAAGCGGCGCCCACCCTCCTTCAGAGGTTCCCCGACGCCGCATTCGTCTTCGTGGGTCCCGACCAGTCCGGGTACGCAGAGACGCTGGAGGCTCAGGCCGCCAGGCTGGGGGTCGCGTCGCACGCGTACTTCACAGGGCCGATCTACGACTTTGAGGAGAAGATGCAGGCGTATGCGTCCTGCCAACTCTTTGTCTTGCCCACCGGATTCGAGGGGACGAGCCAGTCCATATTCGAGGCGATGTCACAGGAGCGGCCCGTGGTCGCGACCAAGGTCGGGGGGATCCCGTTCCAGGTCACCGACGGCGTGGAAGGGTTCCTTGTGGAGTACGGGGACGTCCGCGCCCTCGCCGCCAGGGTGACTGAAGTCCTCGCGAACCCGACTCTTGCCGCGGAGATGGGGAAGAATGGGAGGGAAAGAGTGCAGGCGCACCGCTACTCAGTACTCGCCCCGAACCTGGTCAAGATTTACCAAGAGGTGCGCGATGGGGGTCCATCTGCTTGAGACTGGAAGGCGCGAGAGTCCTTGTAACGGGCGGAGCCGGGTTCATAGGCTCCCATCTGACCGAGAGCCTCCTGGACCTAGGAGCGACCGTCACGGTATACGACAAATTCGACAAGTTCTACGCCGGAAAGGAGGCAAACCTCTCGGGAGCGTCGGCGCGAGACAAGTTCAGGCTCATCCGGGGGGACATCCTAGACCGGGAAGCGTTGGACTCGGCCATGGCCGGAGTCGAGGTGGTCTTCCACTTGGCGGGCCAGGCCGGCATCGGGTACAGCATCGAGCACCCGGTGGAGGTCAACCGGACAAACGTCAACGGGACGCTCAACGTCCTCACGCTCGCGCGAAAGCACGGCGTCAAGAGGGTCGTGAACGCCTCCTCCTCGTCAATCTTCGGCGAACCAAAGTATCTCCCCATCGACGAGAGGCACCCTGCGAACCCTACCTCGCCCTACGGGGTCTCGAAGCTCGCGGCGGAGCAGTATTGTCGAGTCTTCAATAGGGTGTACGGGACATATGTGGTCTCGCTCCGCTACTTCTCGGTCTACGGCCCTCGGGGCCGCCCTGACCAGGTAGTGCACAGGTTCGCCACGACCATCTTGGAGGGCGGGTCTCCCATCATCCAGGGCGACGGGTCACACACCCGGGACTTTACCTACGTCGCGGATGCGGTCAGCGCTACCATCCTCGCGGCCGAGAGCGAGGGTCTCGGAGGCGAGGTCTTCAACATAGGCTTCGGGGCCCGTGTCTCGGTCAACGAGCTGGCAGAGAAACTGATTCAACTGATAAAGCCAAGGGGAAAGATAAGGCCGACCTACACTTCAGAGGGGAAGGGAGAGTTCCCCCACACTCAGACCGACAATAGGAGGGCCAGGGAAATGCTCCACTGGCAGCCCACGGTCGCCCTTGACAATGGTCTAAGCTTGTTCTTGGACTGGTTCCGACGCTCGG
>JAPCJP010000079.1 GCA_027886885.1 Nitrososphaerota archaeon | reverse complement strand
TGAACCTGAGGTACAACCCTCCATCCAAATCACAGAGCAGGATTCCCAGCCGGAACTCAAAGCCAATCCAGGCTTCTCCAAGAGGTTTTCAAAGTTTTTTTCGCGCAAGCCGAACGCCGATCCAAGCCTCGAAGGAAAGGAACCGCCCACCTACAACCCCCTGGAACCGGAAGGGGTCCAGGCAGATTCCGATTCCGAGGCCCAGCAACAACCCAACTTGATGATAACTCCTGAATCTCTGCGGACCGAGCCATCGCTCGCCGAACCTATGGGCCGTCCAACGATTTTTGGAAAGTATACCGCTCCGGGGCCGGAGCAAGTGCCGGCTACCGAGGAGCCGGTGCAGGAAGCGCCAGCGGCTCCAGAGGTCCCGGAAGTAGTCCAACCGACAGAGGTTGAGGTTATTCAGCCGATGGAGGTCGAGGCGGTTCAGGAATCGCCGGCGCCCGAGACCCAGACCATCCAGCCAGAGGTAGCGCAGGTCCCTCAGCCTGAGCCTCAGGTCGCACCCCGTCCTTCAAGGTTCGGGAGGTTCTTCTCAAAGAAGTCACCCGAGCAAGGCCGGTCGAAGAACCAGCCCGCTGCCCCGCCGGAACCCGTCCCCGCCCTCGGGGATGGTGCTCCATCGACATCGGGCGACACGCCAAGTAACGGCAACATGGGGGTTATGGTCAACCCGCCAGAGATCGAAGTGTCTTCCATGGCGAATGCCCCGACCAGTGCGCAAGCCCAGACTGAGGAACCGAGCAACGAAACCTCGCCTGCGGTCGAGATGCCGGTCCCAAGAAAACAGGAGCGTCAGGGCGTGGTCCTAACGCAGGTGAACCAGGAGGTCAAACCGGAAGTCGCCTCCCCGCCGGTCCGGGCCATGAGCACACGGGCCGTCCCCGTGGCGCGAGAGCAGCCGAAGGCTCCCCAGTACAATTTTGTAGCCCGTTATCAGATCTTCCCGGACAACCCCGAGGTCTACTCTGGGATAATCAAGGACCCGGAGACAGGAGGTTACCGCTACGTCGTCGTCGAGCCCCAGATGACGCTCGTCGAGAGACAGGTCTACGCCAAGATAACGAGGCTCCTGGTTGACGAGCTGGAGGTCGACATGGCCCGGCTCAAGAACAGCAAGAGCGCCCAAGCCTACCTCTTCGAGGAGACGAAGAAGCTAGCGAAGAAGTATGACATGAAGATCCCACCCGACGCCTACAGGAAGGTCGCCTACTACTTCACGAGAGACTACATCAAGCTGGGCAGGATAGAGGTTCTGATGAACGACCCCCGCATCGAGGACATCAGCTGCGACGGGCCGAACATACCGCTCTTCATCTGGCACAGAGACTACGAATCGATCCCGACCAGCATCATGTTCAAGGACGACGAAGAGCTCAACACCTTCGCCTCGAAGCTTGCCTACGTTTCCGGGAAGCACATATCCATAGCCAACCCGATCGTAGACGCCACGCTGCCCGACGGTTCTAGAATCCAGATCACCTACGGCAAGGAAGTCACGAGGAAGGGCAGCACGTTCACCATCAGGAAGTTCAAGGGAGACCCGATCACCATCGTGGACATGCTAAAGTACAACACCATCTCGCCGGAGCTTGGAGCCTACCTTTGGTACCTCATCGAGAAGCGCATGTCCCTTCTTGTCGCGGGTGGAACCGCCTCCGGCAAGACCACGACGCTCAACGCCCTCTCGATGTTCATCCCGCCAGACCAAAAGATCGTGAGCGTCGAGGACACCCCTGAGCTGAACCTCTCCCACAAGAACTGGATCCAGTCCATCTCGAGGGGAGCGGGAGTGGCAGGCGAGATCACTCTCTTCGACCTCCTGAAAGCGGCCCTCAGGCAGAGGCCGGACATCATCATAGTCGGAGAGGTCAGGGGAGTCGAGGCCTATACCCTGTTCCAGGCCATCGCGAGCGTTACCGGCGATACGCTGGTCCTGATCAAACAGAACGGAGAGGTCAAACTGACACCGATAGGGGGCTTCGTCGACACTCACTACGACGGAGATGCAGAGCGCTTGCCAGTGCACGTAGACGGTGCAGCGGTCCTTTCGTTCAATAAGGAGGGGGAGGTGAAATTCTCGCCTGTACAGTACGTCCTCAGGCACAGGGCTCAAGAGGTTTACACCGTGAGATATGCGGGAGGGGCTGTCCGGGCTACGGGGAGTCACTCCGTCTTCGTGTTCGACAAGAAAGGAAAAATCGTCCCGAGGGTACTCAGCGAGGTGACCGCCGAGGACATCATGGTGAGCTTCTGCGGCTCCCAAATCGAAAGGAGGGAACCCAAGATAGACGCCCAGGCCATACTCCAGAAGGTGAGCGGTCACAAAGTCTTAACCGAGAGGTTGAAGGCATACTGTCCACACTGCGGCTCCAGCGGCACCAAGAAGAAGGGCAAGCAGACCAGCAAACAGCGCTTCTGGTGTAACGACTGTCGAAGGACGTTCAGGGAGTCGCCCGAGCTGAGATTCCTGAACGAATTGCAGCCGGTCGCAGGTGAGCAGCTCGTGTCCTTCCAAAAGTCGCTCGCGGTGCCCAGGGAGATACCAGTCGACGAGGATTTCGCCAGGGTCCTCGGAATCTACATGGCAGACGGATGCGTCAAGACCCACAAGGGCTCGAGCAACGTTGTCTTCTGCCTGGGCGCGGAGGAGAAGAAGCATTTCGCACAGGACACCGTCGACTTCTTCCAGGGGTTCGGATGTTCTCCCTCGGTCGAGGACCGAGGTACCTATGTCATGCTAGAATACAACCACAGTCCGCTCGCCGAGATCTTCAGGGACTTTTGCGGAGCCAAGCTCCAAGAGAAGCACATCCCCGCTTTCATCTGGGACGCGCCTGAAGCGATGGTCTCGGCGTTCCTATCAGGCTGGGAGGCCGACGGGAGGAGGACGTTGAAGGGAAGAAGGTCGGTGCCGATCACCTCTGTGAGGAAGGACCTTGTTGAGCAGCTCTCGTGGCTGGCTCGTCTGAACTCTCGCAGCACCTACATCTCAGAGAGGAGCTCGAAGTACCCTTCGGTCTACATCTCGACGCGGGGGCAGAGTCGGGCCGACTCGATTCCAGCCGGACTGCTGCTCGCTCTGAAGGAAAAGTTGGGATCGGCTGCATTTGTGCATCTGCCGAAGAAAGAGAACAAGACGATTAGCAAGGCGAGGGCGGAAAGGGCGCTTCAGGAGATAATCTCGACGGCCAAGTCCCCCATGACTTGGGAGGCGGCGACGTTGGTTTCTACCATTTCCTCTCTCCTTGAAGGCTCGCTGATAGCGTCCCGCGTGCTCAGCATCGAGAAGGGCCCCCATGACGGATTCGTCTACGACATCTCGGTTCCGGGGACCGAGGCCTTCTTCGGAGGTGAATCACCCGTGGCGTTA
The DNA here is from genome assembly GCA_027886885.1 of Nitrososphaerota archaeon. Classification (GTDB taxonomy): domain Archaea; phylum Thermoproteota; class Nitrososphaeria; order Nitrososphaerales; family Gagatemarchaeaceae; genus Gagatemarchaeum. The sequence goes on along the minus strand of JAPCJP010000079.1, from coordinate 2,261 downwards.
CACAATACGGGGCACGGCGGCCTCGGGACGATCCACGCCGACTCCGTCGAGGCCGCGATCAACAGGATGACCTCGGAGCCGATGAATGTGCCGAAGCCCCTCCTGGGGTCGACGCTCGACTGCCTCATCATGCAGCTCAGGATCAAGCTCAAGGACAAGAGCGTTAGAAGGATGGTCCACGTCGCCGAGATCGTCGGGCACGAATCCTCGTCCGACCAGATCGTCCTCAACAACGCCTTCAAGTGGGACCCGGTCTCCGACCAGTACCAGTTCTCGGGTCGCTCCAGGCTGTTCGAGAAGATCACTAAGAGGTTCGGGACGCCGCCCGAGAAGATCAGGCGCGACCTGGAAGACAGGAAGATATTCCTAAAGTATCTCATGGCTGCCAACGTCAGGGACTACAAGGACGTCTCCCAGCAGATCCGTGAGTTCTACTCGGACAAGGAGACAGTCATCGAAAGGGCGATGCGGACGCTCGGAGGGAGTGACATTGAAATCGGCTGATGGCTCCACAGAGGACGACCTCACGCCCGCTGCCGACCCCCGCGCAACGGGTGGGCGGAGACAGGGCAAACGACCTGCCAAGAAGCAGGGAGGGAAGCAGGCGCCAAAGCAAGGGGGGTTCACGAGGTCCTACTGGAGGAAAGCCTACGCCCTCCTTGACCCCAGGATGGAGCCTCTCTACAAGCGGTTCGGCAAGATGGAGGACCAGGTACGGAAGGCTGGCATCCGGCTGACCTACCGCGTATACCTCTGCGGGGTCGTGTTCACTGCGATAATCGCGGCGGTGACCGCGGGGGTGGTCGCGACCGTCTTGACCGAGCTCCTGAGAGTCTCGCTGGTGGATAGGATCCTGTTCCCGTTCCTCGGGGTCATCATCGGAGGTGGCGCCACCTTCGGGATCGGAATCATCAATCCGCGCATCAAGTTCAGCGGGAGGAAGCGCCGCATCGACGAGGACCTCGTGTTCGTAGTCAGCAGGATGGCCGTCCTCTCAGCGAGTGGAATGACCATCGAGGCTGTCATAAAACAGGTGGCCGCGGACGACTCCAACGACCTAGTCACCCAAGAGTTCAGGAAGATAGTCCGGGACATGAACCTCCTTGGCATGGACCTTACCCAGGCTCTCCAGGAGGAGAGGAGGCGCTCGCCTTCAGAGGTCTTCGGCAGCTTCCTCGACGGGATGATCTCCACCTCAGCTTCGGGCGCGGACATACAGAGCTACATGGTGAAGGCGTCCAAGACCCTCATGGACGACAAGCGCCTCAAGACGAGGAGTTTCTCAGAGACCCTGGGAGTAGTCGCTGAGATGTACACGACGATACTCGTTGTCATGCCGCTGATACTCATAATCCTGTTCGCGGTCATGGGCGTAATTGCAGGGAGCCTCGGGGGCATCAGCATCACCCTCCTGATCCAGCTCGTGGTCTACGTGATGGTACCCATGGGCGGCATCATGATAATGGTCATCGCGGACGGAATCATGCCCAAGAGATGAGTTGAGCTTGCCCAGTCTAAGGGACCTCTACAAATACAGGAACATCGTCTATGGCGCCTCGGGAGCGGGCGCAGCGGTCGCGTCGGTACTCCTGGTCTTCTTTAATGTCGCCGACCACGTCTCCTACCCCTTCTCTGACATCACCATGATCATCGTAGTCTCGCTCGTGTTCTTCATCCTTCCAAACGCCATGGAGTTTTCCTATCAGAGGTGGCGGACACAAATCGACGAAGCCGTACCAGCCCTCCTTACCGATGTGGCGGCGAACGTCAAGACCGGCATAAACCTGGACCGAGCACTGGAGATGGCGGCAGACAGGAACTATGGACCTCTGACTCCCGAGCTGCAGAAGCTGAGGACGCAGCTCCGGCTGGGCGTCCCCTTCGAGGACGCTATCGACCGCCTCATCAAGCGGGTCAAGACCACCATGGTGAAGAGGACATTCAGCCTCCTGGTCCAGGCGAACCGGGCAGGCGGGAAGATCGAGGAGCTGCTCGACACGATACAAGCTGACGCGAACGACCTATACCTGCTCGACAAAGAGCGGAAGACCTCGATCAGGCCCTACGTGGTCATCATTTACATCGCGTTCGGCGTCTTCCTGGCGGTCTCGGTCCTACTCGTCGACAGCTTCTTCACCAGCGTGCTCAAGACCTCCACCGCGTCGTCTTCGGGGCAGTTCGGGAACCTTTCGGGGCTCACTCTGCCCATCGTAAAGGACCTTTTCCTGCAGATGGCCCTCATCGAGGCCATCTTCGGCGGT
>JAPCJP010000026.1 GCA_027886885.1 Nitrososphaerota archaeon | reverse complement strand
CAGGTAGGGGAGGGAGTTGAACCCTCTTGAATGCGCTGGCCGCACGGCGGTTCTGCAGGCGCACGCGTATCCGATCCGCCACCCTACCACGGTTTTCGCGGCTCGCCAACTCGTCTTATATCTTTTGAAGAACCGGACTGGTCCGCGAGAGCCGGCTCGAGGGACGCAGGACCGTTCATGCTTAAATCGAATGGGAAAAAGGGGTTGCCGAACTCGATTTGAGCTTCTCCAGTTCCTCGGGGAAGTCGAGGTCTTCCGGCAAAGGTTCAGCCGGGAAGAAGTCGACGAAGAAGAAGAAACAGGAATTCCACACGGCGAGGCGGAAGGCGGCGAAGGAGGAGCAGCCCGACCTCGACAAGATAAAGGAAAGGACGGTCTCTGCTCTCGAACATCTGGGGCAACAGAAGTTCTCCGGGGAGCCGGGGGGATACGATACCAAGAGCTGGGTCAAGAGTCTGAAGCTGCTCCTGCAGGACTTTGAGTCCAAGGTCGGCGAGGACAGGCTCACCGCGGACTACACGAAGGAGAAAAACGAGGTCCTCGAGAACCTGTCGAAGGACCCTGACACCTCGGAGATCGAGGGACAGATAGAGTCCATAAGGAAGGAGGAGGTGGAGGTCAAGAACCGGCTCGACCTGGAGACGGACAGGGTCGCCGCGAGGATCGTGGAGGTGAGGAACGAGAACGAACGGCACTCGAAGGAGCTCGAGTCGGAGAAGTCGAAGTTGGAAAAGCTGAACGAGGAGAGGAAGCAGGTCTCGTTCTTCTCGAAGCTCGTGGGGAAGAAGGGACCGTCGACGAGGCCGGTGGAGGACCGCATGACGGAGCTGAAGCTGCTGCTCGCCTCCCTGGAGGCCGAGAGGGTGTCCCTGGCGAACGCCCGCGAATCCATCAACAGGAACCCGACCCCGGGTACCGACCCATACGGCGAGGACTGGAAGAGGCTGGACGAGGCGGGCAAGCGGATCGGGGAGCTCGAGGCGGAGGTAAAGTCCAGGATGCAGCGCTCTCAGGAGCGGGCAGACGCCGCAGAGAGGTTGGCGAAGCTGGTCTCGACGATGCCCGTCCCGAGCCCGGAAGCGCCCGAGGCAGACGCTCAGGAATCCTAGGTAGAGTTCGACTTTACCACCGTGGGCTGGACGGTGATGAGACCGTAGTAGGAAGCGTCGGTCTGCCCTGAGCTGCCCTGATATCCTCCGACGCAGTAGATGTCCCCTAGAAGGCCGGCGACGCAGCTCGTCGTCAGTCCCAGCGGATAGGCCGCAGCCTCATCCCAGGTGCCGATCCCGCTCGGGGAGATGGGCGCATAGTACATCGAGCCCGCGTAGGACGTCCCGCCCGTCCAACCTCCTATGCAGTAGATGTACTCGGAGGACGTGATGCAATCCTGACCGGCGCCCTGGAAGGGGTAGGCGGTCGTCGTCTGCCACTCCCCGATGCCGCCCGGGGAGAGCGTGGCGAAGTAGGCGGTGTTCAGCGGGGACCCCCCGCTCGTCTCCCCACCGAGGCAGTAGAGATAGGTCTGAAAGCCAGCGCAGCTCGGAAAGAAGGCGTCCTGCGGATATGCGGTGGTCTTGTTCCAGACCCCGATGCCCGAGGAATTGATGGGAGCATACCAGGCGGAGTTGCTGTAGGCGGCGGTCGCGTTGGTCCCGGCCGTCTCGTTCTCCCCGCCCAGGCAGTAGATGTAGCCAGAGGACGCGACGCAGGCCTGGCTGTCTGCGGGGACGGGATAGGGAGTGGTGTCCTTCCAGCCACCGACTCCCGACGAAGTGAGCGGGGCGAAGTAGGCGAAGGCGACGTCGTCAGCGGTCCCGTCGTAGGACCCGCCCACGCAGTAGACGAAACCCCCGTAGCTGACGCAGGGCTGGAACATGATGGTCGTCGGGTAGGCCCCCTCCGAGGTCCAGTTCCCAAGGCCTCCGGCGGTCAGCGGCGCTGAGTAGACGGCGCTGTTCGGGCTGTCGGTGAAGTCCTGGCCGCCGACGCAGACGACGGACTGGTTGTCCAGGACGCAGGGTTGTCCGGCGACGCCGCTCTCGCCGCTGGTCTGGAGAGGGTAGGGTGTCGTAGGATGCCAGGGGGACGTGGGCCCCACTGCGTTGTACTGCTGGTAGAGGCTCACCCCCACCAGAGCGAGCAGTGCCACGAAGATGACGGCGGTCAACCTGCGCGAGATCTTCAATTCTGGCCGACGGCGGGATTTTTCATCTTAAGGGTTGTGGACGCGGGGACTGGGTGAAAGGATATTAGGCCGGCGGAGCCCAGGCGCCCCAATGAAGTACATCGAGACCGCAAAGTCCGTGAAGCCCATAGGCCCCTACTCGCAGGGCATACAAGCCAACGGAATGGTCTTCGTCTCGGGTCAGATAGCCATCGACCCTGCCACCAACGCGATGGTGCAGGGCGGCATAAAGGAACAGACAAAGAGGGTGCTCGAGAACGTGCAGGCTATCCTGGAGGCAGGAGGGAGCAGCCTGGACAAGGTCGTCAAGATGACGGTCTTCATCAAAGAGCCCTCCTACTTCAAGGACATGAACGAGGTCTACGCGGCAGCGTTGGGTACCCACAAGCCCGCCCGCAGCACCATCGTCTGCGGCTTCGCCCGCGATGACATCCTGGTCGAGATAGACTGCGTAGCGACCCAGTAGCTATCCCAGACAAGGCGGGGGAACGGGTTCATCCTTAACTAAGCGAAGCGAACTTCAGGTCTTTTGGTGATCAAGGCCTGGTGGCTTGTCCTTGCTGTGGCGCTGAGATGAGAGGAAAGGACGCAGGCGACAAGCTCGTCCTCCAGTGCCCGTCCTGCGGCCTCGCAGATGTCAGACTGAAGGGTTAGCCCTAGACGATTAAGGCGTACATCACTATGGCGGTGATGAAGACTATCGAGATGGTATTGATGACTTTGATGAGGGAGTTGATGGCGGGCCCTGCTGTGTCCTTGAAGGGGTCTCCGACCGTGTCACCCATGACAGCTGCAGCGTGGGTCGGCGTGCCCTTGCCGCCCAGGTTGCCGAGCTCTATGTACTTCTTCGCGTTGTCCCATGCAGCGCCGCTGTTGGTCATCATGAACGCTAGGAAGACGCCCGTGACCACGCTCCCGATGAGTAGCCCGCCCAGGGCGAGCGGCCCAAGCACGAACCCGACGACGAGGGGAGTGATTATCGCCAGGAGGGCTGGTGCGGCCAGTTCCTTGAGCGCTGCGCTCGTGCTGATGTCGACCGCCTTGGCGTAGTCGGGCTTTTGTGTCCGGTCCAGTATCCCCGGCATCTCCCTGAACTGCCGCCGGACTTCGTTGACCATCTTTATCGCGGCCCTGCCCACCGCCAGGATGAGGAAGCTCGAGAAGAAGAATGGGAGCAGACTTCCGATGAAGAGTCCCACGAGGACGAGCGGGTCTGTGAGCGAGAAGGTCAGGGTCTGCCCGGTGGACAGCCCGTACTTGGCCATGAGGCTGGCACTTGCGGCTATCTGGTTGTTGACCTCGCTTTGGAACGCGAAGAATATCGCGACCGCCGCGAGAGCCGCCGACATTATGGCGAAGGCCTTGGTGGTCGCTTTGGTCGTGTTGCCGACGGCGTCGAGCTCGTCGGTGACATCCCGGACGCTGCTCTCAAGGCCGGCCATCTCCACGATGCCGTTGGCGTTGTCGGTGATGGGCCCGAAGGAGTCGATGGACATGATCTGTCCGGTGAGGGATAGCTCGGCCATGGTCGCTATGGCGGTACTGTAGACGCCCACCAGTATCCTCGAAGAGTCGGGGAGGGTGGAGGGCGCCGCAAAATAGCCGATGCCGTAGGAGATCAGGATGGCCAGGACCAGCACCACCGCGGAGGGGGCGGTGGACTGGAGGCCGTAGGAGTAGCCTGCGAGGAAATTGGTGGAGGCGCCCGTCTGGCTCGCTTCGGCTATGAACCGAACCGGCTTGAACCTGTAGGAGGTGAAGTAGTCCGCGACCCTCTCTATCGCCACGACGACGACTATGCCCACGACCGCGCTCGCGAACAGTGAGTAGCCGAGGTCGCTGCCCTTGAAGAGGTATGAGCTCACTCCGAGGTCGAGGACTATCGCTATCACGGCGGATATGATGAGAGCGACGTTGAGTGCGCCCATGGGGTCCTTCTTGATGCCCGCCCTGATGTAGAGGCCTCCTAGGATCGAGGCGATGATGCCCATGGCGCCCAGCAGAAGCGGATAGACCAGCAGCTGGTTCGAGGAGATCAGCGAAGCGAGCGAACCGAAGTTAGAGGGGACACCGGTGATGAGGGCTCCCAGAATAAGGACCGCGATCGAGGTGACCACGAAGGACTCATAGACGTCCGCTCCCATCCCCGCGCAGTCGCCGACGTTGTCTCCCACGTTGTCCGCTATCACCGCGGGGTTCCTTTCGTCGTCCTCGGGGATCCCTGCCTCGGCCTTGCCCACTAGGTCCGCTCCGACGTCTGCGGCCTTGGTGTAGATACCTCCAGAGACCCTCATGAACATGGCGATCAGCGAGGCGCCGAACCCAAGCCCCGCAAGTATCACGGGCTTCGATATTATCAGGCTCTCATAGGAGAGGTAGAAAATGGACACGCCCAGAAGGCCGAAGCCGACCACGGCCATGCCCATGACGCCCCCGCCCCTGAACGCCACGTTCAGAGCGCTTCCGAGACCCTTGCGCGCCGCTTGCGCGGTCCTTGAGCTGGTCCGGACGGTTATCGCCATCCCAAGGTACCCAGCAGAGGCCGAGAGGAAGGCGCCCAGCACGAACCCGATGGACATCGCTCCGTTGGTCTTCAGCGGGATGTCGATGAAGACGAAGATCAGTATCGCTATGACAACGGCCACCGGGGCGATGACCGTGTACTCCCTCCGCAGGAACGCGTTCGCTCCCTGTCGCACCGCGGTCGCGATCTCCTGCATCTTCGCGTTCCCGGGGTCCTGCTTCCTGATGAAAAAGATGAGAGCCAGCGAATATACGAGTGCTATTGCCGCCCCGCCGACGGCCACGTAACCATAATCGATTGCCAAACCTGCTAAGTCGACCTAACTCCTGCGGGATTTTTGGTTGCCGTTATAAACTAAGAGGCGCGATGGCCCGTTTCGGCCTTCGTAAGGGCGTATGAGGCGATCATCGGGAGGACAGTGGTCGCATCGGCGTAGAGGTTGGCCTTTTTGGCCCTGGGCTTTACCTTGCCCCAGGACACCGCCTCTCTCACCTGGGCTCCACTGAGGCTGCCGTCGTATTCCACGGCGGTGGTGATGTAGCACGCATAGTCCAAGCCCCCTTTGAACTGGGACCACCAGAGCGTATGGTGCTTGGTTATCCCGCCGCCCACGATCATCGCGCCCCTCCTCTTCGAGTCGAAGATGATGTCCGCGAGGCGTTTCTCGTCCTTGATTACGTCTATCTGAAAGTCGGAGTGCCTATTTGCGAAGAGCCAGATCTGGGAGCCCACGGCGCCGTCCATCGGACCAGGGACGAAGACAGGCACGTTTCGCTTCTGGGCCCAGTACAGTAGGCTGGCCTCGTCGTCCACCATCTTCCCTAGGTCGCGGCAGAGCTCCTCGGTGCTCATGCTCTTGACCCCACGCGAGTACACGTCGTCGAGCCAGGGCTGCATCTTCTTCTCGATGGCAGGTCCATAATCGTCGAGGGGTACCAGCAGGTTTCCCAGTCTGTGATAACCGGCCTTCAGGAGCTTTGAGTCGTCCATGTCGAAGCTCCCGTGATAGTAGTGCCCCCAGGTGCGGGCCAGGTCGTGGTCCAAGGTACCCGAGGCGGTTATAATCACATCCACCATATTCTCCTTGATCATGTCCACGATGACACCCCTGAGCCCCGTGGAGACCGGGGCTGCGGGGAAGGAGAGGAACTTGGTGCAGCGCTTGTCAGAGACCATCTCCGTGAACAGTCGTGCCGCCTCTGTGAGGTGCCTCCCCATGAACCCGCCAGCGGAGTACATTTGGTCGAGGAGCTCGACGACCTCCTGCGAAGGCTTCAACCTTATGTCGACAACCTTCTCGAGCCTCGGGATGGTCATGGGAGAATCACCGCACGGCCCGGCGGGATTTTAAACGGTTCGGGAGCGGCATCAGTTTCAGGACACCCACCAGGCCCTGGTCCCCTGCGTCACCTCTCACAGATGGGTCCGTAGGTCTGGGGTACCTCGACACCAAGGCTCTCCGATTAGGGTTCTCGGGTGACGCAATGTCATGCTATCCACAATCAACGCGGAGGCGCCGGTCCCACCGCTCGGCGGCTTCCGTTCGGGCGGATGTCGACAGTGTTCTGGAAAGATAGTCGACGCGGGGGAAGAGCTCGTCTGCTCGTCTTGCGGGATCGTGACCCTGAAGGAGGTCACGAATGAAAGGGCGTCGATTTCGTCCCCGATGAACCAGGCCAACGAGTATGGGAGCCACCCGCTGGGTAGCTTCCTCGGGCCCGCAGAGGTAGGTTACGACGAGATATTCTCCAAGGGTTTCTCAAAGTCGTCTTCCACCTTCAGGTACCTGAAGACCATCTCCGACTACTCCTACAGCAGAAAGGAGGGTAGCGTCCTCGCGTGCACGAAGCTGATAGAGCGGGTATGCGAGAAACTGAGCCTGACCCACGCGGTCGCCGGGGAAGCGGCGAGGATAGCGAGGGAGATAATCGCTGTGAGAAAGGATCGTGGGAGCTTCACGATGGCAGCGATCTCCGCCTACGCGGTGATCACCTCGTGCAAGATCCAGTGCGTGACGAGCGCCGGGGTGAAGGACGTCGTGGCCACCCATAGGGACCTCGGGTACAGGGTGAAGACGTCCACCATCATACAAATCTCCATAGACTCCCCCATACGTGTCGGGGCGAGGAGACCGGAGGACTACCTCTCGAACGTCATAGCGCTCCTCCCAAGCGTGGCTCTCGAGGGGGATGCGGGGATCCCACAGGGGTACATCAAGAGGCTGCACCTGGTCTCAAGGCTCGCGCTGGAGGCGGTTGACGTCCCGTCTAGGGGAGGTCACAACCCACGGGCCCTCGCGGCCACGGCTGTCTATGCCGCCGAGTTCGCCCTGGCCTCGGTAGAGGGGCGAAAGAAGTTCCTCTCCCAGAGGGACGTGGCAGCGTGCGTAGAAGTTGCCGAGTACACGGTGAGGGAGCAGTTCGTCGAGATATTCAAGGAAAGGGTCGAGACCATCTGCGACGCGATCAGGTCGAGAGAGAGCCCGACCCCTGGAGGGTCCAGTCGAAGGTACCAGACACCCCTTCTACCCCTCGCTCGGTTATCGTGACCCAGTAGGATAGGTCGCAGCGGACCCCGGTCCCGATCGCTGGAGAGGATTGGCCCGAGGCCCCCATCGAGACCGAGGCCTGGCCGGCTGATTCGGACCTGACACGCGCCACGGCCTGGTCGATGCGGGAGGAGTTGCAAGAGCCGAGCGATCCCAAGGAGGACCGCAGGGCCGCGAGGGTGGAGGAGCATCGGGCGAGGTCAGAGTCGAATGGGATTGGGATGTGGACCGTCTGGGTCGTCAGGTTGGTGTACTTTGGGAGGCCGCCCAGTTCGGACTCGTTGAGAAAAGTAGAGACGACGGCGTTCAGCGCCCCCGGGGAGAAACCGGCGAAGGAAGCGACCAGGGACGTCTCGCCCGGTGAGGGGGTCGAGTCGCTCGCTCCCGCAGAGATGGGGGTGTAGGCCCAGCTCGAGGCCTCGGAATATTCTAGCCCCTGGTCCTTCCCGGTGGACACCGTGGCCCCGGCCAGGGCACCCAGATAGACAGAGGCGGGGGAGTTACAATCGAACGGGTTGGCCTGGAGGAAGCCCTGGATGTGGGAGAGCGAGGAATAGGCCGAGAGGCCTGAGAGAAGAGAAGCATAGTCATATTCGCGAACCTGGGATGCGGAGAGCACTGAAGATGAGAGGTAGGTCCCTCCCGCAGAGTAGAGGGCGGCGTTGGCGAAGATGAGGGTCGTGAAGATGATGACCGAGACGATGGTTGAGGCTACTGCGCGCCGACGGCCCAAGCGTCAATCTCCACCTCCCTTCCAGAAATCATGATCGTCACGCTGGAGGAACCTAGGAAGGTCGTCGGTTTCCCGGGACACCGGTAGCCCCCGATGGAACCCCCCAGGATCACGGTGCGGTTACCAGCCGCCGCAAGCGAGGCGCAGACCGCGTCCGCTGGGGCGGAAGATAGGAACGGAAGTCCGCTGGAACCCAGGTAGCTGAAGACGGCAGAGCTCGCCGCCGAATCGTAGGCAGCCTGGTCGCTCTGGCGCTGGCTGCTGTAAGGGGCCATGTATGATATGAGGGAGACGCAGAGGATCGCGTAGGCCGTCGCCACGCCGATATCGATGATTCTCAAAAAATCACACCGAGATGTGGGAGCCGAGGACGGAAAGGCAGATGACCAGGAGGACCAGGACGATCCCGTAGGATATAGTCACGTCCAGATAGAGGTCGATCATGGTTGGGTCACCGGTTCGATGACTCCGTAGTAGCTCTCGGTCGCGGTTGAACTCGGGGTGCCACTGGCCCCATGAATCGTCACGGTGTACTCGGACCCGCCAGTCAGCGTTGAATCGTCCATCGTCCACCTTGTCGGAGACGCAGCAGTGGCCCCATCCACTGAAGCTTCGACCTCTCCCCCAGCGATGTGCACCGTGACCGAGACCCCGAGTGAGGAGCGAAGCACCAGCACGCTCTCCATCCCCGGACTCAAGTCGTTGATCTGGGCGGCGAGGCCCGAAGATATTTGCTGAGCAGCTCTAGTGTTGGCGTCCTGGTAAGCTCCCTCGAGAGGGGACGCTACGGCGAAGAGCAGGAGGAACATGGCTGCGAAGTATACGGCTGTCGAGAGCGAACCCGAGAGGCTGTTGACGGGCATCAGGAGAGCACCTCGAGCGAAATGCCCATCGATTCCCTCGTAAAGACGAGCTGGCAGGTACAGGTCAACCCCGAATAGGAAAAACTGCAGGGGTAGCCCAGACTCGATGAATAGTTCAGGCCGCCGGTGGAGAAGTCGAGGACCCCGACCGTACAGGCGATCGAGGCACCGGCCAGCGGCATCACGATGGTGTCGTTGCCTCGCAGGGCGGCCGATGCGGCGGCCCCGTCCAGCTCGTCAAACTCCGCGTGGCCCTGGGTCTGGTGGAGGATGGGAAGAGCGCCTTGGACCACCAGGATGCTCGCACCCGCCAGGACCGAGGTGACCGCAAAGACCAATGCGTACTCGAGAATCTCGACCATGGAATCTCACCATAAGACTCTGAGATCTCATTTAAGCGACAACGACTCGGGGCGCTTTAGTATCGTGTCAGCCTAGTGTCCCATGGAAGACGGTCTGGGAGGACTCGTGCTGAAGCTGGCCCGCAGGAAGAAGGGACCGCGACGGGGCGGGCCGTTGCTCGTAGAACTGATGCAGCCCGCCGAGGGTGACGAGGTGGAGGCCTACGGCGAAGCTCCGTTCGAGTACGCCATCAAGAAGGAGGGCTCCAGGATGAACTATCAGATACTCCCGGCCATCTCCTCAATCGAGGTAAGGAGCCTGCGTTCCGCCGTATCGCAAGTGAGCGAGTCCCTCGACCCGGCCTCAATAGAGCCTCTCACCTTCGCAGGACTGGTCGAACGGTTAAGTCAATCCGCCGTCTCCCATCTGGCAGGGGTGGGAGGCGCGGATAGGGTCAAGGCGCTCTCTCGGCTCACCGCGTTCGAGGCGGTGGGGATTCCCACGGTATACGCACTCTCCCTGGACAGGTCGGTCTCCGAGTTCTTCGTCGACGCACCGGCGAGCCTGGTATACCTCGACCACTCACGGTACGGCAGGTGCGAGACCCCGATCTGTCTCACGGAGAGGGAGAGGGAGGCGATCAAGACGCACATGGACACGTTCAAGGGTTACACGCTGGATTTTTCCAACCCTTCTCTCAAGAACGAGTTCGACATATTTGGCAACAGGCTCAGGGTCTCTCTGGACCTGCCCCCGCTTGCTGTCAACGGGTTCTCCCTCGATGTAAGGAAGCTCACCTCAGCCGCCTTGACCCTGGACGACCTGGTCAAGATGGACGTCCTTTCAGCGGAGGCGGCAGCCTTCCTGGTGGCAGCCCTCGAGCTCGGGATGAACGTCAGTGTCGTGGGGGAGACCGGGACCGGGAAGACCACGCTCCTCAACGCGCTCGACGAAGCCCTGGACCCGCAGCTACGGAGGATATACATCGAGGACGCCGTGGAGACCAAGGACCTCCTTTGGAGAGGTTACCACCAGATGAAGCTCAGGGTCGACCCCCTGGAGCGGGGAGGAGACGGGTCTAGGACAAAGTCAGAGGAGATAATCAAGATCCTCCACCGGTCCCCCGACCTGGTCATATTGGGGGAGATCCAGTCGGACGAGCATAGCAAGGCGTTCTTCCACGCGCTGTCCGCTGGCATCAGGGGCCTCCAGACCTTCCACGCCTCGTCCCCGGAGCAGGCGATCAGGCGTTGGACCGAGATGCACGGGATTTCACGGTCGAACCTGCTCGACCTCGACGTCGTGGTCCAGATGTCAAGACCTGAGAAGCTAGGCTCCACGAGGCTGGTCGAGAACATCTCGGTGGTCGCGGAGGAGGATGGAGAACCGAAGCTGCGCGGGTTCTACGCCAGGGAGGACGGTCGTCTGCAGAGGACCTCTCCTTGGGAGAGGTTGCAGATCAGGAGGCCGTCGTTGACGAACGAGATGCTCGTGGAAAAAATCGGGGTGGTCAGCGGCCTGATGGAAGCCAGGACAGTCACCAGTGCGGGGAGATAGGTGGTCCCGTTGCGTTGGACGAACTCCTGGGAGAAATTCGGAGTAGCCCCGAAGAAGATGGCCGCCCTGGTTTCTCTTCTCGGAGCCGCACCCGCGGTCGCGGTCGCCCTTGTCGCTGCTCCCTTCCTGGGGCAGCTGTCACTGGTCCTCGGCGCCGTGGTCGGCATGGCGGCCGCTTACTCTGTGGCGGCGATGCCCAAGCGAGCTCTGGAAAAGTCCGCTCTGGTCCAGGCGAGGGAAGCCCCGACGCTCGCCGCATCGGGCGCGGTCTACCTGAACGGGACCGGGTCCAAGGCGAAGACGGTCTTGATGCTTCGCTCCGACGAGCCGATGCTGTCGTCGGTAATCCGCGACATGAAACGGGAGACCCTGCTCGGGTTCGACCCCACGAACACGTTGAAGCGGTCGGAGGCGCTGGTGCAATCACAGTCCTCCTTGAGCGTCCTGAGGTCCATAGTCAGGGCTCAGGGCGAAAGGCTGGAGGACCAGGGGGAAGAGCTGGAGAGCATCGTGCGGTCCTCCGCATCGGGCGAGGAGACCAAGTTCCCGGTCTTCATGACTATAGCCTTCTTCCTTCCAATCATGCTAATGCTCTTCGCGGCTCTGGAACACCACTCGGACCCCTTGGCGATGGTCAGCCTAGCATTTATCGAGGTCGTGGTGCTCGACCTGGCGCTCTCCATCTCCTCCACGGAGCGGAGGAAGCTCTCGGCTTGAGCGCGCCCGACCTGGCCCTGATGGGCAAGCTCAGGCAGGTCCTCCGGCTCTCCTCCCGCGGCAAGGGGGTCGCCGCCTCGGTGGTGGAGACGTTCAGGCAGAGCGACCGCGGCGGGGAGATAGAAGTGGTACGGAGGATCATGCTAGGTCATCCGGTCCGGAGAGCGATGGGCCCGCTCTACGCTGAGGGGAAGCGGGGAGAACGGTACGCCAGCGACCTCATGCGGTATGTGGTCGAGCAGGCAGGGGTGGACGCCGCTGAGGCTTCGAAGGGTGCCGACCGGCTAACGACGCTCTTCGAGCACTGGATATGGATGACCCGGCAGAGAGCGATGGACCAGAAGGTCATGGAGACCAGGAGCATCCTGGTCTCTGCCATACTCGGCGGCGTGACGGCGATGGTCTCGACCCTGGCGCCCGTGCTCACTTCGTTCCAGCTTTCCTTGAACGGGACTCTGCCTACCAGCCATTCCTATTCTCCGTATTGGGGGATTCTGCTCGTGCTCCCCGCGGCCTCTTTTCTCGGGGTCTTCTTTTCACGAAGGCGCGCGTACCTGAACCTTGCCGCGACCTCGGTCGCATACCTTGGGGTTGCCTACTTCTTCGGCCCGCTGGTCCTCGGCATCTAGGCGCGTGCCAGCAAAGGGTGCTCGCGATCGTCAGTTGGTCGTTAAATAACTGGCGAGACTATTAGGCGATGATAATCGAGAGAGCGTTCAGAAGGTTCAGGAAACAGAGGGCGGCCGCCCAGCTCATCGAGGAGGCCCTGTTGCTCTCCGTGGCGCTGGTGGCGTTGTCCCTCCTGGTAGGAGGGATAAGCTCGATCTTGAAAGAAGCGGGCGGGTTCACCTCCAACATCTGGGGGAGCATATCGAATACCCTCAACGGTCTGTTCAGCTCCGCGTTCCAGTGGTGACCTGTCTGGCCCTGGACCAAGAAGCTAGCAGCGGAATGGTATCGAGGGTGAGATGGAAGCTCCGGGGCGCGGCTCCGATAAAGATAGACTCCATCGGGGTCTACGATGGAAGGTACCTGGCCATCACAAGGGGCGACAGCTCGAGAATGCTCTCGCTCCTGAGGGTCGGGTTGGCGGAGACGATGGACGACGAGAAGCTTGACTACACGACGGCCGTCAAGATCACCCTCCAACAGCAACGAATGAAGGGTCTCTTCGACGGGTTGCACAGGTCACAGATCCCGTTTCTGTACCTGATTCTCGTAAAGCCGTCAGGGCAGGGCGAGGACGAGGCCAACCAGGTCTTCGAGTTCGACCTCGTCGTCGGGACCTGGCAGGACGTGAAGGGGAAACAGAAGGAGGGTCTGCCGGCGCTGGAGCAGAACACAGGGGTCCTAGCCGCGGCGTTGGCAGTGGGCGTGCCGAACTCTGCGGTCCGCCGCCTGACGAGGAACGAGCTGAAGGACTTTGCGGAGACGCTCCTTCAGCCAAAGGACCCCAAGCTTTCACAGGTCGCCGATGCCACGACCATCAGTAGGCTAGAGTCCTTCGAGGGCAGGACGCCCACGATCGCAGGGATACACCCCGCCCCGGACTTCTACATACCCAACGCTTCAGAGTCCGGGCACGCGGGAGGAGGGGGAGGGACGGGTGCCTGGATATCTCTCGGCAAGGTGAAGACGAGGACCGGGGGTGCCCATGACTTTAGGCTGCAGCTCGAGGACCTCAAGAGGCACGTCGCCATACTGGGGATGACCGGCTCGGGCAAGTCTACCAGCGCCGGAGTGATAGTCCGCCAGGTCGCGGGGATGGGGCTCCCCGTCACGGTCTTCGATTGGCACAACGAGCACGCTGATGTGGTGAGAGCGGTAGGAGGTCAGGTCCTCTCGCCGGGCAAGGACAAGTTCACGATAAACCCGCTGGACATGGTCTCGGCGAGCGACCCGGCGGAGCACATCGCCATGGTCACGGACATATTCTCAGACATCTATCACTTCACGCACCCCCAGGCGTACATGTTCAGGAACGCCGTCCAGAAGACCCTGGGCGAGGCTGGGGAGAGCGAGCCGATCACCCTCTCTTCACTGGTCAAGACAATCGAAGCGTGGCCCCTGAGGTCTGCCTATGACAACGAGACCAAGGTCGCCCTCCTGAGGAGGATCGTTCCGCTGACCGAGGGCCAAGTGGGAAGAGCCCTCAACGGGCCTTCGAGCCACACGGTGGACGAGCTCCTCGACAAGGTCCTTTGCGTAGAACTGGGTCACATCAGGGACACCCAGGTCAGGAGCGTCTTCGTAGATATCCTGCTGAAGGTGGTCTACGAGCACAGGATGAGCCGCCAGGGTAAGATGGAGCACCTGCTCGTCATCGAGGAGGCAAGGAACATCGCCCCCGCGCGCAGGGAGGAGGACCCGCCGAGCGTGGGCGAGAGGATGATCTCCGAGCTCAGGAAGTTCGGGGAGTCGATGGTCTTCGTGGCCCAGTTCCCGACCCAGGTCGCCTCCGAGGTGATAAAGAACTCAGGGGTCAGGATAATCCACAGGGTCTCCTGGGCCGAGGACCTCAAGCTCATCGGGGACGCGCTCAGCCTGTCAAAGGAGCAACTCGCCCATGTGGCGAACCTTGGCGTCGGGGAGGCGGTGGTGAGCCTCACAAGGCTCCAGAGACCCATACTGGTTCAGGTGGATGCGGCCACGTTCTTTTCAGAATCCGAGAGGAGCAGCCTGAGCTTGCTCGAGGAATCGTAGGCGAGGGTCCAATCGGTCCAGGGGCCATCGCTCCGTGAGCCGGCCTTGTAGTCTCGGGCGATGGCCTTCGCCACCCTTTCGGGGGTGGCCTTTGTGGTGTCGTATTCGTGGAGGGTTTCGTGCCCGAAGGCGCGCAGGGCCGCGTCGAGGACGACGCCGATGAGCTCCCCTTCCACGTTCTCCAAGACCTTGGTGTGAGAGTAACCTCGACCCTCCAGCCGCCCCTTGAGGACGAGAGGCTCGCACCTGAGGACGGCCACGAACCCGACCTCCCCTCGGCGGAGGACATCGGGGAGGAGATGCCCGGATACTACACAGCGTTCTGGCATCCGCTTCAAGAGTTCCCTCCTGAGAGACTTCGGGTCGACCGTGACCTCTTCTTCCGGCCGTGCTCTGGGTCTCTCGACGACCTCCGTGGCGAATGAGTTCAGGTCGACCAGGTCCCTGCGGAGTATGGACGACAGTGTGGGAGAAATCGACTTCTTCCCGGTGCCGGGCGTCCCCGTCACCCCGAGCACGTCTCTGCCTCTCAATCGAGGGCACGCCCGAGCGTGGACGAATTAACCGTTTGGTAGTCCACAAGCTCGGACGGTGTTCGTCGGGGAAAAATGGAGCTAGAGATTTAAGCGGCTGGCTTTGATGCGGCCGGTGCCCATGCAAACTCCGGGCCGAAAGCCCAGCAGCCTTCTGATTGCGATGTTCGTCCTGCTGATCATCGTTGGGGCGGGCTTCGCGTATTACACATATTCGACCGGGTCCACGCTCGCGTCCCTGAGCTCCGCTTCCTCAGCTCTGGGGAGCGCATCCTCGTCGCAGAGCCGGCAGATCACGTCGCTGCAGTCGTTCTCAGGAACGTCGACAAAGACCCTGACACAGACCGAGACGACGACGTTGACCCACACCACGGCTGCGACCACCGTCACCTCCGAGACGACCACCACGGTCACCTCGACCGTCGCCTTGACCCAGCTGACATCCACCGTGACTGTATCCAAGTCCACTACGGTCACCTCCCTCGTCACGACCACGGAGGGAGGACCCGACTTCCAGGGCGTGAGGGCGAACATCTCGCTGACGGCGGGAGGAAACGGGACGGGGAGCCTCACAATCCAGGTGATGAACACAGGCTACGACACGATCACGGGCATCGACGTGGCAATCCCTGGAGGCCCTGACAACACCGTTGACCTTTGCGCGAACGGTTGCTCGATCACGTTGTTCTACAACGGCGCGGCGGTAGCTCCAAGCACTCCCCTGCCGGGTGGCGCCACCGCGGCCGGCTTTACAACCACCGACGAGGGGGTGGCAGGGACCAGCTACACCCTGTCCATCACGTTCACGTACGGGGACGGCAACCAGCAAGCCCAGACGGTCCAAGTGGTCGCCGCGCAGCAGTGAGCGGTTGCCGGAGCCCGTCACGGCCTCTAGCTGAACCTAGCTGACGACCTTTCTGAAGAGGTAGAGGGTGGCGCCCATGGTCACTACCGCTATCCCGGCGATGACCCCGAGGGCCGTGAGCTCCGCACTCAGGGAGAAGTACCCTGGGAGCGACAGGTCTCTTACCGCGTTCACTGCGTAGGTTATGGGATTCACGCTCGACACGTCCTGCATCCAAGTGGGCATGAAGCTCACGGGGACGAGGGCGGTGCTCATGAAGAGCAGTGGGAAGCTCAGGGTGAACCCGATCCCGAAGACGGTCTCCGTGCTCCTCGTCCGCATCCCTATGGCTAGCGAGATTCCGGACCAGGCGAAGCCGAAGAAGGCGATTATGAAGATGATCAGGAGGAAGCCGGGGATGCCCGACTCGATCCTGAAACCGAGAGCGAAGGCGAGCGCCAGGATGATTATGGATTGCACGGTGACGCGGCAGGCGTCGGTCAGCAGCCTGCCGAGTAGTATCGCAGGACGAGCCACCTGTGTGACGAGCATCTTCTGGAGAAATCCGGAGTTCAGGTCGTCCACTATGGACGTGCCCGACTGGAGCGCGCTACTAAACGCGTTCTGCAGCAGTATGCCCGCGGCTGCGAACTGCAGGTAACTCACGCCGGGGGGGAACCCCGGTAGCAGGTTGAAGTCGTGGAAGAGTTGTGTGAAGAGGACGAGGAAGATTATGGGCTGGAAGAGTGAGAAGAATATGAGTATCGGGTTGCGAGTGAGTTTCTTCAGGGCCCTGATGAAGAGGTTGCGCGTGTCCCAGAGTAGAGTCACGCCGACTTCACCTCCTTCCGAACCCCGCCCTCGAAGGCTGCTTGACGAGCTCCTCCGCCCTGATCCTCTTTCCGGTATGCTTCAAGAAGACGTCGTCGAGCGAGGGGGTCGAGACATTTATCGAGACCAGCCTGATGTTCGCCTTGTCGAAGGCCCGAATTAGCTCGGGGATGAAGATTCCACCGTTCTTCGCGTAGATGGTCAGGCCATCTTCAGCGTCTATCGTGTTCACGACGGCAGGTAGCGTCGAGAGGACCTGCTTCGCGGCGACCTTGGTGGCCTCCTTGGTAGCTCCGGCCGAGCTCTCCATTGTAATCGTGATCGCGTCTGCGCCTATCTCTTGCTTGAGGCCTACAGGGGACCCCTCGGCGACAATCTTTCCATTGTCGACTATGCACAGCCTGTCGCAGAGCCGGTCCGCCTCCTCAAGGTACTGCGTGGTGAGGAATATCGTGATGCCCTGCTTTTCGTTGAGGCTCTCCATGTAATCCCACATCGTGTTGCGAGACTGGGGGTCTAGGCCCGTTGTCGGTTCGTCGAGAAATAGAACCTTCGGTTCGTGGACGAGCGTGCACGCAAGGTCCAGCCTCTTCTTCATCCCGCCGGAGTACCTCCCGGCTCGCTTGTCTGCCGCGTCCTTGAGACCGACCACCTCTAGGAGGTGGTCCACCCTCTCGCCGAGAACCTTCCCGTGCATCTGCTGAAGCTCTCCCTGAAGCATCATGTTCTCCCTCCCGGTAAGCTCGGGATCGACGGCAGTATCCTGGCTCTGCACTCCGATCAGCTTTCTGATCTCCTTGGGGTGTTTCTCGAGGTCGTATCCAGCAATGGTTACCGTACCTGAGGTCTTCCTCAAAAGCGTCGTCAGTATCTTGATTGTGGTACTCTTCCCCGCGCCGTTAGGACCTAGAAACCCGAAAAACTCTCCGTCCCTTACCTTGAAAGAGATTCCGTCCACAGCCTTGGTACCGTCCGCGTAGACCTCGACCAGGTTGTCTACCGTGATGAGATCGGTCGTGCTCATGGCGTAGGTCCTCCTGAGCTCTTATTATAAATATATCTAATACATAATACTATATAGGACTACCTACATAGCTGAATGAAGTTGAGATGAGCGGAGCGTCCAGGTCCAGGAATCGCGAAACCCTTGGGGAGAAGATCGCCCACACTCACCGAGAGCATAGGGAACGCGCCCACGACCGACTCCACCGCAGGATGGGACCCCAGTCGGTCCCTAGGGGCTTCCTCAGGATGTACGTGCTAGCCCTCACCCAGCGCCAGGCGGAGACCGGCTACTCGATCATGCAGCACATCAACGAGAGGACGAGGGGGGCCTGGAGACCCGGCCCGGGAACGATATACCCGCTGCTGAAGACCTTGGCCAAGGAGGGCCTGGTCAAACCTCTCGATGTGGAAGGCCGTGAGGACAGCGTCGCCTACGCCGTGACCGAGAAGGGGAACGAGCAGCTTGAGGCGGCGAAGCGCGAGATCTTCGAAGGGGCAAACGAGAACAAACCCCAGGTGATGATGGGCCTGATGAGCGAACTCTTCCGCCCAGACCAGTATACGTCCTTCTTCCTCAGGCACTACAGGGCGGAGCGCGAGCTCTTCGAGGAGAAGGTCGTCCAGCTCAACCCTAGCGAGCGTGAATCCGTCCTGGCCGAGATGGAAGGAATCCTGGAAAGCCAGATCTCATGGATACGGTCGTTGCGCAACAAGAAGAGCGGGAATACGCCTTAGGGGTCGGAGCGGGCCGGCAAAGAGAGCTTAAAGCGGGGACTGGACCAGAGAAACTCTCGTGACGACCGACGTGCCCGCGGAAGCGGGCGAGCACGGGCAGCACAGGCCCTACACTCGGAGAGAGATCGCCATAATAATTGTGATCATCCTCGCGGCGACCTTGGTCATAGGGAACTTCACAACGACAACGACGGCAGTCCAGAGCACCTCATCCGGACCCCTCACGATTTCGTTGAATGCAACCTGCGCGGGGTTCGGAGCGCCGACCTATTCGAACAGCCTAGACCCATACGATAACCTCACCACTTACAAGTACGGCTTTTGCCTCTTCGGATTCTG
Source organism: Nitrososphaerota archaeon (assembly GCA_027886885.1). Lineage (GTDB taxonomy): Archaea > Thermoproteota > Nitrososphaeria > Nitrososphaerales > Gagatemarchaeaceae > Gagatemarchaeum. The sequence continues at coordinate 3,698 of JAPCJP010000026.1, read as the reverse complement.
GGTCTCGAACGGACAACCTGTAGGCGAGGTTGGGACCACTGGCGGCAGCGAGACCGGCCTTGCTTGACGCCCTGTCGGCGCTCCGTTTCGGACCCAACACAATCGGCGGCACTTTGGGATTACCTCCGGGCTTATCTCGAACCATTAGCATTTCCATAGCCCTTCTCTAGATTATATATGTGTTCTCCCACATTGCTGCCAAGCGGTTCCGCGCGAAAGGAGACGCTGGAAGCAATTCGAACAACGATTTGCTAAGGATTAGGGAGTGATCTCGGAAATCCAGTAAATAACACTTCGGCGAACGAAGACCGACAATGACAACCAGAATCGCAAAAGCAGCGACACTATCGGTCGTAGCCGTGACCGTGGTGCTGGCACTCCTCGCCTACTCGGCAGTGCTGGCCCCGGCCACCGCACAGACAGCCACAAACACCAGCACAGCGTCTACCGCCACAGCATCTACGACACACAACCTGCCTCCCGGAGGCCAAGGCGGACCCTTCGGCTTACCACAACAACAAGGTCAGGGGTTCGGCCAGGGTCCAGCGAGAGGAAACTTCCAGCAGAACAGAGTGAACGTCTCGGTGGGCCAGACAATAACTCTGACGAGCACCCAGGGAACGTACTTCGTCGTGGGTGACGCCGCGCAGAACGGCACCGCTTCAGGGACGCTCACCTTCAGCGTCACCGGCAGCCTCGCAACGGGCGACACCCTGTCCCTCACCGGCGGGAGCCTCGTCGTGAACGGAAACACATACTCGATCGCAAGCGGCTCAGCTCAAATGGACCCGTCAGCCACCACAATCTCGGGACAGGGCACCACGACCCCCATAGGCGCGTTCATCGTGCAGGCATCGGCGCATGGGGACTTCGTCTCCTCCAGCGGAATAGTGTCACTGGACTTCAAGGCAGGAAGCACCGAGTACTTGGTCAACCTGGTAACGACTGTCCAGGGTTAGAACCATACTCGGCCTCCCCCTTTTTCAGAATCACTCCAGGCCAGAACGAGGCCGAAGGGCTCACTCTAGGCTTAGGTAGAGGAAGACTATGTACGCGCAGACCGTAAAGACATCGGCGACTTGACTCGACAGGCCCGGACCGAGGTAAACCACGCCGATGAATCCTATGAGGAGCGGATACGAGAGCAGGGCCTGCACCAGCAGGGCGAATAGGACCACCACCAGGCCAAGAGCGAAATTCGCCTTGGTCTCTATATACATTCGCACGTAGACAACGACAAGGGCCACCAGCAGGGCGATCGAAATGGTCGTCAATATGATGTGGAATTGGATCGTAGGGTCGTCGTTGAAGCGGGGAAAGCGGTTGAAGCCGAACGGGCCGCAGGGGCCCCCCTCTCCCGGAAACGCTCCGAAGCACGTCGGCTGGGGCTGAGTGATCAGGTATGAGATCGCTTCGCCCAGGAGGAAGCCAACGATGACAACGATGGGGACCCAGACCTTCTGTCTGCTCAGACCCATCCTGCCTTGGGGGGAAGGCTGCACGGCCGGAGTTGGGGGGTTCACTTCGGGTTGGCTCATCGACCCTTCCCTCCCTTCGAACCGGGCATCCGCTTCAACATCCCTTCCAACTTATCCCAGTGTGCCTCCATCGAATCCGATACGAAATATATCTTGCCGTACTTCTCGCCTTCCGTGACCACGAGCCTGTTCTTTTCCAGCACCTTCAGGTGGTGTCTTATCGTGGTGTAGTCCAGTTCGAGGGCCTGGGAGAGCTGTTGGGCGTTCCTGGGTTGCTCCCTGATGCCCGTCAGAATCGTGGCCCTCGTGGCCGCCCCGGCGCTCCCAGCGAAGAGCCACCAAAGGAGCCTCTCGAACGAGTCCACAAAAGACGGGTGGGGAACGCCAATCAATAATTCTATCGAAGAGAGCGGGGAACCGGCCCCCAGTGATCGAGCGGGGGCAAATTTCGTCATCCTCTTCGATGACATAGACAAAAACTGGACTCTTCTGAATATTTAGGCAGTCTCCTGAATGGTTCCCGAATCGTTAGCGAATCTCGGCCCCGCTGGAGGGCCAAGGATCCGGATGGTGCCGATTGGGACCCAATCAGGTGTGGATTCGCGCGAGATTCCGGAAGGTTCATGGAAATTGGATAACTATCAGGCTCGGCTCTTGCATCTTGGAGGTGAAAGAAAATGAGTCAAACTCTCGGCCACCACAACAGACGCAACACCGCGGTCTATGCCTTCCTCGCAATAGCTATCATCTCAGCAATCGTGGGCGTCGGTTCGCTCACCCTGGCTCATGCTCAGACGGCCACAACCACGACTACCAACAGCACGAGCAGTAGCGGCACCGGCACCACGACGAACCCCGCCGGACCTTGTCAGAACATGCATTCAAGCAGCCCCACCGGCTCGACGAGCACAACCTCGTCGGCGTGAGAAGCAGCCGAGCTTGACGGGGGCGGAGCGAGTCGAACCGCCCCGTCTTCGCCCGGTTTCGGGCCGCACGTGCTTTTTGGGAAATAATTAAATCGGCGTGAACTCTCACTCGGAAACACTTTTGGCGGAACACTTGCCTTGCGGGCCTCGCCGCCAAAGATGGGCGGTCTTCCATGGGTGACCCGACGGCGGCCTTATTGACCGTCATCGGGACAATCTTTCTTGCCGAACTGACGGACAAGGACGCTCTGCTGCTCCTGACCCTCGCCACCAAGACTAATCCCTGGCGTGTCTTCGCCGCAGGTTCTATCGCGTTCTCAATCACCTCGGCCATAATCGTGCTGTTCGGCACGGTCTTGGTCAGTTTCGTCCCGATATTCTGGATCAAGCTCGTCGGGGGTGCCATAATGCTCGGTTATGCGGTCTTTCAGTACGCTCGGGGATTGCGCGAGGAGCGGAACGTGCAGACGAGAGGAGAGAAGCTGGCAGGGGGCGGCACGTCGAGCGACATTGCCGCGTTCCTGGCCGTGCTCGCGAGTCTGGTGGTCCTCGACCTCGCCGGAGACGCCACAGAACTGCTCACCGTCATCTTTGTGGCCCAGTTCGACAACCTGCTTCTGGTCTTTTCAGGCGCCGTCATCGCCCTGGTCGCGGCTACCGCCCTCGAGACCATACTGGGGAACCGGTTGGGGAAGATTCTCTCTGCCCGCAGAATCCGATATCTTTCGATAGTTGTCTTCTTGGCAATCGGCTCGGTCGTGATTCTATCTACGGTCCTGACCGGCGTGTAGCGACCGGCCGCTTCAGAGGTACTCGTCCAGGTATGGAGTCTTCGTGAGAATTTCGCTCCCCGACTCGGTGACGAGGATCATGTCTTCAAGCCTGACGAATCTCCCGTCCCGCCAAGACTCCGGTTCGAGGCTGATCACCATCCCGGCCCTCAGTCGCATGTCGAGTTTCTGCGACTCCTCCTTCGGTGCGATCCAGGGGAGTTCGTACACGCGCATGCCCAGCCCGTGGCCCATGGACTCGGCGAGCATCGGCAACTGGTAAGCTCTCAAGGTCGTCCTTACTGCTTCATCCACATCGGATGCGAGGTTCCCCGGCTTGATGGCACCTATGCCGTTCATGTGGGCCTCGTAGACCTGCGAGTAGAGCTTGCCGAAGGAGCTGGGCGGTCTCCCGACCTTGCCCGTCCTCGACGCGTCGCCCACGTAGCCTTGATGATACGCGCCCACGTCCCACCTGATGGTATCGCCCGCCCTGAGCTTGTAGTCCGTCGGCTTCAGGTCTG